>DASPUH010000108.1:0-31666 GCA_035622975.1 Candidatus Sulfotelmatobacter sp.
CTCGGAGACGTGCCGCTGGCACATCCAGGCCGCGACCGGAGCGCGGCTGCGCCACCCGGTGGAGATCCTGGCCGAGGCCTACGCCGCCGCTCCCCCCTCGGCAGCTGGTCCCGGCGGCTCCTGATCGTGCGCGTCGTCGTCGTGGGCGCCGGAGCCGTGGGCGGCCTGCTGGCGTGGGCCCTGGCGGACGGTGGCGCCGACGTGACGGTGGTCGGGCGGGGTGTGCCCGGGGC
This sequence comes from Candidatus Sulfotelmatobacter sp., assembly GCA_035622975.1. Lineage (GTDB taxonomy): Bacteria > Chloroflexota > Limnocylindria > Limnocylindrales > CSP1-4 > DASPUH01. The sequence continues at coordinate 234 of DASPUH010000108.1, forward strand.
CGCCGGGGGGGCGGCCGTCGTGATCGATCCGAGGGGCGCGCGCCGCGGTGCACCCGTGACGGTCGTGCCCGGGGTCGCCGCGGTCTCCGGTGGGCCGCCCGACCTCGTCCTGTGCGCCGTCCGCATGATGGCGCTGGCCGACGTGCTGGCCGACCTCGCCGCCTGGCCGGCCACACCGCTCCTGACGGTCCAGAACGGGGTCGGCGCCGAGGCCGCCGCCCTGGCGGCACGCCCGGACGCGCCGCTCATCGCCGGCTCGGTGACCGCCGCCGTCGACCGCCAGGCGGACGGCACGGTGCGCTGGTTGCGGCGAGGCGGGATCGGGCTGGCGGTGGTCAGCGGCCCGGTCGAGCGACTCACCGCCGACCTGGCACGGCGCTTCGAGGCGGCACGCCTGCGGGCGCGGGTCTACCCCGAGGCGCCGGCCATGAAGTGGTCCAAGCTGGTGGCCAACCTCGTCGGCAATGCCTCCGGGGCGGTGCTTGGCCTGGGCCCAGCCGCGGTCTACGGCGACCCGCGCCTCTTCGGTGTGGAGCGGCGCCAGCTGCGCGAGGCCCTTGCAGTGATGGCCGCCCAGGGCCTGCGGCCGGTCGATCTGCCCGGCGCCCCGGTCCGTCTGCTGGCTGTGGGAACGCGGCTCCCGGCCGCCCTGGCGAGGCCCGTCTTCGTCCGGTCGGTGGCCGGGGCGCGTGGCGGCAAGGCGCCCTCGCTGCACCTGCACGTCGCCTCGGGTGGCGGGCCGTCGGAGGTGGAATGGTTGAACGGCGCCGTGGTCGAGCGGGGAAGGGCGCTGGGCGTGGCGACCCCGGTCAATGCGGCGCTCCTCGAGGCCGTGCGCGAGGTGAGCCACGACGCCACCCGGCGAGCCTGGTTCCGTGACCGCCCGGATCGCCTGGAGGCCGTGGTCGACGGCGCGGCCGAACTCCCGCCGGGACCCAGCACCTGACCATCCCGCGGCGTTGACGAGTGGCATACTGCCGCGGATGGACGTGGCGGCGCTCCCTCTGGCGGTCGCACTGATCGTCATCGCCTATCTGCTCGGGGCCATCCCCTGGGGTGTCGTCATCGCCCGGGTGATCGGCGGCCCGGACCCCCGGAGCGTCGGTAGCGGCCGGACCGGCGGGGCGAACGTGGCGCGCACGCTGGGCCTGCGCTGGGCGGTCCTGGCCGGCTGCCTGGACATCGCCAAGGGCCTCGTGGCGGCCGGCCTTCCGATCCTGCTGCATGCCGGCGACGCGACCGTGATCCTGGCCGCGCTGGCCGCCGTGATCGGCCACAGCCGCTCACCGTTCATCCGCTTCGCTGGCGGCCGCGGGGTCTCGCCCGGCATCGGCGGCCTGCTGGCCATCGCCTGGCCGGCGGCCCTGGTGGGTGTCCCCGTCTTCGTGGTCGTCTTCGCCGTGACCCACATCTCGTCCATCGCCTCGCTCACCGCCTCGCTCGTGGCGGGCGTGAGCATGGTGGTCATGACGTTCGTGTGGCAGCTCTCGCCGCTCTACCTGGTCTACGCCGTGGCCGGCACGGCCCTCATCTGGTACTTCCACGCCGACAACATCCGCCGCCTCCTGGCGGGCCAGGAGCGTCGCTTCGGCGGATCGCAGGGCGGATGAGTCCGCGGGCAGGCGCGACATCACGCGGGCGGTGCCTGCCTTAGACTGGTCGAGCGGGCGCTCGAGGATGCCCGAGGCCCAGCCGAGGAGACCGTAACGCCGTGTCCGTGGACGATCTGCGCGCCAAGATCCGCGAGGTCCCCGACTTCCCCAAGCCGGGCATCCTGTTCTACGACATCACGACCCTCCTGAAGGACGCCAACGCGTACCGGGAGGCCATCGACGAGCTCGTGGCGCCCTACATGGACCAGCGCGTCGACATCGTGGTCGGCATGGAGTCGCGGGGCTTCATCTTCAGCGCGCCGATGGCCTACCAGCTGGGGGCGGGACTCGTGCCCGTGCGCAAGCTGGGCAAGCTGCCGGCCGAGACGGTCAGCGTGGAGTACGCCCTCGAATACGGGACCAACACGCTGGAGATCCATCGCGACGCCATCGCGCCCGGCCAGCGGGTCCTGATCGTGGACGATCTCCTGGCCACCGGCGGCACGGTGAGCGGCACGATCGAGCTCGTGCGGCGGCTGCAAGGCGACGTGGTCGGCCTGGCCTTCCTGGTCGAGCTGCTCTTCCTGAAGGGCCGCGAGAAGCTGCGCGGCCAGGCGATCCACAGCGTCATCCAGTACTGAGCGGTCCACCGCCGTCGCCCATGGAGCCCCGTCCTGCGCCAGCCGACCCGCCGGTCGAGCCTGACGCGGCCCCGGCACCGGAGGCGGCGGACGGTTCTACGGCGCCGACTGCTCCCCCCGGCGACGTGCCGGTCACGGACCAGCCGCCGGACGCTGCCGAGCTCGTCGCGCGGCGCCAGTTCTTCCGCGCCTTCTCGCGTGATACCGCACGCGCGGCGATCCAGGTGGCGGGGATGGCCATGGCCTTCCAGCGCGGCACCGGCGCTGCCGCCGGCGAGCTGCTGGGCCTGGCGGTCTCGCCGGAGCAGGCGCTCGGACGTTTGGCGGGTGAGCAGCCTGCGGACGCCGCCGCCGAGCCCGACACCCCGCGCCGCGTGTTCCGCAGCCCGTACCGCATCGAGGGCGACGAGATCGTGCTGCTGGATCAGCGGCTCTATCCTGCGGAGACACGCGAGATCCGCTGCGCCACGGCGGCCCAGGCCGCCTCGGCCATGCTGCAGCGACAGGTCGTGGGCGCGCCCGTGCTGGCGCAGGTCGCTGCCTACGGGGTGTGGCGCGGGGCCGTGGCGGCGCGCGGCCAGACGACCTTCATCCGTCTCGCCGTGCTCCACAATGCCGCCGAAACGCTGCGGCATGCGCGGCTGCACGTGGCCTCGGTGGGACGCGCCACGCGCCGCGTCACGGCCGCCTGGGAGGCCGCGATGGCGCGGACCGACGACGACGCCGGCGCGGCGGATGCGGCGCGACGCGAGGCGGATGCCATCGCCACGGAGACGACCGCCGCGCTCATCGGCATCGTCGCGGCCGGGTCGGCGGGTCTGGCCCAGCCGGGCAGCCGTCCGCTGGAGATCCTGACCCTGGGCTCGACCGGCGCCCTGGCCGGTGGGCAGCTCGGCGGGGCGCTGGGGATCGTGCTGGAGATCGCGCGGCTGGGGAGGCCGGTGCACGTCTGGCTCCTTGAGACACGGCCCGACCGCAGCGGCGCGCGTCTCGCCGGCTGGGAGCTGGCGGCCGCGGGAGTGTCGGCGATGGTCGTGCCCGATGCGTCGGCAGCCTGGCTGCTGGAGCGGACCACCATCGATGCCGTGCTCGTCGGGGCCGACCGCATCGCCGCCGACGGCGCCACCACCGCGACCATCGGCACGCTGGCCGTGGCCCAGGCAGCCCAGCGGGCCAGCGTGCCGCTGTGGGTCGTCTCGCCGCTCGCGGCGGTCGACGCGGGCGTGGCCGACGCGGCCGGCTCGTCGGTCGAATCGGACCGCTACGCGGACGTGGGCGGCGACGACATGCCGCTCGACCTCTTCGGGGCGAGCGTCCAGGCCCGCGGCCCACTCCAGGACGTGACGCCGCCCGAGGCGATCGCGGCGTTCGTGACCGAGGCGGGTATCCTCCGGCCGCCGTTCGGACCGGCCCTCGCGGCCGCCCTCGGCGCCGGCGAGGTGGCGGCCCGACTTCCCGAGGCGGGGAGCTGATGGCGGCGTTGACCCGCCGGCGGGTGACGGCGATGAACGGCGTGGTGGCCCGGGCGACGACCGACCGGGTGCTCCTGCGCGCTTTCCTGGAGCACGATCGCCTGTATGCCGCCTACGCCATCTGCGACCTGGATGAGCGCGAATTCGCCAAGACCCGCTGGGGCGTGGCCACGGACGGTGAGCGGCCAGTGGCGGTTGCCCTGGAGTACAACGGGCTCTCGCCCCAGCCGCTCTTCGTGATGGGCGAGCCCGCCGGCGTCCTGGCGCTGCTGCGCGACATCGTGCGCCCGCGGGCCGCGTACCTGGCCTGCCTGGAGGCGCACCTCGCGCCCGCCGGCCAGGTCTACCGCCTGCAGCCCGGCCCGCAGATGGTGCGCATGTGGGTCGATCGCTCGACCTTCCGGCCCCTGCCCGGCGCGACGGCCCGGCTCCTGCCGGCCGAGATCGGCGACCTGAACCGTCTGTACGACCTGGGCTTCACGTCATGGCTGCCGGCCGAGGCCGTGGCCCAGGGGGTCTACCACGGCGTGCGCATGGGCGGCCGCCTGGTGGCCGCGGCGGGCACCCACGTCATCAGCCCGGAGGCCCGACTGGCGGCCGTCGGCAACGTGATGACCCACCGTGATTACCGCAACCGGGGCTTCGCCAAGATGGTCACCAGCGCCGTGACGCAGGAGCTGCTGCGCACGTGCGACCAGGTCGTCCTGAACGTCCGCTCGGACAATCCACCGGCCCTGGCCGCCTACCGCGCGCTCGGCTACCGCGAGCACGTGCGCTTCGAGGAACGGCTGGCCCACCGTCGCGGCTCCGGCTGGGATAGCATCGTCACGCCCTTCCGCCGCCTCTTCGTCGCCCGCAAGGAGTCCTGAGTGGTCCGTGCCACGCTGCCCGCCCATGACGTCGCCGACCTCGCCCTGGCGGCCGAGGGCGTCCGGCGCATCGAGTGGGCGGAGCGCGAGATGCCCGTCCTGCGGCTCATCCGCGAACGGTTCGAGCGCGAGGCGCCCCTCGCGGGCGTCGTCGTCGCGGCCTGCCTCCACGTGACGACCGAGACGGCCAACCTGATGCGCACGCTGCGCGCCGGCGGCGCGGAGATCGTGCTGGCCGCGTCGAACCCCCTGTCCACCAAGGACGACGTGGCGGCCGCCCTGGTCGCCGAATACGGCATCGGCACGTTCGCCCGCCGCGGCGAGGACCGCGACACCTACTACGCGCACCTCAACGCGGTCGCCGACACGCAGCCACGCCTCACGATGGACGACGGCTGTGACCTCGTGACGCTGCTCCACCGCGAGCGGCCGGCCCAGGTGGCGGAGGTATGGGGTGGCACGGAAGAGACCACCACCGGGGTGATCCGCCTCAAGGCGATGGCCGCCGACGGCGCCCTGGGCTTTCCCGTGGTGGCCGTCAACGAGGCCCTTACCAAGCACCTCTTCGACAATCGCTATGGCACCGGCCAGTCGACGGTGGACGGTATCCTGCGTGCCACCAACCTGCTCATCGCCGGGCGGCGCGTGGTCGTGGCCGGCTACGGCTGGGTGGGCAAGGGCATCAGTCGCCGGATGGCCGGCATGGGCGCCCATGTCGCGGTCGTGGAAGTCGACCCGGTGGCCGCTTTGGAGGCCCTCATGGACGGCTTCGAGATCCTCACCGCCGCCCAGGCCGCGCCGTGGGGCGAGATCTTCATCACCGCCACGGGCAACATCAACGTCTTCCGGCGCGAGCACTTCGTGGCCATGCGCGACGGCGCCCTCCTCGCCAACAGCGGGCACTTCGACGCTGAACTGGACCTGCCGGCCCTGCGCCAGCTGGCGGAGGGCCACGTCCGCGAGGTGCGGGAGAACGTCCAGGAGTTCGACCTGGGGCCCAGGAAGATCCACCTCGTCGCGGAAGGCCGGCTGGTCAACCTGGGCGCCGCCGAGGGTCATCCCGCGGCGGTCATGGACATGAGCTTCGCCAACCAGGCGTTGAGCGCCGAGTGGATGGTGCAGCACCACGCTGAGCTGCAGGCGCGCGTCTACGACGTGCCTCAGGCCATCGACCGCGAGGTGGCGCGCCTCAAGCTGGCCGCGCTGGGCATCGAGCTCGAGCCGATGACGGCAGAGCAGGCCCACTACATCGCGTCCTGGCAGAGCGGGACCTGATTGACTGGTCGACCTGGGCCTGCCGGTCCCACCATCGCTCCATACGGCACGTGGTCGTCCTCGATCTCGCTTGACCTGATCACGGCCGGACGCGCGTTCCCCGTCTACCCCCGCTTCGACGGGGCGGACCTGTGGTGGGAGGAGAGCCGTGCGGCGGAAGCCGGCCGGCAGGTCGTGCGGCACCGACGGCGCGACGGGTCGATCGTCGACGCCGTGCCGGCCGGCGTCGACGTCCGGACCATGGTCCACGAGTACGGCGGGGCCGCCTGGACGGCGGCCGACGGCACGCTCTACTACAGCGACGTCCGGGACGGCCGCCTCTACCGGATCGATGCGGGCGGGGGCCCGGAGCCGCTCACCGTGGCGGGGCGGCTGCGCTACGCCGATCTCGTGGTGGATGCCACGCGTCACCGGCTGATCTGCGTCGGGGAGGACCACTCGAGCGACGGGGAAGCCGTCAACCGGCTGATCACCGTCGCGCTCGACGGCCACGCGCCGGTGGTCCCCCAGATGCTGGTGGAAGGTGAGGACTTCTACGCCGCGCCGCGCCTGTCACCCGACGGGCGCTGCCTGGCGTGGGTGAGCTGGTCGCACCCCGGGATGCCGTGGGACGGCACCACGCTGTGGGTCGCCGACCTGGGGCCGGACGGGCGGCCCGTGGAGGCCCGCCGCGTGGCCGGCGGCCGCGACTCGTGGATCACCCAGCCAGGCTGGTCGCCGGACGGCGACCTCTTCTTCGTGGGTGAGGCCACGGGCTGGATGAACCTCTACCGGTGGCGGGGCGGGGTCGCCGAACCAGTCCTGCCCGTGGCCGCCGACTTCGCCCGTCCGGAATGGGTCTTCGGTATCGGCACCTACGCCTGTGTCGGCGGCGGTGGGTTGCTGGCCGTCGGGCGGGACGCGGGCCGTGACCGGGCCTGGCTGGTCGCCGCGACCGGCGAGGCGAGCGAGCTGGCGCTGCCCTTCGACGAGATCCACTTCGTGGCCGGGCAGGGCGACCGGGCCCTCCTGGCGGCCGATTCGGGCACCGATGGTGGCGGCCTCGCCGAGCTCGACCTCACGACCGGGGCCTGGTCCTGGGTCAGCCGCAGCCTCGACGCAGACCTGGATCCGGGCCTCATCTCCGTCCCGCGACCGATCACCTACCCCACGACCGACGGCGCGGTCGCGCGCGCCCTGTACTACCCGCCGCACAACGCGTCCTTCGCCGGTCCGCCGGGCACCCAGCCGCCGCTCATCGTGACCAGCCACGGCGGGCCGACCTCGTCGGCCGGGGCTGGCCTTCGACTGACCATCCAGTACTTCACCAGCCGCGGGCTGGCCGTGGTGGACGTGGACTATCGCGGCAGCAGCGGCTACGGCAAGGCCTATCGCCAGGCGCTGGACGGCCAGTGGGGCGTCTACGACATGGACGATTGCGTGGCCGCGGCCGCCTACCTGGTCGCCCAGGGCCTCGTGGATGGCGAACGCCTGGCCATCAAGGGCGGCAGCGCCAGCGGTTACACGACCCTGTGCGCCCTGACCTTCCGCGACGAGTTCCGGGCGGGGGTGAGCTACTTCGGCATCGGCGACCTGGAGACGTTCGCCCGTGACACGCACAAGTTCGAGTCGCACTACCTGGACCGGCTCGTCGGCCCGTATCCGGCCGCGCGCGACGTGTACGTCCGCCGCTCGCCGATCCACTTCCTGGACCAGCTGAGCTGCCCGCTGCTGATCCTGCAGGGTCTCGATGACCACGTCGTGCCGCCGAATCAGGCCGAGCAGATGGTGGCAGCGCTGACCGCCAAGGGCCTGCCGTACGCCTACCTGCCCTTCGAGGGCGAGGGTCACGGCTTCCGCCGCGAGGCCAACGTCCGCCGGGCCACGGCGGCGGAGCTGGCTTTCTACGGCCTGGTCTTCGGCTTCCGGCCGGCCGACGAGCTGCCGCCCCTGGGCCTGGTGCTACCCTCCGCGCCTGCAGCCCAAGGAGCCGCATGACCGGGATCGTCGACGCCGCCAGCTACCTCTTCACCTCCGAATCGGTGACCGAGGGTCACCCCGACAAGATGTGCGACCAGGTCAGTGACGCGATCCTGGACGCCATCCTGCGCCAGGACCCCGCCGCGCGGGTGGCCTGCGAGACGGCCACCACCACCGGCACGGTGGTCGTGCTCGGCGAGATCAGCACGACCACGTACGTCGAGTTCCAGACCATCGTCCGCGAGACGATCCGCGACATCGGCTACACCGATGCGCGCTACGGCTTCGATCACCGGACGTGCGGCACCTTGGTCAGCGTCCACGAGCAATCGCCCGACATCAGCCGCGGCGTGGACGACGCGCTCGAGTCGCGCGGCCGGGGTGACGTGCGGGACCAGGGCGCCGGCGACCAGGGCATGATGTTCGGCTTCGCCTGCCGCGAGACCGCCGAGCTGATGCCCATGCCGATCTCGCTGGCCCATCGCCTCGCGCGGAGGCTGGCGGAGGTCCGCAAGGACGGTTCGCTGCCGTACCTGCGGCCGGACGGCAAGACGCAGGTGACGGTCGACTATGAGCACGGCCGGCCCAAGGCCGTGCGCACCATCGTCGTCGCCGCCCAGCACGACGAGGAGGTCGCCACGGACCGCCTCCGCGACGACATCATCGAGCTGGTCATCAACCCCGTCGTGCCGCCCGACCTGCGCCGCGTGGACCCCACGATCCACGTCAACCCGACCGGCCGGTTCGTCATCGGCGGGCCGATGGGCGACGCCGGCCTGACCGGCCGCAAGATCATCGTCGACACGTACGGCGGCATGGCCCGCCACGGTGGCGGCGCGTTCAGCGGCAAGGACCCCTCCAAGGTCGACCGCTCGGCGGCCTACGCGGCGCGCTGGGTGGCCAAGAACATCGTCGCCGCCGGCATCGCCGACCGCTTCGAGGTGGAGGTGGCCTACGCCATCGGTGTGGCCCGGCCGCTCTCCATCTCGATCGAGACGTTCGGCACCGGGCGGATCCCCGACGAGCGGATCCTGGGCCTCATCGACCACCACTTCGATCTCCGGCCGAGGGCCATCATCGAGCAGCTGGACCTGCGCCGGCCGATCTACCGCCAGACCGCCGCCTACGGCCACTTCGGCCGGCCCGACCTGGACCTGCCGTGGGAGCGCACCGACCTCGCCGCGGCCCTGGCCGACGATGCCGGGATCAAGGTCCCGGAGGCCGCCACCGTCGCCTGAGGCGCGACGGTTCGGGCGCCGCGTCGTCGCCTGAGGCGCGCTGCGTCGTCGCCGACCGGCAATGGCCTGCCCGCGCTCCGCAGCGAGCCCGGCTGCGACCGTCGTCGCGCTGGGCGGCACGACCGACGAGGGCAGCCGCCTGCTCTCGCTGTCCGTGCCGTCCCGTGGCACGGTGCCGTCACCCGTTGTCGCTCAGTGCCCCACGGACTGGTATGCGCCCGTTGCGGCGTGGTCGGTTGGCGTCTAGCCCGCTCCACGCTCACGGTTCGACCGATCGCCGACGACGCGCGCGATCCGGGCGCATATGAGTCCCCACCGCACCAGACGACAACGGCGGGGCCGCGATCGCCTGGCGACGGTCGCCGCACCCTAGAATCGGACCGTGTACGTCGTGATCCTGGCCGGCGGGGGAGGCACGCGGCTGTGGCCGCTGAGCACACCGGACCGGCCCAAGCCGTTCCTGCCCCTGCTGGCCGACAAGAAAAGCCTGGCCGACGGCGAGAGCCTCTTCCAACGGACCATTCGTCGGCTGGATGGGCCCGAGCTGGGCGCGTTCGAGGCGACCCGCGACCTGTACGTGATCGTCGACGGGCGCTTCGCGGAACTGGCCAGGGACCAGGCACGCTCAGAGCAGGCGCTGGTCGAGGCGCCGCCCCTCCCCGAGGCCCACATCGTGGCCGAGCCCATCGGGCGCAACACCGCCGCGGCGATCGCCCTGGCCACCGCGGCCATCCAGCGCGACGAGGACGAGGTCATGGTCGTGCTGCCGGCGGACCACCTCATCCCCACCGACAGGGAGGGGGTGTTCAGGGCCGTGCTGCACGCCGCGGAACGGGAGCTTGCGTGTGACTTTCCCGGCATCCCCGATGCCCTCGTGACGCTGGGCGTGCAGACCGGCGGGCCGGCCACCGAATACGGCTACCTGCGGCCAGATCTCGGCACCGTCGCGCGACGGCGCCTGGTCGGATATCGGCTCCGGGCTTTCATCGAGAAGCCCGACCGTGCCCGCGCCGAGGGCCTCATCCGCGAAGAAGGCGTGGCCTGGAACGCCGGCATGTTCCTCTGGCGCCGCCGCGCCATCCGCCGCGCGCTCGAGACGTACCCCAAGGCCGCGCCCATCTGGGCGGAGGTCGACGAGGGGGTCCGGAACGGCGACCTGGTCGGCGCGTACCGGCGTCTGGAACCGGTCGCGACCTCGATCGACTACGCCGTGATGGAGCCGGCGGCCGCAGCCGGGCGCGTCGTGATGGGCTCGATGGACGTCGGCTGGAGCGACCTCGGCAGCTGGCACGCCTTGCTGGAGGCGCTCGGCGCCCCGGGCGTCGACGGCCGCGTCGTCAAGCCCGGGGAGACCGTCAAGCTGGGTGCCGCCGATCTGCTCGTCGATCGCAAGAGCTGGCCGGAGGCCGGCACGTTCCACCTGCAGGCCGGCCCGGCTACGATGGGGCCGTACGACCGACCGACCGCCCTGCTGCGGGACGCGGCGCGCTACGAACGGGTCGTGACGGACCTGCTGGTGCGAGCCCAGAGTCAAGGAGGAACGCCCGCGTGACCGCCACGACCACCGCGCCGACCGGACCGACCCACATCGTCTTCGGCACGGACGGCTGGCGCGCCCGGGTGGCCGACGACTTCACCTTCGCCAACGTGCGCCGCTGCGCCGACGGGGTGGCCCGCTACGTGGTCGAGCAGGGGACCCAGGCGAAAGGCGTCGTCATCGCGTATGACCGCCGCTTCGCCAGCGAGCACTTCGCCGCCGCCGCCGCCGAGGTGCTGCTGGCCCACGACATCCCGGTCGCCTATGCGGTGCACGCCGTGCCCACTCAGATGTCGAGCTACGAGGTCGTCGAGCGGGGTGCGGCGGCCGGCATCGTCATCACCGCCAGCCACAATCCGTGGACCGACAACGGCTTCAAGGTCAAGTCGCCCAGCGGGGCAGCCGCGGGGCCGGAGATCCTCAAGGTCCTGGAGGCGGCCATCGCGCGCAACGGGACGATCGCCATCCAGACGCGGCCCTTCGCCGACGCCGAGGCGGCCGGGCTCGTCGAGCGTTATGACCCCTACGTGGGCTACGAGCGGTACCTCCGGCGGACGATCGACCTCGACGCCCTTAAGGCGGCCGACTACCACGTGCTGGTGGATCCCATGTGGGGTGCCGGCGCAGGCTGGATCAGCCGGCTCCTGGCCGGCGGCCGCATCCGGGTGACGGAGATCCATCAGGAGCGCAACCCGTACTTCGGCGGCGTCAATCCCGAGCCCATCCGGCCCAACATCGACGAGGCGCTGGGGATGCTGGCCGGCGGCGGCTACGACCTGGGGCTGCTGCTCGATGGGGACGCCGACCGGGCCGGCGCGGCGGACGAGCAGGGGCACTTCATCCACCAGCTCGAGGTCACGGGGCTGCTCATGTACGAGCTCGCCGAGTACCGCGGCCTGCGAGAACCGGTCGTGGTGAGCGTCAATAACACCTCCATGGCCGGCCGGCTGGGCAAGCACTACGGCATCCCCACCTTCGAGACGTCGGTCGGCTTCAAGTACATCGGTCCCAGGATGATCGAGACGGGGGCCATGCTGGGAGCCGAGGAGTCGGGCGGTTATGGCTTCGGGATGCACCTGCCCGAGCGCGATGGCGTCTACGCCGACCTGATGCTGCTCGACCTGTTCCTCAAGGAGCGGGCGGCCGGGCGCCGCACCGCCTCGGAGGCGCTCGCCCGCTTCCACGAGCTGGCTGGGCCCTCGTTCTACCGGCGCATCGACGTGCATGTCGCGCGGGACGCCTACCCGGCGCTGAAGGACCGCCTGCTGGTCGACCTGCGCGATCGTGGCCCGCGCGAGCTGGACGGCCATGCGGTCACGCGGACGGACCCCCTGACCACGGGCGACGGCTTCAAGTTCTTCACCGCCGACGGCTCGTGGCTGCTGGTCCGCTTCAGCGGCACGGAACCGCTCGTGCGGGTCTACACGGAAGCGGCCACGCCGGCGCAGCGCGACGCCTACGTCAGGGCCGGCGAGCGGCTCGTGCGCGAGGCGTGACCCCCGGCGACGGCCGTGACGCGGCCAGCATCCTGGACCGGCCGGCCGACGTCCAGGCCCTGGACCCGGCCGGCATGCGCGCCCAGGTGGCGACCATCCCCGACCAGGTGCGCGACGGCTGGGCCCGCACGCGCGACCTGACCGTGCCGGCGGCCTATCGGGCGGCGACGAGCATCGCCGTCCTGGGGATGGGCGGCTCGGCCATCGGCGGCGACCTGGTCCACGACATCTTCGCCGACCGGCTGACGGTCCCCCTGGAGGTGGTACGAGGCTACGACCTGCCCGCCTGGGTCGGGGCGAAGACCCTGGTCGTGGCCGTCTCCTATAGCGGCGCGACGGAGGAGACGATCAGCGCCCTGGAAGCCGCCCTGCGCCGCCGCTGCCCGGTCCTCGTGGTGACCACCGGCGGCCCGCTGCGCGAGGTGGCCCGCCGGGCCGAGCTGCCCCACCTCGTCTTCCCCGGCGGCGGGCAGCCACGGGCCGCGGTGGGCCACGCGGTGGCGCTGCTGGCGGGCCTGCTGGAGCGCACCGGCCATCTCGCGCTGGCGGCCGCCGAGGTCGAGGCGGCCGCGACGGCGGCCACGGCGACCCTCGCGGCGATCGAGCCGGGTGTGGGTACCGAGGTGAACCTCGCCAAGCAGCTCGCCTGGGAGCTGCTGGACCGCGTGCCGCTGGTCATCGGCAGCGGCGCCATGGCAGCGGTGGCCCGCCGCTGGAAGACGCAGCTCAACGAGAACGGCAAGAGCGATGCCATCTTCGACGCGCTGCCCGAAGCATCTCACAACACCATCGTGGGCTTCGACTACCCCGCCGACATGCAGGACCAGTTGTGCGTCGTGTTCCTGACCGGCAGCGCCGATCATCCGCGTGATCGCCTCCGCGCCACGCTCCTGGGGCAGCACCTGGACACCCTCCACGTGACCCACCGCGCGGTGGCCTGTGACGCGCCCGGCCGGTTCGCCGCGGCACTCCAGGGCATCGTCTTCGGCGACCTGGTGAGCATCTACCTGGCCGTCCTCTACGGCGTCGATCCGACCCCGGTAGAGGCCATCTCGACGCTCAAGGCGGAGCTGGCGCGCCTGCCTTGACGCCCGATCCCTTTCTTGGGGCCCCGGTGTAGGCTAGGACCACAGGATCCGCCGCTCCCGGTCGTCGGGTGGCGACCGGCCCGGCATGGAGCGGGCCCGGTCGCGCGCCGTCGCCCCTGGAGGATCGGCTCGATGCATTCCAGCCTCATCGGCAAGATCGAGAAGGCCAACCGCTACGCGCGTGAGACCGATCGGATCACGATCGACCGCCTTGCGCTCGAGTTCCGCGGTGACAACGACACACACCGTGTCACGCTCGAAGCCGATCGCTGGCAGTGCACGTGCCATCTCTTCGACAGCTGGGGCTCCTGCGTCCACATCATGGCCCTCCAGAAGGTGCTGGGCGGGATGCTGCCCTACGCGGCGCAGACGTCGCTGCTCTCCGGTGACGGGCCTGCCGCGGTCCCCGCGACAGCCGAGGCCGCCACCGCCTGACCGCCGGCGGGTCGGGCAGGCGACCCGCCTCACGGCTCGACGAACCCCAGGACCTCCTCGCCCAGGGCGAGGCCGAACGCGCCCGCGGCGGCGAAGACGCCGTCCGAGCCGCGCCGGAGCAGCCGCACGGGCCCCGCGTCGGGGCCGATGAGCGCCAGCCACCGCCCGTCCGCTGACAGCACCGCCTGGCGCACCGGGCCCGGCGGGCGTTGGGCCGTCGCGGGGTCGAACGCGGCCCGCCCGCTGACGGGCATGACCACGCGACCGACCAGGACGTCGTCGTTGCCGGCGACAAGGCACGCCAGGAGCGCACCGCCGAGCGCGAAGTCATCGCAGCGGGTCGCGGTGACCACCGCCGTGTCCGCAGGCGGGCGCCACACGGCCAGCGCGTGGTCTTCCTCGGCGAGGTAGAGGACGCCATCGTCATCGGCCATCTGACAGCGGCCGGCGGTGGCGGGGACATCGCGCGAGCCCGCCACGCGGCCCCCACGCAGGTAGACGAGCCGGTCGGCGATGATCGTCGCCGAACCGTCGGCACCCACGCACCCGGGCAGCGCGAGCGGACCCGCGTCCAGCGGCAGCACGGCCGTCCAGCGGGTCGCCACCCGCGTCCCTGTCAGGACGCCCTCGAGGACAGTCGCCGGTGACGCGCCCGGTGCTGACACCAGCAGGATCGCGCCGCGCGACCCCACCGCGGCGGTTGGTTGCCACGCGCCGGGCGGCAGGGCGAGCACCAGGTGGTCGGTGGGTCGTCCGGGCCCCGTGACGGCCAGGCCCGTCGGCCCGGCGAGGAGCATGGCCGGCACGCCGGGCAGGTCCGGCGCCGCGTCCATGGCGGACGGACCGGCCGAGGGCAGCGCCCGCGCGCCGGTCGCGACGAACTGCTCACGTGACGGCCCGGGCACGCAGCCGGCCGCGGCCGCCACCAGGGCCAGCACGACCATCGTGGCGCTGACCGCGGGACGTGGTCGCGCCGGCTCCCAGTCCGCCTGCATCAGGCCGTCTCGGTGCCTCCGATGAGGGCGCCGGTCGCGGCATCGACGTCGATCTCGACGGAGTGGCGTTCCGTCCAGCCGGGCGGGATGTAGCTGAAGCTGACCGCCCAGGCGAGCCGCAGGATCGACGGGTCGAGCGCGGATGCCGGGTCGACGAAGACGTTGGGGAGGACCCAGGCGAGGTGGGGGTCGTCGTAGGCCAGGCTGGGCAGGACATCGAGGCGGAGGCCGCGCGCGTAATCCTGGACCGCATGCGTCGCCGCGACGGCCGGGACGGGACGTGGCGGCGCGTCGGCGACCGGCGAGCGCATGTCGTCGAGCGCCTTGAGGCGTCCGCTGGGCCGCACCCACATCACGAGCCCGTCCGTCGGCGCCGGGATGCCGTCGATCGCGCGGGTCCAGCGTACGGACCACGCGTCCATGCCGGCATCCCACGTCGCGACCGGGGGCGAGGTGGGGACCACCAGCCCGCTCTGGCCCAGGAGGCGCCGGGCGGCCGCGGGCGCGCCGGAGGCGTCCACGCCCGGGCCGGGGCCGGCCGGCGGTTCGGTCAGGTCGACGACGCGCTCGAGCCGGCCGTCCGTGGCCCGCACGACCTGTGCCGCAAGGCGGCCGTCGCCGAGCCTGAAGTCGACCGTGTCGACGAGGGTGCCAGTCACGAGGTCCGCGCTGCGCACCGCGGTGCCGGGTGTGCCGGCCAGGCCGTAGTGGCCGGCGAGTTCGATCGCTGCCTGCCGGACGGCCGCGCCCTGGATCGCGGGTGCGGCCAGCGCGGCCCGGGCGACACGGGGAGTGGCAAGCGGTGTGGCGAGGGCGAGGCTTAGCAGGGCCCCCGCAGTGATGAGCGCGGCGACGGCGATCGCGACGCGGGTCGGTGAGAGGTGGGGGGTCCGATCCATCGGTCGCTCCTCAGACGCAGCGGGTGCAGGGCAGGCCGGAACCGGGTGCGCCGCTGTAGTCGTACGTGCCGAACCAATCGGGCACGGTCGCCCAGCTCATCGCCGCCGAGGCACGCGCCAGCGTGAACGCGTCACCCAGCAGCTGCCCGGACGTGACGTAGCCCCAGAAGCGCTGCTCGAAGCGCAGCATGTCGGCGGTGTAGGCCAGGCCCTCGTAGCCCAGGAAGAAGCGCGACCCGTCGTCCGGGGCGTGCGGGTCGGTGTACTTGACGCGGTCGATGCCGTACGCCGCGGCCATGGTGGGTTCCCCGGCCGTCTTCGCCGCTTCCGCCAGGTGGCAGGTGGACATCACCACGAGGTGGACCGACGGCGGATGCAGCGGCGCCAGGTCGGTCGCGTAGACGATGGCCTGGCTGCAGTCGCCGCCGTCCTCGCGGAAGCCCTGGACCTGCTTCGGGTACGGGTCGTAGTACTGGTCACCGTGGCTGTGGACGTAGATCGCCTGGTCCGTCGGGGCGCGGCTGAGGACCCGCGCCCGGGTGAAGCCCGTCGTGGTGTACTCGCCGGAGGTGTAGCCCAGGTAGCTCAGGCCGCCCTGGGCGAGCGCCTCCAGCGAGCGCGAGATCGTGTCAGGGGTCCCGTCACAGGTGTCGAAGGCGGTGACGTTGGAGTAGTCGCTGGCGGGATACGTGACGCCCAGCACGGTCGCGGGCCCCACGGCGAGCAGGCCCACGAGGAGGGCTGCGACCGTGGCTGCACGACGCGCCAACGGCGGCGAGGAGACCGCGGGGCGTGCGGGATCGAGCATCGACTGACCTCCTCCGGCGGTCCGGGCGGGAGGAGCGGTCGGACGATGATGGCGGACGCCGCTTGGCGCGCCGTTATCGGAGTAGACTCGGCGGCACAATCGAACACAGGACCGTGGGATCCGCGAAGCCGGTGTGAATCCGGCACAGTCCCGCTACGGTGACCAGCGCCACCAGGCGCTGGAAGTCCGGTCGCCGGGCCCACGGTCGTGTCCTCCGCCTTCGCGTGAAAGGGCAGGCACCATGGACCGATCGCCGCTCCCGAACCCTTCCGTCCCCCGCCGGAAGGGTCTCTTCGTGCCCACCGTCGGGCTTGCCGTCGCGCTCGTCACGGGCGCCTGCACGGCGGGCGCCTCGGTCGCCCCCTCGACGTCGACGCCGCTCACGGCCTCAGCGAGCGTCGTGGCCGCGACGCCCACGCCCACCACGAGCCCATCGCCGGCGGCCACTCAGCCTGCCTTCCCCCTGACCATCACGGACGACGAGGGCACGGCGGTCACGATCCCCCACCAGCCGAACCGCATCGTCAGCCTCACCCCCGCCAGCACGGAGGAGCTCTTCGCCCTGGGGGACGGGGGCCTGTTGGTCGGTGACACCGATTCGGACGACTATCCCGCCGCGGCCAAGGCGCTGCCTCACGTGGCGACCTATCAGGGCGTGATCATGGAGAAGCTCGTGGCGGCCCAGCCGGATCTTGTCATCGCCGGCGGGGATGGCTTCACCCATCCCGCCGACGTGACCCACATGCGGTCGCTGGGGATCCCCGTGGTCGTCATCTACGCCGCCACGGTGCCGGCCGTGCTGGCCGACCTCCGGCTGGTCGGGGAGGCCGCCGGGCAGCTGCCGGCCGCCAGCGCCATGACCGCTGCGATGCAAAGCCGCATGGATGCCATCGCCGCGCTGGCGCGCGCCGAGCCGACCCACCCGTCGGTCTTCTACGAGATCGGCGTGGGTCCCGACATCTACGGCCCGGCCCAGGACTCCTTCGTCGCCGACATGGTCGTCCTCGCGGGCGGCACGCCCATCACGACCGGGGATCCCAACAGCTACACCATCGCGCTCGAGAAGCTCGTGGTGGCCGATCCACAGGTCATCGTGCTGGGCGACTACGACTACGGCACCACCGTGGCGGACGTGGTCAAGCGGCCCGGCTGGGAACACCTCACGGCGGTCGTCGACGGGGCGATCCGGCCGGTCGACGACACGATCGTGACCCGCCCCGGGCCGCGCCTCGCGGACGGCCTGGCGGCGCTGGCCCTGGCCATCGACCCGACGCTCGTCCTGCCGGCCGACCTCATGCCCCCGCCCACGGCGGTCCCGAGCCCCTCATGACCGATCCGTGTCGCTGAGGGTGGGTCCGTGAGGGCGGGCGTGGCACCGGGCATCCCGGCCCTGTCCGAGCGCGTGCGCGCCACGACACCGCGGTGGCGGCGGCCCGCGCTCGTGGCGGCGGCTGGCATCGCGGCGTTGGCCGCGGCCCTCGTGACCGGCCTGGCGTTCGGGTCGGTCAGCATCCCACCGAGTGACACCCTGGCCATCCTGGCTCACCGCCTGCTGGGCTGGCCGGTCGCCGTGACCTGGCCCGCATCATCGGAGACGATCGTGCTGGAACTGCGGCTGCCGCGGGTCCTGATGGCCATGCTCGCCGGCGGGGGCCTCGCCGTCGCCGGCGCCACGATGCAGGGTGTCCTGCGCAACCCGCTGGCCGACCCGTACGTGCTCGGCACGGCCAGCGGCGCGGCGCTGGGGGCATCGCTCGCCGTCCTCGCGCCGCTCCCGGTCGGCCTGCTCGGCCTGGGCTTCGGCCAGCTTCTCGCGTTCGTCGGCGCCGTGGTGGCCGTGGCCCTCGTGTGGCGACTCTCCCGCGCGTCGCGCCTGGGGTCGCTCACCGGACTGCTCCTGACCGGCTACGCCGTGGGCTCGCTCCTCGCAGCCGGCCTGTCGATGGCGATGGTGCTGTCAGGGGCGCAGCTGCGCCAGATCGTCTTCTTCCTGCTGGGGAGCCTCGCCACCGCCACCTGGCAGCAGGTGGCCGTGGCCGCCCCGTTGATCATCGTCGGCGTGCTGATCCTTGCCTGGCGGGCGCGGGCGCTCGACGCCCTCATGCTGGGCGACGAGACGGCCGCGCACCTTGGCCTCGCCGTGGCCAGGGAGCGGGTCATCCTGCTGGCGTTCGCCGCGCTCGTGACGGCCGCCGCGGTCGCCACCTGTGGGCTGATCGGGTTCGTGGGGCTGGTCGTGCCGCACATGATCCGCCTGGTCGTCGGCCCGGCCGCACGCCCGCTGCTGCCGTTGGCCGCCGTCTTCGGGGCGGCCTTCCTGGCCGTGGCCGACCTGCTGGCGCGACTGCCCGGCGAGCTGCCGGTGGGCATCGTGACGGCGGTCATCGGCGCGCCGTTCTTCCTGCTCATCCTGCGCCGCGTCCGCACGGGCTACGAGCTGTGACCGAGCTGCGCCTGCATGACGTGGCCGTGGCGTACGGGGCGCGTACCGCGCTGGCCGATCTGGAGCTGACGGTCGCCAGTGCCGAGCGGGTCGCGGTCCTGGGCCCCAATGGAGCCGGCAAGTCGAGCCTCCTGCGGTGCATCTCCGGAATCGTGCCGGTGAGCCGCGGGATGGTCACGCTCGACGGCGTGCCGCTCGCGGAGCTCGGACGGGAGGCGATCGCCCGCCGCATCGCGGTGGTCCCCCAGCAGGTGGACCTGCCATTCGCCATCCGCGTCGAGGAGGTCGTGGCGCTGGGCCGGATCCCCCACGAACGGTCCTTCCGCGGGCCGACCGCACACGACCGCCAGATCGTCGGCGAGGCCATCCAGCGCGTCGGACTGGACGGCTTCGTGGGCCGCGACGCGCGCGAGCTCTCGCTGGGCGAGCGGCAGCTCGTCCTCATCGCCATGGCCGTGGCCCAGCAGGCCCGCCTGCTGCTCCTCGATGAGCCGACCGTCCACCTGGACCTGCGCCATCAGGTCCAGGTCATGGACCTGATGGCCGACCTCAACGACCGGGAGGGCCTCACGATCGTCGCCGTGCTGCACGACCTGGCCCTGGCGGCCCACTACTTCCCGCGGGCCGTGCTGCTCGACGGCGGCCGCCTGGTAGGGGACGGTCCACCGGCCCAGGTGCTGGCGCCGGACCGGGTGCGGGCCACCTTCGGCGTGGACGCCGCGGTGTGGATGGGTGGGGCGCGACCGGGCGTTTGACCGTTCTTGGCGGACGCGGGTATCGTTCGCGGCCATGCCGGCCCGCGCGCGCCTCGGCCTCCTCAGTCTGCTGGTCCTGGTGGCGGCCGCGTGCAGCACGGCCTCTTCCCCCACGGCGGGGCAGGTGACCGCGCTCGCGACGCCGATCCCAAGCGTCCCGCGGACCGGCGGCCAGGCGACCGTGACGCCGGCCGCGGCAACGGGCACCCCGGCCCAGGCGACGACGACGCCGGGCGCCACCACCACGCCCGTGGCCTCCTCGGATGCGGATGCGTGCTCCGGCAGCGCGGACAACCGCAACTTCTTCGCCTCGGCAGCGCAGGCGTTCAAATGGGCCGTCTACTGCGCCGTCCTGCCAGCCGGCTGGTACGTCAACACGGGCAACTACCTGGGCGACCAGCTGACGATCAGCTACAAGGGCCCGGGCGGGGTCAGCCTCGAGTTGAAGGAAGGCGCCTACTGCACCGACGGCGAGGGCGTCTGCCAGCCCAAGGTGAAGGAGCTGGGGCCCACCCTCTACGGCGACCAGATGGGGACGCTGTTCACGCTCGAGCCCGGCTACGCGGTCTACATCAACGACGGCACCACGCTGCCCAGCTGGGCCGCCGCGTCCGTGACGCTGGACGAGACCACGTTCGTGAAGCTCGTGGCCGCCCTGCACAAGGTCGCCCCCTGACCTGATCCTCGTGCGGTCAGGCCCGCTTGCGCGGCGGGTCGAAGAAAGGCAGGGGCACGACCGTGGCGGCGACGGTGCCGCGGTGCCCCTCCACGGTCCAGTCGACGTCCAGCTGCGTCCCGGCATCCGCGTAGCGCACGGGGACGGACCCGAGCGCCAGCATCTGCTTGAGCGTCGGGCTCCAGCCGGTGCTGGTGACCCTGCCGACCTGGTGGCCGGCGGCGTGCAGGGGGACGGGTTCGCGGGATACCTCGGGGGCCACGGCTGGCGGCAGGCCACGCTCGCCGGCGCGGCGTTCGATGTCCGCCCATGACAGCCGGAGGCCCACAAGGCGCCGCGGCGGGCCGCCGGCACGTTGCTCGGCCAGGAGGGCCCGCCGCCCCACGAAGTCGGCCGCCTTGTCGAGCGCCACCAGGCGGCCCAGGCCGATCTCGAACGGTGAGTAACGCTGGGCGTCGCTCATGGCCTCGCGGCTGCTGGTGTAGTCGACCTCGATGAGGATCAGCCCGGCCTCCAGCCGCGCCACGTCGAGCGCAAGCATGCCGGCCGGCCGGATGCGATGGGCGGTGCCGGCGGCCATCAGCGCGTCCCACACGGCCGGGGCGCCGGCCACGGGCACCCACACCTCGTAGCCCAGGTCACCGGTGTAGCCGGTGCGGCTCACGTCGACGGCCACGCCGGCCACGGTCGCCGCGGCGCGCCGGTAGTAGGCCAGGTCACCGAGGCCGTCCCCGGCGGCCGCCTGGAGCACCGCCCGGGCGCGCGGCCCCTGGAGGGCAAGCGCCGCCACGTCGTCGGTGACCTCGTCGACCTCGACGTCCAGGCCGTGGGCGTTCTGGCGCAGCCAGCGCAGCTGCGGGTCGGCCGCGGTCCAGCGCCAGCCGCCGTCGTCGAGGCGGGCCACGGTGCCGTCGTCGACGACCTTGCCATCCTCGTCGCACCACGGCGTGTAGATGACGCGGCCGGCCGGCACGCGGCTCGCGTCGCGCGTGACCACGCGGTCCACCAGGCGCGTGGCGTCGGGCCCGCGCACGAGGTACTTGTAGAGCGGCGAAACGTCGATGAGCGCGACGGCCTCGCGGATGGCGTTGTACTCGATGTCCACGCTGTCGTGGTACAGGCTCGCGGCGAAGTAGCCGGACCACTCGCGCCACGCCAGCTTGCGGTTGAGGGGCGCCGTGCGTTCGTGGAAGGCGGTGCCGGTCGTCACGCCCTCCAGTATGGCCGAAACCTCTGTAGACTGGATACTCCGTATGCAGCCTGCATAACGCCCATCCGGAGGACGCGTGGCCGAACGGTACGACGCGGTCATCATCGGCGGCGGCCACAACGGCCTGACCACGGCCGCCTACCTGGCGCGCGCTGGCTGGCGCACGCTGGTCCTGGAGCGCCGGCACGTCCTGGGTGGCGCCGCGGTCACGGAGGAGGTCTACCCCGGCTTCCGCTTCAGCGTCTGCTCGTACGTCGTGAGCCTGCTCCGGCCGGAGATCATCCGCCAGCTCGATCTGCCCCGCCACGGGCTGGAGATCCTGCCCCTCGACGGCACGTTCACGCCGCTCCCGGCGGGCGCGCCAGGCGGCTACCTGTGGCGCACCAACGACCACGCCCAGACGCGCCGCGAACTGCGCCGCTGGTCCGCCACGGACGCCGAGGCCTACGAGACGTACGGGCGCCTGATGGTCGATATGGCACGCTTCATCAAGCCCATCCTGTCGATCGTGCCGGCCGACCCGACCGGCCTGGACCCGCGGGGCTTCCTGCCCCTGGCCGGCCTGGCCCGCGACTTCGGGCGCCTGCCGGCCGAGCAGCAGCAGGTCTTCGTGCAGCTCATGACGATGAGCGCGGCTGACTTTCTGGACCAGTGGTTCGAGACCGATCCCCTCAAGGCCACCATGTCGGCCAGCGGCATCATCGGCACGTTCCAGGGGGTGCGCTCGCCGGGCACGGCCTATGTGCTGCTGCACCACTACATGGGTGAGATCGACGGTGCGTTCCGCAGCTGGGGCATCCCCCGAGGCGGCACGGGCGCCATCAGCGAGTCGCTCGCCGGCGCGGCGCGTGAGGCCGGCGCGGTCATCCGCACCGAGGCCCCGGTGGCCCGGATCCGGACCCGCGGCGATCGGGCGACGGGGGTCGTGCTGGAGTCGGGCGAGGAGATCGACACGTCGGTCGTCGTCTCGTCGGTGGACGCCAACCGCACGTTTCTGGGCTTCCTGGAGCCGGGCGTCCTCGATCCGTCGTTCGAGGCGGAGGTCCGCCGCTACAAGTACCGCGGCAGCTCGGGCAAGGTCAATCTGGCCCTTGACGCCCTGCCCGAGTTCAGCGCGCTGCCCGGTCCAGGCGAGCACCTGCGCGGGGCCATCTCCATCTCGCCGTCGGTCGAATGGATGGAGACCGCGTTCGACGACGCCAAGTACGGCCGCTTCAGCCGCCGGCCGTACATCGACATCGTCATCCCGACCCTCGTGGACCCCTCGATGGCGCCACCCGGCAAGCACACCATGAGCTGCTTCGTGCAGTACGCGCCGTACCACCTGGCCCCCGGCGACGTCTGGGACGACGCCCGCCGCGAGGCCTTCGGCGATGCCGTGGTGGACACGATCAGCCTCTTCGCGCCCAACCTGAAGGACGTCATCCTCCACCGCCAGGTCCTGTCGCCCGTCGACATCGAGCGCGACTTCGGCCTCACCGAGGGCAACATCTTCCAGGGCGAGCTGTCGCTGGAGCAGCTCTTCTTCAATCGTCCCGTGCCCGGCTGGGCACGCTACCGCACCCCCGTCCGCGACCTGTGGCTGGGAGGCTCGGCGACCCACCCGGGCGGCGGCATCATGGGGGCGCCGGGGATGCTGGCGGCGCAGGAGATCCTGCGCGCCTACCGCTCGCCCGGCCGGCGGGCCGCCTGATGCGCGCGGCCTCCAGCGCCTGGGACGCCATCGTGGTGGGTGGCGGCCACAACGGGCTGACGACCGCCGCGTACCTCGCGCGGGCCGGCCTGCGCACGCTGCTGCTGGAGCGGCGCGACCGCCTTGGCGGGGCCGCCATCACCGACGAGCTGATGCCAGGCGTGCGCGTGCCGACGCTGGCCCACACCGTCGGGCGGCTGCGCCCGGACGTCTATCGCGAGCTGGGCCTGAAGGGTCACGGCCTGATCCTCATCCAACCCGAGGCGCGCGTCTTCGCCCCGCAGCCGGACGGGCGTGCGGTGACCCTGTGGGCCGACGCCGCCCGCACCGCCGGGGAGCTGCAGGCGCGCTCGGCGGCCGATGCCGCTGCATACCCGGAGTTCGACCGGCGCGTCCGGGCGCTGGCTGGCTTCCTGGGCCGCCTCGCCACGGCCACGCCGCCCGACATGAGCGCGCCATCGGCCGGTGACGCCCTGGCGGGGCTCCGGCTGGGGGTCGGCTACCGGGGCCTGGGGCGCCGCGATGGGCGGGATCTCCTGCGCACGCTTCCCATGGCCGTGGCCGACCTGGTCGGCGAGTCGTTCGGGGACGACGCGGTCCGGGCCACCCTGGCGACGCGGGGCGTCCTGTTCACCGCGATGGGGCCGTGGTCGGCCGGTACCGCCGCGGTCCTGCTGGCCGACTCGGCCGGCCACGACGCGGGGGCCGCCGGGCAGGCCGTCATGGCTCAGGGTGGGCCGGGGGCCGTCGCCGACGCCCTGGCCGCCGCCGCCCGGGCCGCGGGGGCGGAGCTGCGAGTCTCGGCCGAGGTCGCCGCCGTGACATCGGCCGGTGGTGCCGTGAGCGGTGTCGTCCTGGCCAGCGGCGAGGAGATCGCCGCGCCGATCGTGGCGGCGGGGGTGGACCCCGTGCGGTTGCTGGAGGGGCTGGTCGACCCGGTGGTCTTGGGGCCGCGCCTGACCTGGCGGGCCGGCCACATCCGCCAGCCGGGCATGACCGCGAAGGTGAACCTGGTGCTGGATGGCCTGCCGGCCTTCACCGGCCTCGCCGCCGGCGACGGCGGCGGCGCTGCCGGCGGGGCCGCCGAGCGGCGGCTGCGCGGCAGGATCGTCATCGGCGCGCCGACGATCGACGCGCTGGAGCTGGCCCACGACGATGCCAAGTACGGCCGGCTGGCTCGCGCGCCGTGGCTGGAGGCGACGATCCCCAGCCTCCTCGACCCGACGCTCGCCCCGCCCGGCACGCACGTCATGAGCGCCATCGTCCAGGGCGCCCCTATCCGCCTGCGGGAGGGCACGTGGGCAGCCGCGCGCGAGAGCCTTGGCGACCGGGTCCTGGCCGCGCTCGAGGCGGTCGCGCCCGGCATCGGCCAGCGCGTCGTCACGCGGCAGGTCATCACCCCGGAGGACCTGGAGCGCGAGTACGGCCTGACCGGCGGGCATCCATTGCACGCCGAGCCCGGTCTCGACCAGTGGTTCGCCTGGCGGCCGCTGGTGGGGCTGGCCCGCTATCGGCTCCCCCTGCAGGGCCTCTACCTCGTGGGGTCCGGGGCCCACCCGGGTGGCGGGGTCACCGCCGGCCCCGGCGCGAACGCGGCGCGCGAGATCCTGGCGGACGCCCGGCGCCGCTGATCCCGGCTACGAAGGGGGCAGCTTGGCCGGTGGCCGGAGGCGGCCGGTGGCCGTGGGCTCGGTCGCCGTGGCGACGGGCTCGGGCGGTCGCGGCACGCGGACGGGATGGCCCTCGCGCGCGGCGAGGTTGCGGGCTGCCCTGGACGTCACGTCCCGTGAGCCACTGGCCATGTGATTCAGGTAGTAGAAGAAGACGCTGGAGAGGACGGCCGCCACTGGGACGCTGAAGATGGCGCCCGCCACGCCCGCGATCTTGGCGCCCACGATGACCGAGGCCAGCACGACCGCGGGGTGGATGCCGACCGCCTCGCCCATGACCCGGGGCTGGATGATATTCATGACCACGAACCAGCCGGCGATCATCAGGGCGAGGGTCGGCAGGAGCGCGTCGGGCTTGGTGAGAAGGGCCACCGCCACCGGCGGGGCCCACGAGATGAACGGGCCGAAGAACGGGATGGCCTGCAGGATGCCCGAGCTGACCGCCGTCAGGGGCGCGAAGTCCAGGCCCAGGAGCAGGCTCGTGGCCGCCGCGATCATGCCATACACAAAGCCGATGAGCGCCTGGCCGCGCAGGAAGCCGCCGAACGAGCGCGACACGCTGACCTCGAGGAGGGCGAATTCCTCGGCGTACCGCGGCGGCACCAGGCGGTTGATGAAGGCCATCGTCTGCTCGCCGTCGATGGCCAGGTAGAGCGACAGGAAGATCACGATGATGAGATTGCCGAACAGGCCCAGGCTGGCCACGGCCAGGTTCGTCAGGGGGCCCACGAGCGACGTGCCGACCGAGCCCACGCTGGTCAGGACCTGCTGCGCCGCGGCCGCCAGGTCGACCTGCAGGCCGACCGAGGCCAGCCAGTCCTGCCACGGCTTGACGATCGACGGCAGGTTCTGCTGCAGCTGCGGCACGCTGTTCAGGAAGGCCTGGGTCGACGTCGCCAGGCTGCCGGCCACGAACAGGGCCACGCCCGTCAGCACGACCAGCAGCAGGGCGTAGGTCAGGATCACGGCCCCCGCCCGCGGCAGGCCGGGGATCGTGCGGACGATGAACGAGGCCACGGGGTTGATGACGAAGGCGAGCAGCCACGCCAGGAAGAAGATCAGCAGGATGTCGCTGAAGTAGAACAGCCAGTTGCTCAGTTGGCCGATGAGCAGGATCGCGGCCAGGAACGTGCCGATGATCAGCAGCGCATCCAGCCAGCGCCGCTCGCGATCGGTGAGCTCCGTCATGGCCGCAGTCTACGACGTGCCCGGTACGATCCTGGTGCGTCCCGCACCGTCGCGCGCTTCGCCGGGTTCCTTCCTCGGGCCCGCTGGTGGCGACCCGACCCGGCTCGACCCGACCAGGCTCGACCCGACCAGGCTCGACCCGACCAGGCTCGTCACTCACCGTGACCGCTCGAGGCCCCAGGGTTCGCGATCCGTGGCTCCGACGCGCCTAGCGCCTCGATCGGTCGCCGGGTGTGACCGATTCGGCCTCCAAGGCGTCGTAGCCGTGGGTCGCGGCCGATCTGGGCCCGGGCTTGGTCACCCACCGTGACCAAGCCCGGCTCTGCACCAAGCTGCAGGCCCTTGGGAGCCCTCGTCGACCCGAAACTCGTCACGCACCGTGACCGGGGGTGTGCCGTCACCCCACGGGGCCTCGCGGCGGCCACGGACGTCACCCCACGGACCGTGGGGACATCGGTCCGAGAGCTGATCGCAGTGGCGTGGCACGAAGTCGTGGGTAAGCTGAGGCTGTTTCACTGTTCGGCGTGCCGTCCCAAGTCGATCGACACGCCCGGATCGTGGCTGCCGGGCGTCGGCGCCTGCGGCAGGAGATGCGGAACCTCGCGGAGGTCCTGACCGGCCTCCGACTTGACGCCGGGCTGAGCCAAGGGGTCGTTGCGCAGGCGGCGGGCATCAGCCGCCCCTACCTCAGCGCGATCGAGGCTGGGCATCGGACACCGAGCGTGGAGGTCCTTGCCCGCCTCGCGGCGGCGCTGGGTGGTGATCTCTCCCTGCGCGTCTACCCCGGCACTGGCCCAGCACTGCGGGACCATCTCCAGGTGGCGATGACGGAGGCCCTCCTGGTTCTCGCTGCACCATCGTGGCGCGTTCGGCTGGAAGTGCCGATCCCGGCCCCGGCCAGAGGCTACGCAGACCTCGTGCTTCACGATCCGGCTCGTCGCCAGGCCGTGGTGACGGAGGTGCACTCCCAGCTCCGGCGGCTCGAGCAGCAGCTTCGATGGGGACAGGCCAAGGCCGAGGCCATCGCGACCAGCCTGCCGGCCGGCACCCAGATGTGTCGGCTGCTCCTCCTGCGTTCGACCGACACGAACCGCCGGCTCGTCGCTCACGACCCGCACGTCTTCGCCGCCGCGTTCCCGGCGCCGGCCGCCGACATCTACGACGCACTTCGCCACGCCACCGGGCAGTGGCCGGGCGATGCGCTTCTCTGGGCAACGGTCGAACGGCGTCGCGCCACGATCATGCGGACCCCGCCGAGGGGCATCCGCGTGGGCCGATAGGCGCGTGGGCGGATTCGCGCGTGGGCCTACACGGGTGTGACCGATCGTCGCATGGGCCGCTGTGACCCGCCCAGGCCGGGCCCTCAGCGGACTGGGCCCAGGCCCATCCGTTCGTGGCACTCCCGCAGCGCCTCGCGGGCGAGCGGCGCAAGGCGGTCGGCGCCGGCGCGCAGCACCTCCTCCACGTAGCCCGGGTGGGCGGCGAGCTCGGCCCGCCGTTCGCGAGCCTCTGCGAAGGCGGCGATGATGCGGTCGGCCAGCAGTCGCTTCGTGTCCACGCAGCCGGTACGCGCCGTGCGCTCGCCCTCCCAGATCGACTCGTAGTCGTCGCCGAAGAGGCGGTGCAGCTGGCAGACGTTGCACACCTCGGGCCGGCCCGGATCCGTGCGCTTGATGCGCTGGGTGTCGGTGACCATGGACATGACCTGCCGCCGGATCTCCTCGGGCGAGGCGAAGATCTCGACCGTGTTGCCGAGCGACTTGGACATCTTGAGCTGGCCGTCCGTGCCCTTGACCACCGGCGAGTCGGTGAAGACCGCCTGGGGCTCCACGAAGACCTCGCCGTACCGTGCGTTGAAGGCGCGCACGATCTCGCGCGCCAGCTCCAGGTGGGCGGCCTGGTCCTTGCCGACCGGCACGTAGCGGGCCTGGTAGATGGCGATGTCGGCGCACTGCAGGACGGGGTAGCTCAGCAGTGCGAAGTTGACGTCGTTGGGCTGGCTGCGCTTCTTCTCCTTGAACGACGGCGTCCGCTCGACCCACGGCACGGGCACCGCCGTGGCGAGCAGCCACGCCAGCTCGGTGTGCTCCGGCCGGTCCGACTGGCGGAACAGGACGGCCTTCTCGGGATCCAGCCCGAGGGCCAGCAGGCCCAGGGCCATCTCCTGGGTGTTGCGAGCGATCAGCGGGCCATCATGGGTCGACGTCAGGGCGTGGTAGTCCACGATGCAGTAGATGGCGTCGTAGCCGTCCTGCATCGCGATGTAGTTGCGGAACGCCCCCAGGTAGTTGCCGATGTGGGGCAGGCCGCTCGGCTGGACCCCGCTGAACACGCGCTCGCGCGTCGAGGCGGGCGTCAGGAACGGGGCAGGCGGGACCTGGGGAGTCATGGCGGCCGAGTCTAGCAGGGGCGCCCCGCGCTCCATCAGGCCAGGGCGGCGAATTCGTCCAGGAAGCGGGCCGTGATGCGGGCCGCATCGGCGGCCAGGTCCAGGCGGACGTTCTCGTCGGGGGCGTGGGCCCGGGTGTCGACCGTGGCACTTCCCAGGCTGGTCATCGGCACGTGGTCGCGACCGCAGACCTGCCACATCGGGGCGACGCCGGGCATCGCGACGTAGCGGACGGCCGGCCGGCCGAAGACGGCCTCGGAGACCCGGCTGGCTGCCAGCAGGATCGGATCGTCGGCCGGCGACCAGTAGGCCCGTTCGCCCTCCTCGGCGACCAGCTCGATGTCGCCGTAGCCGCGCTGCGCCAGGTGCGCCCGCAGCGCCGCGAGCACGCGGGCGGGATCCTGGTCGGGCACGATGCGGATGTCCAGCCGCGCATGCGCCTCGGCCGGCGTGATCGTCTTGTCGCCGGGGCCGATGAAGCCGGACCACAGGCCCTGGATGTTGAGCGTCGGGGCGAAGGTCATGGCCCGCACCGCCGCCGTCCCCTCGAGGCCGCCGATGAACCGCTCGACGTGGAACTCGCGCCGCACCTCCTCGACGACCTCCGGCGGCGTCGCCGCGACGACCGCCAGCTGGGCCGGGGTGGGCGGCACGATGCCGTCGTCGAGACCTTCCAGGGCCGGCGTGCCGTCCGCGTTGAACAGGCTCGCCAGCGCCTGCGCCAGGCGCACGGGCGCGCTGGGCAGGAGCGTGGCGAGGCTGGAGTGGGCATCGTACGCGAGTGTTCGGCAGATCAGCTCGACGACGACGATGCCGCGCACGCCGCCGACGATCTCCGGATGGCCTGCCTGGTTGACGCCGCCGCCCTCGATCAGGGCGCCATCGGCGCGGCGCAGACCCGGCCGCTGGTCGAGCAGCGCGTCGAGGTGCCCGCTGCCGTACTCCTCCTCGCCCTCGACGAGGAAGCGGACGCGACAGGGCAGGGGGCCGACCGTGGCCTGGTACGCCTGGATGCCCCAGATGCGCGGCAGGAGCTCGCCCTTGTTGTCGCAGGCGCCGCGGGCGAAGAGGCGGCCGTCGCGGACCGCCGGCTCATAGGGCGGCGTCGTCCACAGGTCGAGCGGCACGGCCGGCTGGACGTCGTAGTGCTGGACCGCGTTCAGCAGGCGGGACCCGGCCCCGATCTCGCCGACGACGAGGGGCGGCACGTCCGGCTGGCCGGGCAGCTCCACCACGTCCACGGTCGCCCCCAGGCGCTCGAGTCGGGCGGAGATCCAGGCCGCGGCCCCGCGCAGGCCGTCGCGGTCGCCCTGCTCGGAGCGGAAGCGGCAGAAGTCAGCTAGCTCGCCGGTCCACGCCGGCAGGTGGGCCTGGATGTACTCATCCAGGGCCGTGTAGTCGGTCACGGGCTCTCCTCGTGCTGTGATCGACGCCACGCTAGGCGTGCGTGCGGAGGTCGTCAAACCGACCGGCGCCGCCCCTACAATCGGCGCATGTCCAGCGCGACGGCCGGTGCCGCGACCCAGCCGTCGTCCCCACCGCTGCGGGTCGCCCTGCTCGGCCTGGGCACCGTCGGCCGAGAGGTCGCGCGGGCCCTCACCGAGCGTGCGGACGCGTTCGCGGGAGCGTCCGGCGGACGGGGCCTGACGCTCGCCTCGGTGGGCGTCCGCCAGCCGCACCGCGACCGCGGGGTGAGACTGCCGGCGCACGTGCCGCTCACCGACGACCTGGCCGCCGTGGCGACCGGGCGTGCCGCGCCGGTCGACGTCGTGGTGGAGCTGCTGGGCGGCCTGGAGCCGGCCGGCGAACTGCTCGTGGCCGCGCTCGACGGCGGTGCCGCGGTCGTGACCGCCAACAAGGCCCTCCTGGCGCGGCGCGGCGCGGCCATGGAGGAGCACGTGCGGCGAATCGGCGGCACGCTGCGCTTCGAGGCGGCGGTCGGTGGAGGCCTGCCCATCCTGGGGCCGCTCGGCGGCGATCTGGCCGCCGATCGCTGGCAGGCCCTGACCGGCATCCTCAACGGCACGTGCAACGACATCCTGTGCCGCATGGACCTCGACGGCGCCGCCTACGCCGACGCCCTGGCCGCCGCGCAGGCAGCCGGCTACGCGGAGGCCGACCCCAGCGGCGACGTGGAGGGCCGTGATGCGGCGGACAAGCTGGCCCTGCTCATCCGCTTCGCCTTCGGCGCCTGGCTGGACGTGACCGCGATCCGGCGCGCGCCGCCGGCGCTCGATGGTGATGGCGCCCCGGGCATTACGGGCGTCACGGAAGCCCTCCTCCGGATCGCCAGGCGCGAGGGCCTCGTGTTCAGGCTCGTGGCTCATGCGGAGCGTGGCTCGAGCGGCACCATCGCCGCGTGGGTCATGCCCGCGGCGGTGCCCATGGCCTCCGGCCTTGGTCGTACCGATCGGGTCGACAACCGGCTCGACCTGGAGGGCCAGCCCGTCGGGCGGGTCGCGATCAGCGGACCGGGGGCGGGGGGGCCGGCGACCAGTTCGGCCGTCCTGGGCGACCTGCTCGCCATCGCCCGGGGTGAGGGCTCCACATGGAGGGGCCTGCCACCGGCGCCGGCCGTGCAACAGCAGCCGGTCGACCACCTTGGTCCGGCGCGACGCTGGCTCATCGCGGGACCGCGGGGGGACGCATCCACCAGCACCGGGACCGTGGCCCAGCTGCGCGACGAGCTGCGCGGCCGCGGCGACCGGGCCACGTTGTTCCCGATCCTGGACGAGGCGCGCTGACCATGCGCATGAGCGACGTCCTGCGCCAGCTGCGCCAGCAGCACGTCGCGGCGGAAGCGCGCCCGCGGCTCATCCATCGGTACGCGGCGTTCCTGCCGCTCACCGACGCCACGCCCCCGCTGAGCCTGGGGGAAGGCAGCACGCCGCTCATCCATGCCCGGAGGCTCGGGCGGGTGATCGGCTGCCCGGAGCTGTACCTCAAGCTGGAGGGCAGCAACCCGACCGGCTCCTTCAAGGACCGCGGCATGGTCGTGGCGGTCGCCAAGGCCCTGGAGGCCGGCGCGCACGCGCTCATCTGTGCCTCCACCGGCAACACGGCGGCGTCCGCGGCGGCCTACGGAGCGGCCGCCGGCCTGGAGGT
>DASPUH010000109.1:0-4919 GCA_035622975.1 Candidatus Sulfotelmatobacter sp.
GGCCCGGCCGGGCTGGCCTGCGCGGCCGAGCTGCGCCGCGTCGGTGCCGCGGTGACCGTCTACGACGCCAACCCCCGGGCCGGCGGCCTGGGTGACCACGGCATCGTCCCGTGGCGCCTGCCGCGCGACATCGTGGCCCGCGACGTGGCCGAGGTCGAGCGGGCCGGCGCGCGCCTCCAGCTCGGCGTGACCATCGGCCGCGACGTCGATCCGGCCACGCTCATGGCCGGGCACGACGCGGTGGTCGTGGCGGCCGGACTGGGCCATGCGAAGCCGCTGGGCATCAAGGGCGAGGACCTGGACGGGGTCGTCGACGCGCTCGACCTGATCGGCCACGCCATCGCCGGCGGGACCCCTGCTCGCCCGCTGGGCCGGGTCGCGGTCATCGGCGGCGGCAGCACCGCCTTCGACGCGGCGGCGGCCGCGGTCCGCCTTGGCGCGACCGAGGTCACCCTCTTCTACCGCCGGAGCGCCGCGGAGTGCCCGGCGTATCCGCACGCCATCGACCTGGCCCGGCGCCTCGGCGTCGGGATCCGGTGGCTGACCGCGCCGGTCGAGATCTGCGGGGACGGCTCGGTGTGGGCCGTCGAGCTCGAGGCCATGCGCCTGGGCACCCCAGACGCGTCCGGGCGGCCGCGTCCGGAACCGGTCCCCGGCTCCCGCTTCGACCTGCCCTTCGACACCGTCGTCCGGGCCGTCGGCCAGGGCGCACCCGCCGGCCTGCTGGCCGCGCTGGGGGTGGCCGCGAACGGCGACCTCGCCGTCGCGGACCCGGCCACGGGCCGGACCGCCGATCCCAGGGTCTGGGCCATCGGCGACATCACCAACGGCGGGGCGGAAGTCGTCCACGCCGTCCAGGCCGGCAAGCTGGCGGCCGCCTCGATCGCGCAGGCGCTCGCCCTGGCCGGCCCGCGGGTCAGTCCCCTCCGGCCCATGGATTCGACCGTGCCGGGCGTGGACCTGTTCACCGACATGGCCGGCATCCGCGGCCCCAACCCGTTCTGGCTGGCCTCCTGCCCGATCACGAACAGGGGCGAGATGGTCGCCCGGGCGTTCGATGCGGGCTGGGGCGGCGTCGTCTGGAAGACGGTCGGCGAGCCGATCACCAACGTCACGTCGCGGCTCGGCTCGCTCGAGGTCGGCGGCCGGCGCATCGTGGGCCTGTCCAACATCGAGCTGATCAGCGACCGCTCCATCGAGGCCAACCTGGCCGAGGTGGCCAAGGTCAAGAAGGCCTACCCCAACCAGGCCGTGGTCGTCTCGCTGATGGTCGAGTCCAAGCCCGAGGCCTGGTACGACATCGTCCGCCGGGTCAACGACACCGGGGCCGACGGCATCGAGCTCAACTACGGCTGCCCGCACGGCATGAGCGAGCGCGGCATGGGCGCCGCTGTCGGCCAGGTGCCCGAGTACATCCAGATGATCACCGAGTGGGTGATGGAGAAGGCGGAGGTCCCGGTCCTCGTCAAGCTCACCCCCAACGTGACCGACATCCGGCCGCCCGCCCGTGCCGCCCGCGCCGCCGGGGCCAGCGGCGTGGCCCTCATCAACACGATCAACTCCCTGATCGGCGTCGATCTGGACACCTGGGCCCCGGTCCCGGACGTCCGTGGCCACGGCAGCCACGGCGGCTACTCCGGCCCGGCGGTCAAGCCGATCGCCCTGTACATGACCTCGGCGGTCGCGTCGGATCCGGACGTCCGGCTGCCCGTCTCGGGCATCGGCGGCGTGGCCGACTGGCACGACGCGGTCGAGTTCATGCTCGCCGGGGCGACGACCGTCCAGGTCGGCACCAGCGTGATGCACTGGGGCTACCGGATGATCGACGACCTCGTCGACGGCCTCTCGACCTACCTCCGCTCGAAGGGGCTCCACAGCCCGGCCGAGCTGGTCGGGAAGGCCCTGCCGACGCTGACCGACTGGGGCCACCTGGACCAGTCGTTCCGGCTGCTGGCCCAGATCGACCAGGGCCGCTGCGTCAACTGCAACCTGTGCCTGGTCGCCTGCAACGACGGGGCGCACCAGGCGATCCGCCGTGAGGGCACCAACGGCACCTCGCGGCTCGTGGTCGACGGCGACTACTGCGTCGGCTGCCACCTCTGCCAGTACGTGTGCCCGGTCGAGGGCTGCATCTCCATGGTCGAGCTGGAGGGTCCCGCCCTCGTCCACTGACCACCACCACCCGATCACCACCCCCCGGGGTCGCCAGCCTCCCCGGGGGCCGTCCAGCCGACTGGCAGAGCCAAGGAGAACCCGCAGATGACCATCGAGCTGAAGCCGGTCGAGGCGACACCGGCCGTCCTGCCCATCCTCAGCCACTGGATCGACGGGCGACCGGTGGAGGTCCTGCCCGAAGCCACCGGGCCGGTCTTCAACCCGGCCACGGGCGAGGTCATCGCCCGCGTGCCCCGGGGCGGGGCGCCGGAGGTCGACGCCGCGGTGGCCGCCGCGAAGCGTGCCTTCCCCGCCTGGCGGGACATGCCGCTGATCGCCCGCAGCGAGATCTTCTTCGCCTTCCGCGAGCGGATGTGGCAGCACCGTGAGGAACTGGCGAAGCTCATCACGCGCGACCACGGCAAGACCTATCCGGATGCCCTCACGGAAGTCCTGCGCGGCCTCGAGACGGTCGAGTACGCGTGCGGCCTGCCCAGCCTCCTGGCCGGCATGAACACCCCCAGCGTCTCCACCAACGTGGACGCCCATACGCTCCGCCAGCCGCTCGGCGTGGTGGCCGGCATCACCCCCTTCAACTTCCCGGTCATGGTCCCGACGTGGATCTACCCCATCGCCCTGATGGCCGGCAACACCTTCATCCTCAAGCCGTCATCGCATACCCCGGGCGCCACCCAGCTCCAGGCCGAGCTGTGGAAGGAAGCCGGCCTCCCGGACGGCGTGTTCAACATCGTGTACGGCGGCCGCGAGGCGGTCGACGCGATCCTGGTGCATCCCGACATCACGGCCATCCAGTTCGTGGGCTCGACCGCGGTCGGCCAGCACGTGTTCGATACCGGCACCCAGCACGGCAAGCGGGTCACGGCCTTCACCAGCGCCAAGAACGCGATGGTCGTCCTGCCGGACGCGGACCTGGAGCTGGCCGCCGATGCGGCGGTCGCCTCAGGGTATGGCTCGGCCGGCGAGCGCTGCATGGCGCAGACCCTGCTCCTCGCGGTGGGCGACACGGGCGACCGCATCCGGCCCCTCATCGAGGAGCGCATCGGCCACCTCAGGATCGGCCCCGGGATGGACCCCGGCGTCGACATGGGCCCCATCTACGCCACCGAGCATCGCGACTCGATCATCCACTGGATCGAGGTCGGCGAGGGCGAGGGCGCCGAGCTGGTCGTCGACGGACGGCCGTTCGTCCAGCCCGAGCATCCCGACGGCTTCTTCCTGGGAGTGACGCTGTTCGATCACGTCACGCCGACGATGCAGATCTTCAACGAGGAGATCTTCGGGCCGGTCCTGGGCATGGTGCGCGTCGCCACCTACGACGAGGCCCTGGCGCTCATCAACGGCCACCAGTACGCCAACGGCACGGCCATCTTCACCACCGACGGCGGCGCCGCGCGCCGCTTCGAGCTGGAGGTCGACGTGCCCATGATCGGGATCAACGTCCCGATCCCGGTGCCGGTCGGCTACCTCTCGTTCGGCGGCGCGAGGAAGTCGGCCATCGGCGACCTGCAGATGCGCGGCGAGGACAGCATCCGCTTCTTCACCAAGCAGAAGCTGGTCACCGTGCGCTGGCCCGAGCCCGGCCGCCGGCCCGGCCTCAGCCTGGTGTTCCCCAGCAACCGCTAGACGCTCACTGGGGGGACCTCGCGAGGAGGCCGTCCGGGGGGCGGCCTCCTCGCCGATCCTTGCCCGCCGACGAGCTTGACGCGGTGATCATCCTCTGACTACAGTCAGAGGATGGACGCGAGCCAGGTCCAGGGTGTCCGCCGCTTCAACCGGGAGGTCGCGCAGCGGATCGGGGCGCTGAGCGACCGCTTCCTCGGGCGCGCCCGGCCGATGGGCGAATCGCGCCTGCTGTGGGAGATCGGCCCGGACGGCACCGAGGTGCGCGCCCTGCGGGCCCGACTGGGCCTGGACTCGGGCTACACCAGCCGGGTGTTGCGGTCGCTGGAGCGACAGGCCCTCGTGACCGTCGGCCCGAGCGCCGCCGACCAGCGGGTCCGCCGCGTCCGGCTGACGTCGGCCGGCCTGGCCGAGCGGGCGGAACTGGACCGTCGGTCGGACGAGGTCGCGTCCGGGATCCTGGAGCCGCTGAGCGCCGGCCAACGGGCCCGGCTGCTGGTGGCCATGGAGGAGGTCGAGCGCCTGTTGCGGGCCTCCACGGTGCGCATCGCCATCGAGGACCCCGAGTCGGCGGACGCCCGTTGGTGCCTGGAGCGGTACTTCGCCGAGCTGGACACACGCTTCGAGGCCGGCTTCGATGCCTCGCAGAGCATCTCCGCGGACGCGCCTGAGCTGCGGGCTCCGGCGGGCGCGCTGCTGATCGCGCGCCTGCATGGGCGTCCGGTCGGCTGCGGCGCCCTCAAGTTCCATCCCGGCGCGCCGGCAGAGCTGAAGCGGATGTGGGTCGCGCCGAACGCCCGGGGCATGGGGCTCGGCCGGCGGATCTTGGAGGAGCTGGAGCGGGTGGCGCGGGACGGGGGTGCCCGCGTCGTCCGGCTCGAGACGAACCGCGCCCTGGTAGAGGCGATCGCGCTCTACCGGGGCAGCGGCTACCGCGAGGTCGCGGCGTTCAACGATGAGCCGTACGCGCACCACTGGTTCCAGAAGCGCCTCCAGCCCAAGCCGCGGGCCCCGCGCGGGTAGCACCAAGCGGTGCGGGTGCGACCTTCTGGTCGCCCTCGATGACGCCAGCGCCCCGCAGGCGACGCCCTGACTGACGAGCCGGGCCCGGCGCCTAGATCGTG
>DASPUH010000110.1:0-8874 GCA_035622975.1 Candidatus Sulfotelmatobacter sp.
GCTTCGGACGGAGCAAGGCATCACCGGGACCGCTACGACCCGCGTTCGTGCCGCCAGGCGCAACGATCGCCTCCGGAAAGGGCCCGCACCGCGCGTCGGCACGGCGCGGTCGGCCCTGCGCCGCCGATAGCGCCGCCTGGCGCAACGACTGACCCGCCTGGCGCAACGACTGACCCGCCTCGCGCATGACCGACCCCTGCCCGGGCCCGCCCTCCGCCGGCGGCGCGCGGGCACCACTTCCGCGCGGGCACCACTTCCGCGCGGCCGATCATCCTTGGATGAAGCCATGCTCGGTCCATCGGCGCTGTGGGCCTAACCGCACGCGGGAACCAGGGCCCAGGCGATCTCGACATCGGTCCGATCGAAGGAGAGAAACGAACGCGAACTGATCCACGCTCATGGGACCAGGTCGACCATGACCTTCGAACGTGATGGACGATCCCTGTCGGCGATCGACGCCCGCGCTACGTTGGCAGCGACCATGCAGCGAGCGCCGACCGACCGGATCGCTCGCATCCTGCCGCGTCTTCCGCCGGCTCTCGGGCGCCAGCGTGAACCGTACACCTGTTCTATCCTGCCGTACGAAGCTGCACCCTTGGGCAACCCTCCGGTCCGGGTTCCCCCCCGTCGACTTGGCCGCCCACAGGCCGTCCACAGGCCGTCCACAGGCCGCCCACCGGCCATCCGCAGCGCCGTGGGCAGACCGCTCGCGCCTGGAGGCTCGAACACCACGGCTTGTGGTACGAATGGCGATGCGCTACAAGATATTGTGTTCTCACGGCGGATCCGGCTTGACATCCGGTGTGCCGAGGACTAGATTCGATGGTCTACGGGCGACGCGACCAACAGCCCTTCGAACCGCGCCGGGACCCTCATCCCGGGTCGGCGCACGGGAAGGCTGACGGGCCCTCCGACGTCCAGGTGGACCGGCCTCGCAGCTACAGGCGAGCGGCCCGCAGGCCCAGGGCAGATCCCGTCCAGGCGGCGGGAGACAGGGAGGACGAGATACGATGGCCCGTACCCCGACCGCTCCGGCGCGCACCCGCGCCGACTCGCGCGATCCCGCCAGCTTCACTGGCCGCGGCGCCCGCGGCCTCAGCTTCGAGCGTCGCTGGACCCAGCCAGGCGTCCACCCCTACGACGAACTGGCCTGGGAGTTCCGCACGGCGGAGATCAAGAATGAGAGCGGTGGCACGGTCTTCGTGCAGCAGGACGTGGAGGTGCCGACCACGTGGAGCCAGCTCGCCACCAACGTCGTGGTCAGCAAGTACTTCCGAGGCCACATCGGCACGCCCCAGCGCGAGCACAGCGTCAGGCAGCTCATCGACCGGGTCGTCAACACGATCGCGGCCTGGGCGGCCACCCAGCGCTACTTCCACACGGATGAGGACCTGGCGACCTTCAAGGCGGAGCTGACGCACCTCCTGGTGCACCAGAAGATGGCCTTCAACAGCCCCGTCTGGTTCAACGTGGGCGTCGAGCCGCGACCGCAGTGCTCCGCCTGCTTCATCAACTCGGTGGAGGACACGATGCCCTCCATCATGGATCTGGCCAAGACGGAGGCCATGCTCTTCAAGTACGGCTCCGGGGCCGGCGTCAACCTGTCGACCATCCGCGGCAGCAAGGAGAAGATGTCAGGCGGTGGCATCGCCTCCGGGCCGGTCAGCTTCATGAAGGGCTTCGATGCCTTCGCCGGCGTGGTCAAGTCGGGCGGCAAGACCCGCCGGGCGGCCAAGATGGTCATCCTCGACGCCGACCACCCCGATGTCCTCGACTTCATCGACTCCAAGGCCAACGAGGAGAAGAAGGCCTGGGCCCTCATCGAGGCCGGCTACGACCCCTCGTTCACCGGCGAGGCCTACGCCTCCGTCTTCTTCCAGAACGCCAACCACTCGGTCCGCGTGACGGACGCGTTCATGCGCGACGTCGAGGCGGGCCGGCCCTGGCAGACGCATGAGGTGACGACCGGCGAGGTCGCCGGGACCTACCAGGCCCGTGACATCTTCCGCCGCATGGCGGACGCGGCGTGGATCTGCGGCGACCCGGGCATCCAGTACGACACGACCATCAACGACTGGCACACGTGCGCCAACACGGACCGGATCTACGCCTCCAATCCGTGCTCCGAGTACATGTTCCTCAACGACACGGCCTGCAACCTGGCCTCGCTGAACCTCATGAAGTTCGTGCGCGAGGACGGCGAGTTCGACGTCGACGCCTACGCGTATGCCTGCCGCCTGACGATCACGGCCCAGGAGATCCTGGTCGACAACGCCAGCTACCCCACGCCGCAGATCGAGCAGAACTCCCACCGCTTCCGGCCCCTGGGCCTGGGCTACGCCAACCTCGGCGCCCTGCTCATGAGCCGTGGCCTGGCCTATGACTCCGACGAGGGGCGTGCCGTCGCGGCGGCCCTCACGGCGATCATGACCGGCGAGGCGTATCGCCAGTCGGCGGTCATCGCCCGCGATCACGGCGGCCCGTTCATGGAGTACCCGCTCAACGAGCGACCGATGCTGCGCGTCATCGCCAAGCACCGCGACGCGGCCTACCGCATCCCGGAGGCCGGCGCGCCGGCCGAGCTGTTCGAGGCGGCGCGGCAGGCCTGGGACGGGGCGCTCGAGCTCGGGACGGCCCACGGCTACCGCAACTCGCAGGTGACCGTCCTGGCCCCCACCGGCACGATCGCCTTCATGATGGACTGCGACACGACCGGCATCGAGCCGGACATCGCCCTCATCAAGTACAAGAAGCTGGTCGGCGAGGGCTTCCTCAAGATCGTCAACAACACGGTCCCGGGCGCCCTGCGCAAGCTGGGCTACACGCCCGAACAGGCCGACGAGATCGTCCAGTACGTCAACGAACGCGAGACGATCGAGGGGGCACCTGGCCTCAAGCCGGAACACCTGCCGGTCTTCGACTGCGCCTTCAAGCCGGTCAACGGCGAGCGGTCCATCCACTACATGGGCCACGTGCGGATGATGGGTGCGACCCAGCCCTTCCTCTCGGGCGCCATCAGCAAGACCGTCAACATGCCGGAGGCGGCGACGCCGGAGGACATCGAGGCCGTCTACGACGCGGGTTGGCGGCTGGGCCTCAAGGCCATCGCCATCTACCGCGACGGCTCCAAGCGCAGCCAACCGCTGAGCACGGGCAAGAAGAAGGACGGCGACGCAGTCGAGTCGGCCACCCTGGAGGACCTGCGCAAGCAGCTCGCCAGCGCCCAGGCGGAGGCCAAGAAGCCGCACCGGCGGCGCTTGCCGGCCGAACGCACGGCGGTGACCCACAAGTTCGACATCGCCGGCCACGAGGGCTACATCACGGTCGGCCTCTATCCCGACGGCCAGCCCGGCGAGATCTTCCTCAAGATGGCCAAGGAGGGGTCCACGGTCAGCGGCCTGATGGACTCGTTCGCTACGACCGTCAGCGTCGCCCTGCAGTACGGGGTGCCCCTGCGCGACCTTGTCAACAAGTTCGCCCACGTCCGCTTCGAGCCGGCCGGCTTCACCGGCAACCCGGAGATCCCCATCGCCAAGTCGACCATCGACTACATCTTCCGGTGGCTGGGAGCCCGCTTCCTGCCCATCGACGAGCGCCAGTCGCTCGGCCTCATCACCCGCGAGGAACCCGACGCCCCCGCCGGTGCACCCGCCATCTCATCACCAGCAGCCCCGGCGGCATCGGCCCCTGAGGCACCGCGGGTGTCCGACACGGCCACGCCACCGACGGCTACCGCCGTCGCGGAGGAGGCACCGCGTGCGGAGGCCCGCCGCGATGTGCTGATCCCGTTCGCCGAGGGCACGTCCAACGGGAACGGCCATGCCAACGGCCATGGCAACGGCCATGGCAACGGCAACGTGCACGCCACGCCGGTCATCCGGCCGCTCAACCTGGGCGCTACCAGGGTCAGCTTCGAGGTCAGCTCGGACTCCCCCAGCTGCGCCGACTGCGGCTCGATCATGGTCCGCAACGGCAGCTGCTACAAGTGCCTCAACTGCGGCAGCACGAGCGGCTGCAGCTAGCGCCTGGATCCTCCGCAGCGGCCGTCATGGCTCGGCGGCGGCCGATGCCAACTCGCTGAATCAGGCGTCCGGATCGAGCCACGCGCGGGCTCCACGAATGCGGGTCGTGCTGGCCACCTGGGGATCCCGCGGCGACGTCGAACCGTTGGCGGGGCTTGCCGCGCGGCTGCTCGCGAAGGGCGTCGACGCCGTCGTGTGCGCGCCGCCGGACGACGAGTTCGTGGCGTTGCTGGCGCGGGCCGGCGCGCAGCTGGTGCCGCTCGGGCCGACTGTGCAGTCCATCGTCAAGCGGTCCCCGCCGCCAACGGCGGAGGACGCCTTCGCGCTCGCCCGCCAGCTGGTCGCGGCGCGATTCGAGACGCTCCCCATGGTTGCCGCCGACGGTTGCGACGCGATCGTCGCGGCGGGCCTGATGCCCGCCGGGGTGCGTGATGTGGCGGAGCAGCTGGACGTGCCGTACGTGCTCGCCTGCTTTCACATCCTGGGCCTGCCGTCGCAGGGCTTCGCGCCAGGGCACCGGCCGGGAACGCCGTCCCCGCCAGGTGAGACCGACAAGCGGGTGCTGTGGCGGCAGGACGCGCAACGCGTGAACGACCTGTATCGCGCGCCCCTCAACAGCCTTCGCGCGACGATCGGCCTGCCGCCGGTGGAGAACGTTCGCGACCACGTCCTCACCGACCGGCCATGGCTCGCGGCCGACGTGCTGCTCTGCCCGTCGGCGGGCCTGACCGACCTCGAGGTCATCCAGACGGGGTCCTGGGTCCTGCCCGACGACCGGCCCCTGCCAGACACGCTCGAGAGGTTCCTGCGGGCCGGGGAACCGCCGGTGTACATCGGGTTCGGCAGCATGGCCACGCGCCCGGTCCAGGATGCAGCCCGGGCCGCGATCCAGGCGAGTCGCGCTCACGGACGCCGCGTCCTGATCGCCAGCGGCTGGGCCGGCCTGACGGCGAGCGACGTCCACCAAGATGGTCTGGTGATCGGCGAGGTCAACCAGCAGGCTCTGTTCGCCCGGGTGAGCGTCGTCATCCACCATGGCGGAGCCGGCACCACCTCGACGGCGGCGCACGCCGGTGTACCGCAGGTCGTCGTACCCCTGATCGCCGACCAACCGTACTGGGCCGGCCGGGTCACCGCCCTGGGCATCGGCGCCGCCGTCGCCGGCCCCGTCCCGGCGGCCGGCTCGCTCGAGGGGGCGCTCGCGATCGCGCTCGCCCCCGAAACGGCAGCCCGGGCCAGGGAGATCGCGGCGGCGATCCCGACCGACGGGGCATCCATCGCCGCCGATCTCCTCATCAAGAGGATCAAGGCTCGCCGTGCCGGACACGTCTGAAGCGGCCAGCAACGTCCGGTTCGCCCGTCCCGCTCACGGCATATGCTTGCGCCGTGACGCTCTATCGCCTCCGTGAATCGGTCGAGCTGATCGCCCCGACGGTGGTCGTGGCGTTCGACGGGTGGGTCGATGCCGGCGGCGCGGCGACGGCGGTCGCTGAGGTCCTGGCAGCAGAGGGGGGGCATCTGCTGGCGACCTTCGACAGCGACGTGCTGTTCGACTACCGGGCCCGGCGTCCGACGTTGGAGATCCTCGACGGCCGGCCGGCCGAGTTGACGTGGCCCGAGGTGACCCTCCAGCGGGCCCGCTTCGAGGACCACGACACGCTGATCCTGAGTGGCCACGAGCCCGACTTCCGCTGGCAGGAGCTGGCCGGCGATCTCGTCGACCTGGCCCACCGATTCGGGGTCGTCGAGTGGATCAGCCTGGGGGCCATCCCGGCCGCGGTGCCGCACACCCGTCCGGTGACCCTCATGGGCACCGAGTCGGCTCCCGGCCTGCTGCGCGGGGAGGTGCAGCCCGGCCCGGCGGGCCTGCTCCGCGTGCCGTCCGCGGCCATCTCCGCAATCGACATCGCGATGGCCAAGGCGGGCATCCCGACCTTGGGCTATTTCGCGCAGGTGCCTCACTACGTCAGTGGAGCCTACCCCGCCGCCTCACTCGCCCTCCTGCAGGCGCTGGCGCGCCACCTGGGTACCGAGCCGGCCGCGGTCGCGCTGCGTCGGGAGGCGCGCCAGCTGCGGTCGCGCCTGGACGCCGCCACCGCTGCCGATGACGACACCAAGGCATACGTGGAGAAACTCGAGGCGATGGTCGACGAGTCACGCCTGCCGTCGGGCGACGACCTGATCTCGGACATCGAGCGCTTCCTGCGCGACCGGGGCACCGAGGGCAGCCAGCGGGCGTGAACCCGGACCTGGAGCTGGACGGCACCGTCCGCATCGCCTGGCTGGCCGACGGGCTCACTGCCATCCACGTCGCCGCGCCGCAACGCAGCCGCGCCGAACTGGACGCATTCGCCCGTGTCGTG
The DNA here is from genome assembly GCA_035622975.1 of Candidatus Sulfotelmatobacter sp. Classification (GTDB taxonomy): domain Bacteria; phylum Chloroflexota; class Limnocylindria; order Limnocylindrales; family CSP1-4; genus DASPUH01. The sequence goes on from DASPUH010000110.1 coordinate 6,386, forward strand.
GCCGACGTCGCCCTCCTGGAGCGCTCCGTCCGCGGCGTCCGCGGTGCGCTCCGGGATCGCTACCCGGGCATGCTCGAGTCGCAGGTACGCGACCACGGTGGCGACGCTGCCGCGCCGCACCTGCTGGTCACCCTGCGGCCGCCACGGCACGAGCCCGATCCACGACTCGCCGAGTGACCCGGTCTCGAGACATTCTTGCTATTCGCCTATAACATGTTATGCTGAAGTAGCATGATCAAACCGGCCCCTGACGCCCCGACACCACCACCCTTGCTGATCGTCCTGTATGACGCCGACTGCGGCTTCTGCAGGGCCATGGCCAGCTGGCTCCGACATCGCGACCGTACGGGCAGGCTGGCCCTGTCGCCGCTCCAGGATGCGGCCACTGCGACCGGGCCCTGGCGCGCCGCCCTGGCGTGCCACGACCTGCGGTCGACGTTGCATGTCGTGGATCTGGCCTCGGGCTACGTGGCCGAAGGCGGCCCGGCGATGCTGGCGGTCTTCCGAATGCTGCCGCGCTGGGGCGTCGCGGCCCGGCTGGTCGGCGTTCGGCCGCTTGCCCCACTCGTCGACCTCGTGTACGGCCTGGTGGCTGGTCACCGGGATTCCCTGGCCCGCTTCGTCGGCGTCGGGGGCCCGGCCTGCCAGCTGCCGCCGACCGGACCCGGGTCTGCGCCATGAGGATCGTCATCGCCGGGGGCTCCGGGCTCATCGGCCGCGCGCTGGCGATGAGCTTCCTTGCGGATGGCGCCGCCGTCGCCGTGCTGACTCGCGACCCGACGGCCGCAGGCCGGCACCTCCCGCCCGGCGCCCGGGCCCTCGCCTGGGACGTGCGTCACCCCGGGGGCGACTGGGTCGGCGAACTGGCCGGGGCCGACGCGGTCATCAACGTCGCCGGCGCCACGATCGGACGCTGGCCGTGGACGGCGTCGCGACGCCGCCTCCTGGTCAGCAGCCGGGTCGACGCGACCGAGGCGCTCGTGGGGGCGATGGGGGCCCTGCCACTCGCCGACCGTCCGGCCGTGCTGCTGAATGCCAGCGGCACCGACGGTTACGAGGGCCTGGACCGCGAACCGGCGACCGAAGCGACGCCATTCTCCGCCACGTTCCTGGCGCGCCTCTGCACGGCCTGGGAAGCAGCCGCGGCGCCCGCCGGGGCCCTGGGGGTACGGGTGGTCTGCCTCCGTCAGGGTGTCGTCGTCGCACGCGGAGCGCCCGCCCTGCGGCTGCTCGCCCTGCCCACCCGTCTCTTCGCCGGCGGCCCGATCGGTGGCGGGCGGCAGTGGTTCAGCTGGGTCGACCTGGTCGACCTGGTCGGCCTCTACCGCCTGGCCCTCGCCGACGGGTCGATGCACGGGCCCCTCAACGCGACAGCTCCGGAACCGGTCCAGCAGGCGGAGCTGGCGCGGGCCATGGGCCGCGTCCTCCATCGGCCGGCATACCTCCCCATGCCCGGGTTGCCGGTGCGCCTCATCCTGGGCGGCATGTCCACCCTGGTGCTGGGCAGCCGCCGTGTCATCCCCGCGCGCGCACTGGCCACCGGCTACGCGTTCGAGCGACCCGACCTGGACGACACGCTCAGGAACGCCCTGGCGTAGCCCCCGCGCGCACGGCCGCCTTGTAGGCCCGCTTGCCGGCCTGGTACGTGGCCAGCGCCTCGGCCGAGTCGACATCGCCGAGCGTCGGATGGTGCGGCAGCACCGCGTCCAGGCCCGGCAGCTGCACGCCGAACCGCTTGGCCAGGACGGCCACGATGGTGGCGGCCTTCATGTCCCCGACGCCCGGCAGGGCCAGGAGGCGCCGCTTCAGGTCGGCCCCGTCGCGGGCCTCCATCCAGATGCGGCCGGCATCGCCGCCGTAGTCGCGCACGAGCGCGGCACAGAGCGCCTGCACGCGGCCGGCCATCGCGCCGGGGAAGCGGTGGAGGGCCGGGCGCTCCTGGAAGAGGGCTGCCAGACGCTCGGGCTCGGACGCGGCGATGGCCGCCGCGTCCAGGTGTCCGCCCATGCGGCGCTGCAGCTCCAGGGGGCCGCTGAACGCCTTCTGCACGGTCACCTGCTGGTCGAGCACGAAACCGATCAGCAGCGCGAGGGGATCTGCCGCCAGGAACCGATCGGCGGCCTCGTCACCGGCGTACCAGAGCCGATCAGGAGCGTGCATGGCGACCACGTCGCGATGGTACCGGAAGCGGCTGCGGTGCCTCGCTTTCCGGGGCGCCGCACCGGGGCCGACGATCCTCCTTCCCGGTCGAGACGCGGGGCGTCCGGGCGATGCAGACTGGAGCTCAGGGGCCGGTCGGATAGGCCGACACGGCGTCGAAGACCTGGTCGGACACGACCCCGGTGCCCCCCAGGACGTAGATGTGCTGCGGCGTCAGGCGCTCGATCTCGGCCAGGGTGGCCGGGTCGAGCGGCACGTTCGGACCGACCAGGAGCACGGGTCCCGGCAGCGTGCCCGCGGCCGCGGCCCCGCCGAGCGCGTCGGGGAAG
>DASPUH010000111.1:0-9453 GCA_035622975.1 Candidatus Sulfotelmatobacter sp.
GATTACATCGACACCGCCCACGGCATCAGCGCCATGACCACCTCATGGCGGCGCACGTCGGACGTGTCCATCCCGTCCCGCTCCAAGATCACCGGTGCGTACGCCAACAGCGCCTTCAGCAAGACCGACGCCAACCTCAACGGCCACGACGAGGCCATCGTGCTGACGGCCGAGGGTCACGCCTCGGAGGGCAGCGCGGAGAACCTCTTCATCGTGCGCGACGGCCACCTCATCACACCTCCGGTGACCGACGACATCCTGGAGGGCATCACCCGGGCGGCCCTCATCCAGCTGGCGCACCAGGAGCTGGGCCTGGAGACGGAGGTCCGCTCGATCGACCGCAGCGAGCTGTACATCGCCGAAGAGGTGTTCCTCTGCGGCACCGGCGCGCAGGTATCGGGCGTGGCGCACCTCGACCATCGCACTGTCGGCGAGGGGGCGGTCGGACCGATCACGCACCAGCTCATGACGCTGTACTTCGACGCCGTGCGTGGTCGCCTGCCCGCCTACGGCGACTGGTTGACGCCGGTCTACTGAGACCTCACCCGCTGGGGGTCTTGAAGCTCGGCGTCTGCGTGCCCGTTTCGATCAGGATGAAGTCCTGGGTCGTGATCGTGGGGTCGTCCTTCGTCACGATCTGCACCCCGAACTGGGCCTCCAGCACCTTGATCGTCTCGGGCAGGTCGGCCTCCGCCCCGTTGTAGACGGTGATGATCGTCTGGGGGTTGCCGAGCGTCGCGGCGTGCCCGCCGTTGATCGTGGAGACCTCGGCGTCCAGGCCCTGGTACTGCAGCCAATCCACGACGTTGGTCGCCTGACCGGTGTTGCTGGTGCCGTTCAGGACGTCGATCGTGGCGCCTTCCGCCTGCACCCGCGTGCGCGAGGCGGCCAGCGCGGCGGGGATGGTGAAGGCGTCCTTGATCGCCTGGCGGATCGGCGCGATCTTGGCCGTCAGCGAGTAGTAGCACGACAGGGCCGGGTTGTTGCACTCGACGGCGAACTGCGGTGGCGTGAACACGAGCGAGCGGAGGTTGTTGAGGTCGAGCTGCTCGCCCAGGCTCACCAGGCTGGGGAACAGGCTGGACGGGATGTCCGTGTGCACGGCGCCCTTGAGGTCGTTGACCAGGGCCTCCAGCGTGTTGAAGTCGAGGAGGCTCGAAAGATCCATCTGCTGGCGCACCGACAGGATCACGCGCTGCTGGCGCTGGGCCCGGTCGAAGTCGCTGCTGGCGTGCCGTGCCCGGGCGTAGATGAGGGCTTGCGCGCCGGTCATGTGCTGGATGCCCGGCATGATGTAGATGTTCTGGTCGCGCGCATTGGGTTGGGGGTCGGCGTCATCGGTGACGGGCAGCTGGACGTCGACGGTCACCCCGCCCAGGGTGTCGACGATGTTCTGGAAGCCTTGGAAGTTGACCGCCACGTAGTACTGGATGTCGAGCTGGTAGAGCGCGCCGAGGGCGCCCTTGAGGGCCTGCATGCCGCGGTTGTAGGCGCTCCCCGGGAAGGGGAAGAGGCCCGGGCTGCCGGCTGCCCGGGCCCACAGGCTGTTGATCTTGGCGGGGTAGAGGCCGTTGCTGTAGTAGGCGTGCGCCGGCCATGAGGAGGGCAGGGGCACGCCCTCCGTGTCACGCGGCAGGCTGAACATGCCGACCTGCTTGGTCACCGGGTCGATGCTGGCGACGATCATCGTGTCGGTGTTGAAGGAGGTGTCACCAGGCCGCTGGTCGCTGCCGACCAGCAGGATGTTCAGCCGCCCGGTGCCGTTCCACTGGGGCAGCGTCGCCGTCGCGGTGGCGCCTGGCGTGCCGGTCGAGCCCACCGTCGCGGTCGTCCCGGCCGTGTCGGTCGCGCTGGGCTCGAACGAGGGCTCGTCGTTGGTGCTGGTGAGACCGTTGAGCGCATCCAGGGCCAGCAGGTCGTAGCGGGCAACACCGAGGTGCGCCATCGGCGTCACGACGAGCACGGCCAGCAGGCCCAGCACGCCGAGTGGTCGGAAGCCGGCCCGCCGGCGCGGGGCTCCGAGGCTGGGCTGCAGCGGGGCCGCACCGCGCGCCAGGCGGTACGCGTCGACGATCACCACGAGGCGGTACAGCAGCAGCAGCGCGTTGAGCCCGAGGAGCACGGTGAGCACGTCCGTGCTGACGAACTGGGCGATCAGCCAGTCCCGGCTGGGCTTGCTGACGAGCATCCCGCCGAGCAGGGCGATGACAAGGACGAGCGGCGATGCCAGGACCACGGCGCGCAGGCGATGGCCGGCGTAGGCCTGGCCGAGCCCGGGGAACAGGAAGGACAGGAACGCGGCGACGAACGGGGAGTGCGTGCCCGACGGCTGCGGCGGCTGGGGCTGCATCGGGCGGATGATAGGGCTTCCGCCCGCGATCGCCCGGCCGGGCGCCGGGGGCCTTGGGCTAGACTTGGGCGGATGCCCGCCGACCACCCCTTCCGGACCGTCGAGGCGGTCCCGGACCTGCCCGCGCTGGAGCACCGCATCCTGGATCACTGGCAGCAGCGCCAGACGTTTGCCCGCCTGCGCGCCCAGAACGCCGGCGGGCCGCGGTGGTCATTCCTGGACGGCCCCATCACCGCCAACAACCCGATGGGCGTCCATCACGCCTGGGGACGGGCCTACAAGGACCTCTTCCAGCGCTTCCACGCGATGCTGGGCCAGGACCAGCGCTGGCAGAACGGCTTCGACTGCCAGGGCCTGTGGGTGGAGGTCAACGTCGAGCGTGACCTGGGCTTCACCAGCAAGCGCGACATCGAGCAGTACGGCATCGGCCCGTTCGTGAACCTGTGCAAGCAGCGGGTGCTGACGTTCGCCGCCCGGCAGACCGAGCAGTCGATCCGCCTGGGCATGTGGATGGACTGGAACGACCCGGCCGAGCTGCGGCGGTTGAGCGACCTGCTGGCGGCGGATCCCTCGCGGACGGTGACGGTCGCCGGCCCGGCCGGCCCGGTGACGGACTCGGTGGAGATGATCGTCGGCCGCCTGGGCATGCCCGAGCTGGGCGGCTCCTACTTCACCTTCAGCAACGAGAACAACGACCTCATCTGGGGCTTCCTCGCCGAGTGCCATCGCCGCGGCTGGCTGTACAAGGGCCACGACACGATGCCGTGGTGCGCCCGCTGCGGGACGGGCATCTCGCAGATGGAGATGAATGAGGGCTACCAGGACCGCGAGGATCCCGGCCTGACCATCCGCATGCCGCTGCTGGATCGCCCCGGCGAGTCGCTGCTGGTGTGGACGACCACGCCGTGGACCCTGCCGGCCAACGTCGTGGCCGCGGTCGGGCCCGGGCTGCGCTACGTCAAGGTACGCCAGCGCGACCAGCTGCTGTGGCTGGGCAAGGGGACGCTCAGGCAGGCGCTGGAGGGCTCCTTCGAGGTCCTCGAGGAGAAGGGCGGGCAGGAGCTGGTCGGCTGGCGGTACGGGGGTCTCTTCGACGACCTGCCGGCCGTGGAGCGCGCGTTGAACGGTTTCGAGCACCGCGTCGTGCCGTGGGACGAGGTCGGCGAACTGGAGGGTACGGGCATCGTCCACATCGCGCCCGGCTGCGGCGCCGAGGACCACGCGCTGGGCAAGCAGCTGGGGCTGCCCATGATCGCGCCCCTGACCGAAGACGGCATCTTCCTCGACGGCTTCGGGTTCCTCGCCGGCCGCGACGTGCGCGACGTGACCGACCCGGTGGTGAGCCACCTGCGTCATGCCGGTCGCTTCTACCGCGTGGCGCCGTACCAGCACCGCTACCCGCACTGCTGGCGCTGCGGCACGCCGCTCGTGTTCCGCCTCGTCGACGAGTGGTACATCTCGATGGGGCCGGTCTACGACCAGCCACGGGAGACCCTCAGCGCCGATCAGGTCGACGCCAGCCTGCGCTACCAGATCATGGAGCAGGTCGACCGCATCACCTGGATCCCGGGCTTCGGCTACGAGCGCGAGCTCGACTGGCTGCGCAACATGCACGACTGGATGATCAGCAAGAAGCGCTACTGGGGCCTGGCCTTGCCGATCTACGAATGCAGCGCGTGCGGCACGGTGGCGGTCATCGGCGGGCGCGAGGAGTTGCGGGAGCGGGCCATCGACGGGTGGGCCGAGTTCGAGGGCCACACGCCCCACCGTCCCTGGGTCGACGCGGTGACCATCGCCTGCGCCGCCTGCGGAGCACCCGTCCGCCGCATCACGGACGTGGGCAACCCCTGGCTCGACGCGGGGATCGTGCCCTTCAGCACGATGCACTTCCGCGAGGACCCGGCCTACTGGGCACGATGGTTCCCCGCCGACTTCGTGACCGAGAGCTTCCCCGGCCAGTTCCGCAACTGGTTCTATTCCATGCTGGCGATGAGCACGGTGCTGCGTCGCGAGCCGCCCTTCCGCACGCTGTTCGGCTACGGCCTCGTGTTCGGCGCCGACGGGCGGCCGATGCACAAGAGCGCCGGCAACGCCATCGAATTCGACGAGGCCGCCGAGCGCATGGGCGTCGACGTCATGCGCTGGACCTTTGCCCGGGCCCGCCCCGAGGAGAACGTCGACTTCGGCTGGGAGGCCGGCGACGACGCCCGCCGCGAGCTGCTGGTCCTGTGGAACGTGTTCGCCTTCCTCGTCCGCTACGCCCGCCTCACCGGCTGGGAGCCACCGCGCTCTGGCGCCCGCGGCCTGGCCCTCGCGGGCGGCCCACGCAGCGACGTGCTCGACCGATGGATCGCCCTCCGCTGCGACGACCTGGCCGGCCAGGTGCGCGGCGCGCTCGAGCGATACGACGCCCGCGCCGCGGCGCTGCGCCTGGGCGAGCACATCGACGACCTCTCGACGTGGTACCTGCGGCGCAGCCGTCGACGCTTCTCGCGCCGAGCCCGACCGGCCGACCGGGCCGCCGCCTTCCGGACCCTCCACGAGGCCCTGGTGACGACCGCCCAGGTCGCCGCGCCGCTGCTGCCGTTCCTCGCCGAGGAGCTGTACCAGGTGCTCGTGGCCGAGCACGACAAGGCCGTCCCGGCGTCGGTCCATCTGACCCGCTGGCCGGCGTCGATCCCCGCGACGCCCGAGGATCGCGCCTTGGCAGCGGCCATGGTGACCCTCCGTCGGGCGGTCGACCTGGCGCGGACCCTGCGCTCACAGGCAGGCTTGCGGGTGCGCCAGCCGCTGGCCGCAGCCTGGCTGGCGCTGCCCGGCGGGACCCTCGCCGCGGGCCTCGCCCCCAGTGATCAGGCGGCCCTGCTCGAGGTGTTCGCCGACGAGCTGAACGTCCACGACGTGCGCCTCATCGGCGCGGACTCGGAGCTGCTCGCCCGGCGGGTGCGCCCGCTGCTGCCGGTCATCGGGAGGCGGCTCGGCCCCGCGGTCCCGGCCGTCATGGCGGCGGCCCGGGCCGGCGAGTTCGAGCTGCATCCCGACGGCAGCGTGACCCTCGGCGGCGTGACCCTCGCGGCGGACGAGGTGGAGGTCCAGGCGACGCCACGCCCGGGCACCTCGGTCGCCCACGATCAGGGCCTGGTCGTGGTGCTCGACACGACGCTCACCAGCGCGCTCGTGGCCGAGGGCGACGCCCGTGAGCTGGCGCGGGCCATCCAGGACCTGCGGCGGCAGCTGGAGCTGGACCTCGACGAGGGGATCGCCGTCGACGTGGAGGGCGATGGCACCCTCCTGGCGGCCCTGGCCCCCCACCTCGAGCGGGTGAAGGCGGATACCCTCGCGACCGAGATCCGGCCGCGTGATCCATGGCCGGGCGACCATGGCGCCCACGAAGCGATGGCGGCGCTCTCCACCGGCGATGTCCGGCTGGCCATCCGCCGGGCCGGGGCGGCGGCGTGACCGCGGCTCCCGGCGCGAGAGCGCCCGCCGCGCCCTCGCGCGGCACGCGACGCTGGATCGTCTTCGGCCTCCTCGCCGGCGGCATCGTCCTGGCCGACCAGGTGACCAAGCGGTGGGTCGACGCCAACTTCCGGCTGGCGTACCTGTCCACGCCGATCCCCGGGCTGGTCGCCCCGACACCGGTCGTGGGTGACCTCGTGCGCATCGCCAAGTCCTACAACGACGGTGGCCTCTTCGGGCTGTTCGGCACCGCGGCACCCCTGCTGGCCCTGGCCAGCCTGTTCGTCATCGCCATCATCGTCTGGCTCCAGGCACGGGCGGCGGGCAGCGGACTTCTGCTCATGACGGTCACCCTGGGCCTGCTGCTTGGCGGGGCGGTCGGCAACCTCCTCGACCGCCTGCGGCTGGGCTATGTCATCGACTACGTCGACATGGGCCTGGGGACGGATCGATGGTTCACCTTCAACGTCGCTGATGCGGCCATCTCGCTGGCCATCGTCGGACTCATCGCCTTGACCTTCCTGGGCGACCGCCTCGGAGCGGCCGGCGCCCCGCCGGTCTCCACCGAGGCGCCGCGGGCGACCGACGGGTGACGGGTGAGCCGGCCACGCTGACCGTGCCCCCCGGTGCCGCCGGCTCGCGGACCGACCGGTTCGTGGCCGACGCGTCGGGCCTCAGCCGGGCGCACGTGCAGCGCCTCATCGCCTCCGGCCACGTGACGCGCGACGGACGGCCGCTGCGCCCCAACACCGTGCTGCCGGCCGGCGCCACGGTCCGCCTGGAGATCCCGCCGGTCCGGCCGCCGGACCTCACCGGGGAAGCCATGGACCTGCCGATCGTCTACGAGGACGCCGATCTGCTGGTGGTCGACAAGCCGGCCGGTCTGGTGACCCATCCGGGCCCCGGCCACCCAGCGGGCACCCTCGTCAACGCCCTGCTGGGCCGCAGCGGCGCCGTCTACGGGGGCATCGCGGGGGTCGCCCGGCCGGGCATCGTGCACCGCCTGGACCGGGACACCAGCGGGCTCCTGATGGTGGCCAAGGACGACCGCGCCCAGGCGGCCCTGATGGCTCAACTCAAGGCCCGGCGGGTCAAGAAGACCTACCTCGCCCTGGTGGCCGGGGCTCCTCCGGCGACCGTGGGGCGGATCGAGGCGCCGATCGGGCGTGACCCGCACCACCGCACCCGCATGGCGGTCGTGCCGGACGGGCGCCCGGCCACGACCGGGTACCGGGTGCGCGAGCGCTTCGCCTCGTGGACCCTGCTGGAGCTGGACCTCATCACCGGACGGACCCACCAGATCCGGGTCCACCTGGCAGCCATCGGCCACCCGGTGGCCGGCGACCCGGTGTACGCCAGCGGCGCGGCCCGGCGCGGCCCGGCCGGCCTGGACCGCCTGTTCCTCCATGCGTGGCGCCTCGAGCTGGCGGCCCCGGCGGACGGCCGTCTGCTGCGCCTGACGGCGCCACTGCCGACGAACCTGGAGGCCGTGCTCGAGGCCCTGCGCACCGGATCGCCGACGTGACGACGCCGCAGCGATCCGCGGTGGGAGCCCCGGGGGCGATGCTCATCATCATCTCCGGCCCGTCGGGCGTGGGGAAGGACACCATCATCGAGGCCCTTCGTCGCTCGCCCGGCGGACGCGCGTACCACTACGTCGTGACCTGCACGACGCGGGAACGCCGCCACGGCGAGGTGGACGGGGTCGACTACCGCTTCCTGTCACCGGTGGCCTTCGAGCGCCTGCGGGTCGGCGGCGAACTGCTCGAGTGGGCGGAGGTCCATGGCCACCTGTACGGGACGCCGCGCGGCCCCGTCCGGGAGGCGCTGGCCGCTGGCCGCGACGTCATCCTCAAGATCGACGTGCAGGGCGCGGCGACGGTCAAGGCACGTGTCCCGGAAGCCCTCCTCATCTTCCTCGTACCGCCCTCGCTGGAGGCGCTCTTCCAGCGTCTGCGCGCCCGCGCCACCGAGACGGCCGACGAGCTCGAACTCCGCCAGCGGAACGCCGCCATCGAGCTCGCCCAGCAAGACCACTATGACTACGTCGTGGTCAATGAGGACGGCCAGGTGGACGCCACGGCGGGCCGCATCCAGGCCATCCTGACGGCCGAACGGGCGCTCAACGCGGATCGCCGCATCGCGGTGTGAAGGGGCTCGCAGCGCCCGTCTTCGTGGAGGTCGCGGTCGAGGCGCCGGCCACGGGGGACCGCACCTACACGTACGCCGTGCCGCCGGCGCTGGCCGGCCTGGAGCCCGGCGAGGCGGTGATCGTCGAGTTCGGACGCCGGCAGGCGCTGGGTGTGGTGCTGGGACCGGCGGCCGAACCTTCTGTGCCGACCAAGTCGCTTCTGGCCCGTGTCCGCTCCGATGGCCCGCTGCTGCCACCGCTGGGCCTCCGCCTCGCCGCGTGGCTTGCCGAGCACTACCTCGCGCCGCCCGTGGTCGTGCTGCGAGCCATGCTTCCGCCCGGCCTCCTCGAGCGCCTCGCGCTGGTGGCCTCGGTCGCGCCCGGCGCGCAGGCCGGGCCGGCCGCGGACCTGCCGCCAGAGGTGCTGGCCACCCTGGCGGCCGCCGGACCGGCCGGGGTGGCCGTGGACCGCCTGGCACCGCCGGGCCTGGCCCGGGCGGCGCTGGGCCGCAGGCTCCGCGAGGCGGCCGCGAGCGGCGCGATCGACCTGACCTGGGTCCTGCAGGCCTCGACCGCCGGCCCGCGTCTGCGCCGCTCGGCGACCCTGACCGCGGCCGGCCTCGCCGCGGCCGCCGCAGCGGCGGCGGGGCAGGCCCTGCCGCCCCCGCGGCTGGGCCCCCGCCAGCTGGCGCTCCTGGCCCAGCTGGCGACGGATCCGACCGCCTCGCGGCCCGCTGCCGAACTGGCCGAGCGTCACGGCGGCAGCGCGGTGGCCGGACTCGCGCGGCGCCACCTGATCGAGTTGCGCACGGCGGTGGAGGAGCGCCACGCGCTGGCCGCGCGCCCCGAGCGGCGCGTGCCGGTGCGCCCGGCCGACACGAGTCTCACGCCCGACCAGGTGGCGGCCATCGCCGCGCTCGAGGTCGCGATCGCGGGCGGCGCTGGCGGCGCCTTCCTGCTCGAGGGGCCCACGGCCGCGGGCAAGACCGCCGTCCATGCCGCCGTGATCCAGGCCGCCCTGGGGCGCGGCCGCGGGGCGCTCGTCCTCGTGCCGGAGATCGCCCTGGCGGCACCGCTCCTGGACCGCCTGCGAGCCGAGCTGGCCGCCCCCATCGTGGTCCTCCATTCGGGCCTCTCCGACGGCGAGCGCGCGGACGGCTGGCGCCGTGTCCGGCGTGGCGAGGCACCGGTGGTCGTGGGCACGCGGACGGCCATCCTCGCTCCGCTGGCCGAGCCGGGCGTCATCGTCGTCGACGAGGAGCACGACCCGGCCTACAAGGCCGATCGCACGCCGCGGTTCCAGGCGCGCGACTCAGCCCTGGCGCTGGGGCGTCTGGCTGGGGCGACGGTCGTGCTCAGCTCGGCCACCCCGGACGTGGTCACCTGGGCGCACGCGGCCTCGGGCCAGCTGACGCGGCTGCGCCTGGGCGGCCAGGTCGTGGGCCGGCGCGCTCCGGTGACCCTGGTCGACCTGCGCGCGGAGCTGGCGGCCGGCAACCGGTCGTTGCTGAGC
>DASPUH010000112.1:0-7620 GCA_035622975.1 Candidatus Sulfotelmatobacter sp.
GTCAACCGGCACGTCGAGCCGAGGCCGGTCGGGGCGCGACCCGATCACATCTGGCGCGACCTGTGGGGCCTGGCCGAGCTGGCCGGCGGCCCAGGGCCGGGGATCTAAAGCCTAGGACGATTCCGTTCCCGCCCGGATCCCGCCCTTCTCGGAGCACCGCCAGCATGTGCCGCGGACCCACCGGAAAGTCGCCGCGCACGAGGGGGCCGATCTCCGCCAGGACGCGTCGGTCGAGGTGGCTGTCCGCGACGACGAGGACGAGTCGATCGACGCCGCCTGCGGCCTGCTTGGAGAGGGCCCGGGCGAACTGGGCCTGCGCGTCGTACAGGCGAGTCTCGGCCTCGAACCCCAGGGCCAGCGGCCCGAGCCCGGCCAGCGCGTCCCACCGCCGAGCATCCTGCGCGGACCCTGGTCGCACCGGGACCTCCAGGCGCCAGCTCCAGGCCGGCGCAAGGAGTGCGCGCAGGCGCCGCAGCAGGGCGACGTGGGCCGTGTCCCGGATCGGCGAGCCCTCGGGGAACGTCCGCATGCTCAGCCGCAGGCCGGTGGCCGCCAGGATGCGCGAAAGCTGCACCACGTCGACGTGCCGTACGCGCCCATGCTCCAGCCGACTGAGTTGAGCCTGCGACCCGCCCGCTGCCCCGGCCACGCGAGTCTGGCTCAAGCCCGCAGCCAGGCGCGCGATCCGCACTTCCTCGCCGATGCGGACGAGTTCGTGGTTGGCCCTGAGCGTGGCCCGATCGACCGGTGGTCACGCGTCGTCATCGCCCTGATCCTGCTCCGGGCCTCTTGGCGGCGCCTTATCCGCCAGCGGCCCTACGAGGCGCGTCCCGCAGCCGGGCATGGGTGCCGCGGAGCGCGGGCCAGGGTGCGCGGAGCGTCGGGCCCCGGGTGCGCGGAACGCCGGGCCCGGGGCGCTATTCACGCACCGACTGTCCTGACCAACGGTAAGCTCGCCCGGGCCCCATAGAGCCCCGATTCGGGCTGTTCGGTGGCCGTCTCATCCGCTGAGCGGATGAACGGACCGGCGGCGGCGCCCTTGATGGTCAGGACAACCGCTGGGCGCATGCGCGGCGGCTCCCCGCCCGCCCGGGCTCCCCGGGCGCCCGGGCTCCCCAGGCGCCCCGCGGAACCCTCAGTGCGCGTCGGCCGTGATGTGGTAGAGCTTGCCGCTCAGGTCGCAGAGGTAGAGCTCACCGGCGTCGTCCTGGCCGAAGCTCGACACGTTGAGTCCTGAGTCCAGCAGCACCGCAGCGCTCGTCGGGCCGCGCAGGGCAGTGGCCGCGTCCATGCCCCAGATGCGCCCGGAGCAGTCGTCGCTGAACAGGTAGGCCCCCTCCAGCGCCGGGTAGGCCGTGCCGCGGTAGACATAGCCGCCCACCACGGCGCACCCGAAGGAGTGGCTGTAGGTGAACACGGGAAGTGTCAGGCCGTGCCGCGTGCAGGTGGTGGCGTTGTAGCAGGTGTCGCCTTCCATGATCCGCCAGCCGAAGTCGAGGCCGCCCGGTTGGCCGGCCCGCACGGCGTCCACCTCTTCCCAGAGGTCCTGGCCGACGTCGCCGATGAACAGAGCACCGGTCTGCCGGTCGAAGCTGTAGCGCCACGGATTGCGCAGCCCATAGTCGAAGATCTCCGGCCGCACCCCGCTGCGGCCGACGAACGGGTTGCTGGCGGGGACACGGTACGGATCGCCGGAGACATCGATCCGCAGCAGCTTGCCCAGCAGCGTGTCGAGGCGCTGGCCGTTGTTCATCGGATCGCCGCCGCTGCCCCCGTCGCCCATCCCCACGTAGAGGTCGCCGTCGGGCCCGAAGGCGAGCATCCCGCCGTTGTGGTTGGGGAACGGCTGGGCGATGTGCAGGAGCACTCGCTCGGACCCGGGATCGCCGTGCGCCCCATCCTGCCTGGTGAAGCGGGCCACGACGGTGTTGCCCGCCGTGTCGGTGTAGTCGACGAAGAACCGGCCGTCGGTCGCGTACCGAGGCGAGAAGGCCAGACCCAGCAGGCCCCGCTCGCCGCAGCAGCTGACCTTGGCGCGGAGGTCCAGGAATGGGTCGGCCGCCAGCTTGCCGTCGGCGCCCACCACCAGGATGAGGCCCGGCTGCTCCACGATGAAGAGCCGCCCACTGCCGTCGCCCGCACCGGTGGCGAAGACGGGCTGGTCGAGTCCGCTCACCACGAGCTGCAGGCCCAGGTGGACACGCGAGGGAGCGAATGCCGTCGCAGTCGGCGTCGGGGCGGGGGTGACGGTCGTCGCGGGCGCCACGGAGGGCAAGGGGCCGGTGGACAGCGGACTGGCCGGTGGCGTGGCCGTGGCTGCGGCCGTGACGCCCGACGTCCACGTCGGGGTGGCGGTCGTGGTCGCGCCGCAGGCGGCCGCGGTCAACGAGAGGGCCAGGCACAACGAAAGCCCGGCGATCGCTCGCCGGGCTTCGTGCGATCGGACTCGACGGCTCATAGCCGCCACGCGGTCAGGCGCGGCGAGAGGCGAAGCAGTCGTTGCAGTAGACAGGCTTGCCGCTGGTGGGCCGGAACGGCACCTGGGCCTCGCGGCCGCAGCTGGAGCACGTCACGTCGAACATCTCGCGCGGGCCGCGACTGGCGCCACCACCGTAGCCGCCACCGCCGTACCCACCGCGGCTGCTGCCGCCACCGTAGCCGCCACCGTTGCCGTAGCTGCTGGCGCCGTAGCCGCCGCCTCCACCGCTGTCACCGCGAGCAGCCTTGCGGGCGGCCCGGCAGGAAGCGCAGCGGCGAGGCTCGCTGAACTGGCGGGCCGAGTAGAACTCCTGCTCGCTCGCCGTGAAGAGGAACTCCTGGCCGCAGTCCGCGCAGACCAGGGACTTATCCGTGAACAAGGAAAACCGCTCCTTCTGTGCCGGCTTCCGCGATTCGATTTCTCGCGGAGACCGTGAGAGGGAGCGATCGTGTGGCCGTGCGTTCCTAAGGTCCACCGATGTGGACGTTGCGAGGATGGTAGCGCACGCGCGCAAGCCCCCATCGCACGTTCAGGCCGTGCTCAGGCCGGCCGCAGCACCACCTGACCCAGCGACCACAGGGTGAGGACGGTCAGGCCCACCATCAGGCACGCCAGCGGCACCTCCCGGCGGCGCAGGGCCGCCAGCCCGATGGCCGTCCAGGGGGTCCCGGCAGGCGCGTCCGGCCGGACCTCGACGGCAGCCGAGGCGTGGCCGGCGATGGCGCCGACCATGTGACCGCCGACCACCGAGGCGAGCATCGCGCCCCACACCAGGGGCGGCGGCAGCCACGCCCCGCTGGGCTCCCATCCGGCCAGGCCCAGGAAGTGGTAGCCCAGGCTCAGCGGATCATCGAGGACCAGGATGATGCGCTGCCCGTCGATCAGCAGGAACGTCAGGTAGTGGGCCAGGATGTAGCCCACCGCGATCGGCACGAGGCCAGCCCCGATGGCCGCCCGTCCTGCCACCCGGCTGGCGAGCAGGGCCACGGTGACGATGGCGGCGGCGAAGATCGCCAGCTGGACGGTCGTGCTGGCCACGCTCGCGGCGCCGAAGGCGTCGAACCAGATGTTCGTCTGTGACAGCCCGTCGAAGATCACCCCTGCCACGGCCAGCGCCACGAAAGCGACCTCCGGACTCGTCCATGCCGCCCGGATGAGGCCGGTGGCGTAGCCCCGCAGGCGCAGGCGGCACAGCGAGGGCGGGTCGTCCAGGACGAGCGGCGCGAGGCGGCCCAGCAACTCGAACCACACGCTGAACGTCTCGGCGTTGCGGCGCCAGGCCTCACGGCCGTAGACGAGCATGCCGGCCAGCGTGATGACGGTGTAGCCGGCAAGGCTGAGGCCCAGGTAGCGGCCGCCGCCGCCGTTGGTGACGGCCAGCTCGAGCCAGATGAAGTAGCCATAGCCGACGACGGCGGGCCAGCGGCCCAGGCGAGCCGGGTAGGTGGCCGGACGCGGACCCTCGAAGCCCAGGCGGTGCGTCAGCGCAGCGGCCCCGCGGGCCAGCGAGTCGAACGGGTCCAGCCATGTCCAGATGGGGCCGACCAGAGCCGACAGCACGGCCAGCCCCACCCAGCCGTAGACCCACAGGAAGAGCGAGCCCACGTCGGCGTCGCCTGGCTGGGCCACGAGGACGGTCTCCAGCAGCACGGCCGCCCAGCCGACCAGGCCGGTGACGCGCAACAGGACGCGCAGGAAGGGTGGCATCACGAACGTGCGCTGGCCGCCGGCGCGCAACGAGATGGGCTCGCGTGACAGGACCAGGCTGAAGGACAGGGCGACCGCGATGGCGGCCCCCGCGAGGTACGCCCCCAGGGGCAGCGGCGACGGGAAACGGCCCGCGATCGAGTGGGCCAGCACCGGAGATGGCTGGCTCTCCAGGAGGACCAGGAGCAGGCCGGCGCCGAGCGACAGGCGCGCCGCCGAGCGGACCACGGCGAGGCCGCCGGACATCAGGCGGCGGGCGGGTACGGCGCCTCCGCGTCGACGCCCAGGCTCTCCCGTGCCTGGCGGGCCGCGGCTGCATCGATCCGCCCGCAGCGGGCCAGCTCGGCCACGACGGCCTGGGCGATGTGGGGCGCGTCGATCTCGAAGAAGCGCCGCAGCTCGGCGCGCGTATCGCTGCGGCCGAAGCCGTCGGTCCCCAGGGCGACCCAGCTGTCCCCCGGGACCCAGCGGGCGATCTGGTCCGGGACGGCCTTCATGAAGTCGCTCACCGCGACGACCGGGCCATGGGCGGCCCGCTCGGCGAGTTGTTCCGTGACGAACGGCACGCGGGCAGGGCCGCCCGGATGGAGCCGGTTCCAGCGCTCGACCTCGAGGGCGTCCGCCCGCAGCAGCTGATAGGAGGTGGCGCTCCACACCTCGGCCGCCACCCCGAGCTGCTCCGCCAGCACGGCCTGGGCTTGCAGCGCCTCCTGCATGATCGAGCCGCTGGCGAGGATCGTGGCACGCGGCGGCTTGCGGGCTCCCGTCACGACCGGCGCCTCGCGGAAGCGATAGAGGCCGCGCACGACGCCATCCTCGACGCCCGCCGGCAGCGATGGCATGACGTGGTTCTCGTTGTAGAGGGTCAGGTAGTAGACCACGTCCTCGTCGGCATCGAGCATGCGGCGGAGGCCGTCGCGGATGATGAGGGCCGTCTCGTAGGCGAAGGCCGGGTCGTACGCGTGGACCGCCGGCTGGGTGGAGGCCAGCAGCAGCGAGTGGCCGTCCTCGTGCTGCAGGCCTTCGCCGTTGAGCGTCGTGCGGCCGGCCGTCGCGCCCAGGAGGAAGCCCCGGGCGCGCGCATCACCGATGGCCCAGAACTGGTCGCCGGTGCGCTGGAAGCCGAACATCGAGTAGAAGATGTAGAAGGGGATGGTCGGTTCGCCGTGGGTCGCGTAGCTGACCCCGGCGGCCTGGAAGGAGGCCGCGGCGCCCGCCTCGGTGATGCCCTCCTCCAGCACCTGGCCGTCCCTGGCCTCCCGGTAGGACAGCACGAGGTTCGAGTCGACCGGGTCGTACAGCTGGCCGCGCGCGGCATAGATGCCGACCTCCCGGAAGAGGGGGTCCATGCCGAACGTCCGCGCCTCGTCGGGCACGATCGGTACGACGCGCCGGCCCAGGCCCGGATCTCGCAGCAGGTTGCGCAGCAGCTTGCTGAAGGCCATCGTGGTCGAGGCTTCCTGGGTCCCCGAACCGGCCATGAACTCGGCGTAGACGGGGTCGCCGGGCAACTCGACGGTCACCGGGTGGACGACCCGGCGGGGCAGCGGCCCGCCGAGCACCGCGCGCCGCGCGACGAGGTACTGGATCTCGGGAGCCCTGGGCCCGGGTTTGTAGTACGGCGCATCCTTGAGCCGGGCGTCGGGGATGGGCAGCTCGAGCCGGTCGCGGAAGACCTTGAGCTCGGCCTCCGAGAGCTTCTTCGCCTGGTGGGTGATGTTGCGCGCCTCCACGCCGGCGCCGAGCGTCCAGCCCTTGACGGTCTTGGCCAGCACGACGGTCGGCGCGCCCCGGTGGGCGAGCGCGGCGTGGTAGGCAGCGTAGACCTTGTGGATGTCGTGGCCGCCACGCCGCAGGCGCGTCAGGTCGTCGTCGCTGAGGTGGGCGACCATCGCCTTGAGGCGCGGATCGGGCCCGAAGAAATGCTCGCGGATGTACCCGCCGGACTCGACCGAGTACTTCTGGAACTCCCCGTCCAGCGTCTCGTTCATGCGGTGGACCAGCACGCCGTCCTCGTCACGGGCCAGCAGCTCGTCCCACTCGCGGCCCCAGATGACCTTGATGACGTTCCAGCCGGCGCCGCGGAAGAGGCCCTCTAGCTCCTGCACGATCTTGCCGTTGCCCCGGACGGGACCATCCAGGCGCTGCAGGTTGCAGTTGACCACGAAGGTCAGATTGTCCAGGCCGTCGCGCCCGGCCAGCGACAGGCCGGCGAGGGCCTCCGGCTCGTCCATCTCGCCGTCGCCCAGGAAGGCCCAGGTGTGGTTGGCGCTGGTGTCCTTCAGCCCGCGCGCGGCGAGGTAGCGGTCGAAGCGGGCCTGGTAGATGGCCGCCAGCGGCCCCAGGCCCATGGACACCGTGGGGAACTCCCAGAACTCGGGCATGAGGCGCGGATGGGGGTATGAGCTGAGGCCCTGGCCGGGCACGACCTCGCGCCGGAAGTGGTCCAGCTGGTCCTCCGTGAGCCGCCCCTCCAGGAACGCGCGGGCGTACATGCCGGGCGCGGCGTGGCCCTGGTAGAAGATGTGGTCGCCCATACCGGGCGCGTCCTTGCCGTGGAAGAAGTGGTTGAAGCCGACCTCGTACAGCGTCGCCGCAGAGGCGTATGTGGCGAGGTGGCCGCCGATGCCGGGGCTGAAGTTGTTGGCTCGCAGGACCATCGCGACCGCGTTCCAGCGGACCATCCGCCGGATGCGGTGCTCGATCTCCTCGTCGCCGGGGAACGGCGGCTCCTGCTCCGGGCTGATCGTGTTGATGTAGCGGGTCTGGGTCAGGGCCGGCAAGCCGAGCTGGAGCTGGCGGGCGCGCTTCAGCAGGCGGTAGAGGATGAACTGGGCCCGGTCGGCGCCCTCGTTGCGGGCGACCGAGTCCAGCGAGTCGATCCAGTCCTGGGTCTCGGTCGGGTCACGATCCGGCAGCTGGCGCTTGAAGTCGCCGTACTCGTCGAACATGCGCCTCAATACTAGGCGGGGCGGACGTATCCTGCCCCATATGCGCATGGAAGGACGGGCCCTCGGCATCGACATCGGCGGCACCGGCATCAAGGGCGCCGTCGTCGATCTGTCCGACGGGCACCTCCTGTCCGACCGGGTGCGGGAGAAGACGCCCCAGCCGGCCACGCCCGCCGCCGTCGTGGAGGTCACCGCCCGCGTCTGCGAGCGCCTCACCGAGAGCGGCTGGCTGACACCCGACCTCAAGGCGGGGGCCGGGTTCCCGGCCGTCATCAAGGACGGCCGCTCGCTGAGCGCCGCCAACGTCGACCCGGCGTTCATCGACGCGCCTGTCCAGCAGTTGCTGACCGAGCGCCTGGGGCGGCCCGTGGTGGTCATCAACGACGCCGATGCGGCCGGGCTGGCAGAGGTGGCCTTCGGGGCCGGCCGCGGCCACCCCGGGGTGGTCATGCTGCTGACCATCGGGACCGGCATCGGGTCGGC
>DASPUH010000113.1:0-39967 GCA_035622975.1 Candidatus Sulfotelmatobacter sp.
CCTCGCCCGGGCCAGCGCCGCGTACGCGTCGAGCGGCACGTCGGCGTCCGGCGAGAGGTCGGTGTGGAGGTGGGCGTCGAGCGGAAGGTCGAGCGCCGCGGCGGTCGGCTCGGGCGGGGTCATCCGCCACAGCGTACAGGACCGACCGGTGCGGTCGGGCGGCGCCGCCCCCGCCCGTCCGCTAGCATCGGCGCGATGCACACGGTGGGCGGGTCCGGGTCCCTCGCGCGGAGCGGCGCATGATCGTCGTGGTCATGCCCGCCTACAACGCGGCACGGACCCTCGAGCGGACCTACCACGACATCCCCAAGGCCGTCGTCGACCACGTCATCCTCGTCGACGACGTGTCACGCGACGAGACGGTCGAGATCGCCCAGCGCCTGGGGCTGCAGGTCGAGGTCCATCGCCAGAACCGCGGCTACGGCGGCAACCAGAAGACGTGCTACCGGCTGGCCCTCGCGGCCGGCGCCGACATCGTCGTGATGGTCCACCCCGACTACCAGTACGACCCCACGCGCATCCCCGCCGTCGTCGCCCCGATCGTCGCCGGCGCGGCCGACATGGTCCTGGGCTCGCGGCTGCTGGGCGACCCGCTGGCGGGCGGCATGCCGCGCTGGAAGTTCGTCGCCAACCGCTTCCTGACCGGCCTCGAGAACCGCGCCTTCGGGCTCCACCTGTCCGAATACCACACCGGCTTCCGGGCCTACTCGGCGCGCCTCCTGCGGGCGGTCGACATCGAGCGGGACAGCGACGACTTCGTGTTCGACCAGGAGTTCGTGGCCCAGGTCGTGGCGGCCGGCTTCACCATCACCGAGGTGGCCGTGCCGACGCGCTACTTCGCCGAGGCCAGCTCGGTCGATTTCCGCCGCTCGGTGCGCTACGGCCTGGGCACGCTGGGCGTCGTCGCCAGCTACACCCTGCACCGCCTGGGCTGGCGCCGCGACCCGCGCTTCGTGCCGCTCACGCCCCCGCCCGGGCCGAGTTAGGCCGGCAGGGCGGCGCCGGTCCTTGTGCCCGGTTTTGCGCCAGGCGGCGCGGACGCCGCCGGTCCTTGCGCCAGGCGGCGCCATCGACGGAGGAGGGCTCCCGCGGCCCTCGGCCCGGCGCGTCGAGCGTCACGTGTGGCGCCTGGCGAAAGGAACGCCGGAGCATGGCCGCTGGGTCCGTCGTTAGCGACGGCAGGAGCAACGGCCGCGGAGCAGTGTCCGCGGACGCTCAGGACAGGGGCGGGGCGGACTCGTGGCTGTCGGTGCTGGCAGCGGGCGCGGCCGTGTGGTACGGGCCGTCGTACGGGTCGCCAGTGGCAGCACTGCGCCGCAGGGCGCTCAGGTTGCGCAGCTGGCCGAGGCGCCAGTCGACGGCCGGAAGGCTGATCGCACCGGCGACGGCCACCGGCACGACCCCGACGAGGTGGGCGAGGATGCCCACGGCCAGGGCCTGCGAGCCGTCGAGGCCGGCGGCCGTGCCCACGTACACCACGGCGAACTCGAACGGGCCGACGCCGGCCGGCGCGGAGGGGATGGCCGCGCCCAGGTTCGCGGCGGTGACCATGGCCAGCAGCACGATGGGCGACACGGGGATGCCGAGCGACCCGGCGACGATGGCGAAGACGGCCGTGCCGGTGGTCCAGCTGATGAGCGTCAGGCCGGACCCCGCCACGACGCGCCGTGGCGCCGCCGCGTCGATGAGCGCGTGACCGAAGGAGCCCACGTGGGGCAGCACGAGCCGCGCCGGGCCGCGGCTGACGCGGGTCACGACCCAGTCCAGCAGCCGTCGGACGAAGTCGTGCGGCACGAGCGTCACGGTCAACAGGACGATCCAGCCCAGGGCGGCCACGAGGGTGAACGCGCCCGTGATGGCACTCCCCAGACCGGCCGCCGCGGACGCGATGGCTCCGAGGGTGGCGGCGCTGACGAGATCAAGGCCGCGCTCGAGGGCGATCGAGCCGAGGGCCCGCAGCTGCCCCACGTGGGCACGCGTGCCCGCCAGGTGCGCCCGCACGAACTCGCCCAGCCGCCCCGGCAGGACGATGTTGACGAGGTAGCCCACGAGCAGGTAGCGCAGGGTCTCGCGGTACCCAGGGCGCGGCTCGTGCGCCAGCAGGAGGTGCCAGCGGATCGTGCGCGCCGTCTGGTCCACGGCCAGCAGCGGCAGCACGAGCAGCAGGACCAGGGGCTGCGCGCGCCCCAGGGTGGCTGCCGCAGCGCCCGGATTGACCTCCAGGAGCACGACCCCGATCAGCACGACGCTGACCGCCAGCCCGATCAGGCTGGTCGTCAAGCGGCGCACCTCAGCCGCCGATGAGCCGCAACTCCCGGCCCGCGGTGGCGAAGGCGTCCAGGCACGCCTGGAGGTCGTCGCGGGTGTGCTCGGAGGAGACGATGGTGCGGATGCGCGCGCGATCGATGGCCACCGTGGGGTAGACGACCGCCTGGGCGAAGACACCCAGTTCCAGCAGCCGGGCGCTGAGCGCGCCGGCCCGCTCGGAGTCGCCGACGATGACCGGCGTGATCGGCGTCTCGCTGATGCCCGTGTCGTACCCGAGGTTGGTGAGGCCGGCCGTGAAGAAGCGGGTGTTGTCCCACAGCCGCTCGATCCGCTCGGGCTCGCCCTCGAGCACGTCGATGGCGGCGAGGCAGGCGGCCACGACGGCCGGCGGGTGGGAGGTCGAGAAGAGGAACGGCCGCGATCGCTGGATGAGGTAGTCGCGCAGGGCCTGCGTGCCGGCCACATAGCCGCCCAGCACACCGACGGCCTTCGAAAGTGTGCCCACCTGGATGTCTACCCGGCCGTGGAGGCCGAAATGATCCACCGTGCCGCGCCCGTTCCGCCCCAGGACCCCGGAGGCGTGGGCATCATCGATCATGACCGCCGCCTCGTAGCGCTCGCTGACGTCGCAGATGCCGGGCATCGGCGCGATGTCGCCGTCCATACTGAACACGCCGTCGGTGATGACGAGGATGTGCTCGTACGGGCCGGCCGGGCCGCCCTTCGCGCGCGCCTCGCGCAGCACCTGCTCCAGGCCGTCCACGTCCTTGTGGGGGTAGACCGCACGCGACGCCTTGGAGAGGCGGACGCCGTCGATGATCGAGGCGTGGTTGAGCTCGTCGCTGACGATCAGGTCGCGCTCGCCGGTGATGGTCGGGATGACGCCGCTGTTGGCGGTGAAACCCGACTGGAAGGTCAGTACCGCCTCGGTGTGCTTGAAGGCCGCGAGCCGCCGCTCCAGCTCCTCGTGCAGCGTCATCGTGCCCGCGATCGTGCGCACCGCGCCACTGCCCACGCCCAGGTCTCGCACCGCGTTCATCGCCGCCTCGACCAGATGCGGGTGGGTCGCCAGGCCCAGGTAGTTGTTGGAGGAGAGGCTGATGACCGGGCGCCCATCCATGACGGCGTGCGGCATCTGGCGCCCATCGAGAACGCGGAGGGGTCGATAGAGCGACTTGAGGCGCAGGTCCGCCAGCGCCTCGTCCAGGTAGGCCAGGGGATCGGTTCGGGCTGCCATCGTCGGCGCCTAGGCTACCGCGTGCGTCGCAGCCGTATGAGACGCGCGCTTACATGAACGTCCCAGGTTGCTCACGACGAACGAGGGCCGGGGTGCGGCCCGGGATGGGCAGCTCCGCAGCCGAGGTGTGCACCGGAGGTTCAGGACGGCCGGCGACGGGCCCTTCCGCCGTCGTCACGAACACGCGATGTTCACCTCGGGTGGGCGTTCACGCTGGGTGGGACGCGGCACCGGGTGGTGCGTGGTCCTTACGAGGTGACCTGCGGCAGCAGGACGACCTTGCCGGCGTGGCCCGCGGCGACCAGCTCGAACGCCTCGGCGTAGCGGTCCAGCGGCAGGCGGTGCGTGATGATCGGGGAGAGGTCAAGGCCCTCCTCCAGCAGCGCCGTGGTGCGGTACCACGTCTCCCACATGCGCCGGCCGGTGATGCCGTAGACGCGGATGCCGTTGAAGATCATCTCCGCCGACACGTCGATGGTGGCCGGCCTGGCATGCGTCCCCAGCAACGAGATGCGCCCGCCGTTGGTGAGCGCCCGGAGGCCGGTGTGGAGGGCGGCCTCCGCCCCGGACATCTCCAGCACCACGTCCACGCCGTCGCCGTCGGTGGCCGCGCGCAGCCGGGCGACCACGTCCTCGTGCGCGTCGATGGCCTCATGGGCTCCCATCCGGCCGGCCACGGCCAGCCGTTCGAGGTTGAGGTCGGTGGCAAAGATGTGGCGCGCGCCGGCCAGGCGGGCGATGGCGACGGCCATGAGGCCGATCGGGCCGCAGCCCAGGATGGCCACCGACTGGCCGGCGATCTCCTCCACGAACAAGGCGTGCACGGCGTTGCCCATCGGCTCCTGGAGGGCCGCCACCTCGGGCGCCAGACCATCGGAGACCCAGGCATTGGATTCGGGGATGACGGCGTACTCGGCGAACACGCCCGGCGCCCCCACGCCGAGGATGCGCAGGTGCTGGCAGACGTTGGCCCGGCCGGTGCGGCACTGGTAGCACGTCCAGTCCACGAGGTGCGTCTCGGCCGCCACGAGCGCGCCCTCCGGCACGCGGGTGGCACCCTGGCCGCGCGCCACGACGAGGCCCGCCATCTCATGGCCGAAGACGAGCGGCGGCTTGACGTTGGCCTGGGCCCACGCGTCCCACCGTTCGATGTGCACGTCGGTCCCGCAGACGCTGGCCGCCTGGACCTGGACCAGGATCTCACCCGGCCCCGGCTCGGGGACAGGCACTTCACGGATGGCGGCTCCCGGGACCGCCTGTTCCTTGACGAGAGCGCGCATGGTGCGCATCGGTCAGACGCAGATGCTCGGTTCGGGGTTGGCCTGGTCCTGCCACTGCTCCATGAACGTGATCGCGTCCTGGACGCTGAAGGTGTTGGTCAGCTCGACACGGTCCCAGGCGATGTAGGCGAATCGCGTCGTCATGCTGTCGAAACGCAGCACGAGCAGCTTGTTGGCGTCACCGCACGCCTTGGCCGAGTCGGCCTGTGGCGCGGTGTTGAAGGCCTGCTGCATGGCTGCCATCTCGGCCCCGCTGGGGCACCCCTGCGCCGGCGTCGGCGTGGCCACCGGCGTGGGGCCTGGCAGCGGGGCGCAGCTGTAGGCGATCACCACGTAGCCATGCTCCAGGTCATGCACCCAGCCACCCGGGACCTGCTCCTTGTCCGCGCCATAGAAGGCCCGCTTGATGGGCCCGACATTCGTCACGTTGAAGTGTGAACCGGAACCGGGTGGGCAGTAGGCGTACTCGATCTTCGTGCTCGTGTCCAGGATGTGGGTGCGACCCAGGTCGGCCACCGGGAAACCCACCAGCTGGGTCGGCTGGGGCAGCGGCGTGACCGAGGGTGTCGGGCCGGTGGAGCTGGAAGCACTGGGCGACGCGGACGGTGAGGCACTCGGGCTGGGGCTCGGCGACGGGCTGGGGGTGAGGCTCGGTGTCGGCGTGGCCGAGGGCGTCGGCGATGGTGTCGGCGACGGCGTGACCGAGGGGGTCGGGCTGGGCGTGGGGCTGGGTGAGGGCGAAGGCGTGAAGGTCGGGACCGGCGCGCTCGGGCCGGGCGTCAGCAGGCTGTCGCAGGCGTACGCCTTGCCGGAAGCGTTGGAGAGGACCAGGAACCCCACGATGACGATGCCGGCCACGGCGAAGACGGCCAGCAGGAGGCCGCCGTACCGATCCAGGACCGAGCGGTCGTCCCGCCGGATCTCTCGACCGCGCCTCGGCGCCCGCCCGTCTCGAGCGTTCGAAGCAGCGGTATCGCGCGTTCCTCCGGCGGGGCGGCGCGGTCGGTCAGGCACGGGCAGGGAACCCCTCGTGTCGTGAGATCGTCAGGGCGGTGGCTCGGCCACGCCGGCGCACAGGGTACTCGGACGCGGCCGTTCGCGCCGGGTTCGTGGTCGTCACGTCTCGTTGAACCAGAGACGGGCCTCGGGTCGTAACAGCCCTCGTATCAACACCAGGCCCAGGATGACCGCGAAGACGCCGCCGATCACCCCCGCGGTGAGCAGCAGGAGCGGCACGAGGGGCACGACCAGCGTGACCAGGCCCACGGACAGGCCCCAGCCCGCCTGCTTGCGCTGGAGCACGAGGGTGATGGTGAAGATGAGGTAGGCCAGGAGCGCCATCCAGACGAGGCCCATCGGCGAGATCGGCACGTCACTCGACGCCTGGGCCACCACAAGCGGCGTGGTCAGGCCCAGGATCGACAGCACGATCAGCGCATAGACCAGGAAGACGCGCACGCCGTTCGGCATCGCCCGTAAGGTGGCCAGCATGGCCGCCGATTCTGCCACCATAGGCGCGGTGAGCATCGAGACGCCGACGTGGGTCCGCGACGCCGTGTTCTACCAGGTCTTCCCCGATCGCTTCGCGCGCAGCGGACGCGTGCCCGCCCCCGGGCCGCTCCAGCCGTGGGATGCCCCGCCGACGCCAGAGGACATCAAGGGCGGCGACCTGGCCGGCCTGACCGACCGACTTGGCGACCTGGCGGAGCTGGGCATCAATGCCCTCTACCTCACCCCCGTCTTCACCTCGGCGTCGAACCACCGCTACCACACCGACGATTACCTGGCCGTGGATCCGCTGTTGGGCGGCGAGGCGGCGTGGCGTGAGCTGATCGAGTCGGCGCGTGGACGCGGCATGCGCGTGATCCTGGACGGCGTGTTCAACCACACGGGGCGCGGCTTCCTGCCGTTCCACCACATCCTCGAGACCGGGGCGGCGTCGCCGTACGTGGACTGGTACCACGTGGACCGGGGCCGCCTCACGTCCGGTGGGGCCCTGGATGCATACCCGACTCGCGCTTCCGATGCGGCGGGTGGCGGTGACATCGGCCGCCTGGGCTACGAGGCGTGGTGGGGCTTGCCGGCTCTGCCCAAGCTCAACCACGGCAACCCTGTCGTGCGCGAATACCTCTACGGCGTCGCAGAGAAGTGGATCAGGGCGGGGGCCGACGGCTGGCGCCTGGACGTGCCGGAGGAGATCCACGTGCCGGGCTTCTGGCAGGAGTTCCGACAGCGGGTCAAGGCCGTCAACCCCGACGCGTACATCGTGGCGGAGATCTGGCAGCCGCGGCCAGAGCGATTGGGCGGCGACGAATTCGACGCGGTCATGGACTACCCACTGGCGGAGGCACTGCTCGGGTTCTGTGCGGGGAGCCACCTGGACCTCGGCGTGGCGCGGTCGCAGAACGAGTACGCGGCTCACGTGCGCGCCATGGACGGCGCGGCGTTCGCGGCCGAGCTCGAGCGGTTGCTGGGCATCTACGACCCGGCGGTCACGGCGGTCCAGTTCAACCTGCTGGGCAGCCATGACACGCCACGTTTCGTGACCGTGTGCGGTGGCGATCGCGACAGCCTGCGGCTGGCGACGCTCATCCAGATGACGCTTGCCGGCGCGCCCTCGATCTACTACGGCGATGAGATCGGCATGGAGGGCGGCGCCGACCCCGCGAATCGGGCGGCATTCCCGGCGGACCGCGCGGCCTGGGACCAGGGGCTGCGCGGCTTCATCGCCGGCGCCATCGCGCTGCGCCACTCCAGCGCTACGTTGCGTGACCGGGGCTCGTTCCGGGTCGTGGGGACGGCCGGCGGCTGCATGGCCTACGTGCGGCACGACGCGGCCACTGGTGAGCTGTGGGTCGTGGCGGTCAACGCCGGTGACGAGGGGGTCTCGCTGGACGTGACCCTGCCGGAGCTCGGCGATCGTGGCCTGGACGTCGTCCGCTGGGCCCCGTGGCCCGACCGCTGGGAAGGTTCGGTCACGGTCGCGGATGGGGGAAGCACACACCTCACCCTGGGTCCCCGCTCAGGGCTGATCGCGCGGGCGCGCTAGGAAGCGCCCCGTCGGCCCGGCACACCGACGGGGCGGCCTTTCGTCGGGGCAACCGTGGTTTGCGGCTTCGCGGCAGTCGATCTACCGGCGGGGCCGCCCCGTCAGCCGCCTGACGATCCGGCGAAGGGAGCCCTCGGGCTCGGGCGGCGGCACCGTCTCCGAATCCCTGGGCTCGGCCGGCTCGTCGTGGTAGTCGTCGCCGAGGGTCCGCATCGGGACGGGGATCATCGAGAAGTCGGTCGGGGTCAGGAACGCGCCGGCGTTCCGTTCCGCCTTGCGCGGCTTGGGCTCTGTCATGGGGCTCCTTGCTGCCGCCGAGGCTGCTCGCCTCGCGATGCGGCGTCAAGGGCCGGAAGGCCCGGCAGCAGTCCGGTGATCAGGCCGCTGCGGCCCTGGCCTCCAGGGCTTCGGCGAGGGCCAGGGCTTCCTCGCGCGGCAGGCGCGCGCCGGCTTCCTCGCGCAACCGGATGATGGCCTCGGCGGGCGTGAGGTGTTCCGGCTCCGGCAGGATCTCGGTCAGGTCCACGTAGCGCTCGACGACCAGGAAGGCCCGGGCCGGGGCGGGAAGCGTGGCGGCCGCGACGCCATCCGGGTAGCCGGTCCCGTCCGCCCGTTCGTGGTGGTTGCGCACGATGTTGGCGACGGCGCGCAGCGCCGGGTAGGGCTCCAGGATGCGGGCGGCGATGATGGGATGGGCCAGGCCGCCGCCCAGGCGCTCGTCGGGGGCCTCAGTGGCCAGCCGGCCGATGTCGGCCACGAGGGCGGCAGCCGCCAGCAGCTGCTGGGTATCGCGCCGCAGACCGAGCAGGCGCCCCAGCCGGGGGAACGCCTGGGCCACGCGCTCGTCGAAGTCGGCGAGCCGCGGCGCCACCTGGCGGAGCTGTTCGTGCAGGGGCCGCATCAGGCTCACCAGGTCCGGTGCCCCGTTGGCGAGACGCGGCATCGGCTCATTCATGACGCGGTCCAGCAGAGCGCGCATCTCCTGCAGGTGGGCCGGCAATGCGCTGGCCGGGACGACGCGGGCCTTGCCGAGTTCCTTGGCGACGTACAGCGCGGTGTCGGCGACCGCGACCAGGTCGTGGGCGTCGCGGGCGTCGCCCGGATGGCTGGCGACACCGATGCTCGCCCGCACGGGCGCGGCCGTGCGGCGCTGACGCCCCGGCACCGAGGGGATCGCGGCCAGACCGGCCAGGACCTTCCCGGCGACGATCTCGGCGCCGCCGGCATCCGTCCCCGGCAGGACGACGGCGAATTCGTCGCCGCCGTACCGGAAGACGGCGTCACTGGTCCGCACGCTGCTGCGGAGGCCATCCGCGATGCGGCGCAGCAGGCGGTCGCCGGCCTGGTGGCCATACCTGTCGTTGTAGGCCTTGAAGTCGTCCAGGTCGATCATCAGCACGCTGAGCGAGGCGTCCTGGGCGAAGGACCTCGCAAGCGTCTCCTGGAAGGCACCATGGTGACCCAGCCCGGTCAGCGGGTCGGTCTGGGCCGCCACGAGCAGCTGCTGGTGGACCTGGGCATTCTCCAGGGCGATCGCGGCGTGGTTGGCGAAGAGTTTGACCAGCTCGAGCTCCTCCGGCTCGAACGTGCCCCGGATGCGGTACAGGTTGAGCGACCCGATCGCGCCGGCCGGGCTGTGGAGAGGCGCGACGATGATGGCCTCCTCCTCGTCCTGCGGGGTGCCGGGCACGTGGCGGACACGCGGGTCGTGGTTGGGATCGTTGATCAGCTCTGCCTCCCCATGCATCACGACGGAGCCGGTGATGCCCTGGCCCAGCGCGAGCGGCGCCTGCATGACAAGGTCGGCGTACTGGTCCCGCGCCAGCACGGGCACGAGCTGCCCGGCCGCCTTGTCCACGAGGTAGATGGTGAGGGTGTCGTGGGGCACGACCTCGGCCAGCGTGTCGGCGATGGCGGCCAGTGTCTGGTCGTGGTCGCGCGTCTTCAGCAGGCGCTCGGTGATGGCCAGCAACTGGTGCTGGTTGGCCAACTGGCGCTCCAGCCGATCACCCCGGCGCTGCAGTTCCTCCACCTGGCGGGCGTTGACGATCGCCACGGCAGCCTGCGCCCCCAGGATCTGGGCCAAACGCAGCTCACCCGGCTGGAATGCGTCGAGGCCCAGGCGAGAGATCTCCAGCACGCCCTGGACCTCGTGCTCGAAGCGCAAGGGGACCACGATCATGGACTCGTCGCAATCGGGTGTGCCCGGGATGTCCACGGTCCGCGGGTCGGCCAGCACATCGCCGATGACCTCTGCCTCACCGGTCATGGCGATGCTGCCGCCGAGGCCCTCGCCCAGCTGGAGGCGCGCCGTTTCCTGCGTCTCAGCGGCGTACTCGGGCACGTTGGCCTTGAGGGTCGCAGCCTCCAGCGTGTGGCCATCGGGCTCGAGCACGTAGAAGCGGAGCCCGTCGTACGGCATGAGGTTCTCCAGCTCCCGGGCCACGGCGTCGCCGACCCCCGCCACATCCCGCGAGCGGTTCAGCTGCCGTGACAGGGCCTCGATGCCCTCGAGTTGCTTCGCCCACCGCCGTGCCTCCGCCATCAGGCGGGCGTTGGTGATGGCCGTGCCGGCCTGGGCGGCGACCGCCATGATGCGCTCGACCTCGAGCGCGGAGAAGCGCCGCGGGGTCGTGGTCATCACCGCCAGCAGGCCCCATGCCTCGTCCGCATCGATGACCGGTGCGACGACGCCGGCGCGGATCCCCAGGCTGGCGATCAGGTCCCGGGCCACGGTGATCTGGACCGGGAGGTCGTCAAGGACGACCGGCATCCGCTCGGTGATGACGTGCTGCAGGATCGCCGAGGCGTCGATCGGCACCCGC
The DNA here is from genome assembly GCA_035622975.1 of Candidatus Sulfotelmatobacter sp. Taxonomy (GTDB): domain Bacteria; phylum Chloroflexota; class Limnocylindria; order Limnocylindrales; family CSP1-4; genus DASPUH01. The sequence continues at coordinate 10,660 of DASPUH010000113.1, forward strand.
ACGTCTGACGGCACCGCCAGTGTCCCGGCGCCGATCGGGGTGCTGAGGACGAGGCCCTCCGGCCCGTGTGCGAGGCGCATGAAGCCGGCCTGATCGACGGCGAAGATCTCGAACAGGCGCTGGCTGACGAAGGCCATGATCTCTTCCGCGTCGCCGAGGGCCGAAAGCCGGACCGACAGATCGGCCAGGCCGGCCAGCTCGCTCAGGAGGCCGCCCTGCTCGGCCACCAGCCGCTCCAGCTGGCGGGTGTCGCCCCGGCTCCTGACGCTGGATTCGGCGCGTCCCAGGTGTTCGTCAAGACGGGATCGCTTGAACCGCCAGGTCCGCCCGACCTTGGTGGCCGGCAGGCGCCCCTGCTGGGCGTGCAGATAGAGGGTGCGCACGGGGATGGCCAGGTATGCCGCGGCCTCGTCGATGCCGATCCAGTCGTCGAAGGCGTCCGGGCCGCCCGGCGGCTTCATCCCTCGCTGCTCCGTCGTCTTGCGTGTTGTTACCGGTTGCTGCAGCCTAGGGAGCCGTCCGGACACCGTCGATAGGACCTTGGTCCCCGATGGTCTCGCCGTCCGGCCGCCCTCATCGCGAGGTCGCGAAGGCCCCCCCTATACTTCCCGCTCACGTGGACGCCCCCTTCCACCTCGCCGACGGGCGCCTTCAGGCTCGCCTGCTCGCGTGCGTCGACGTCGAGGACAAGATCCCGCGGACCCTGGCGACGCTCGGCTCGATGGCCGGGCGCCGTACGTTGCTGCTGGGCGCCCGGGCGGGCAGTTTCCGAGCTCGCCAGCTGGATGTCCTGGGAGCACGGGTGGTGACCTGGCCCGATCTGGCCGGGCCGCCGCATCCGGCCGAACCATTCGACGTGGCCGTGGCCTGGTGGGAGGGCTTCGACGATCGCGGGCCCGACCCGGTGGCCCCGCTCGCGCCGGTCACGGGTCTGCTGGCCCCGGGGGCGCGCCTCCTCGTGGTCCAGGACTACGGACGTGATGAAGTGGCGCCGCTCTACGCCGACCCGGCGCGCGACGCGCGCCTCAGGGCGTGGAGCCAGCGCGATGGGCCCGTCCTCGGTGCCGGCTTCAAGGTGCGCACCCTGCACTGCCGGTGGACGTTCCCGGACCAGTCCTCGGCTGTCGACCTCCTGCCTCGCGCGTTCCCGGCGACCGGGGCCGCGGTCGCCGCGCTCATGAAGCACCCTCGGCTGGACTATCGAGTCGCTGTCTATCACCGCATCGTGGGCAACCGCAGGGCCGCGGCATGACCGCGCCGCGCAAGATCCCGAACCCGTCCTCGCCGTCCGTCGCCGCCCGTCTTGGGCGGCAGATCACCCCGGGCCGCATCGCGGTGCTCGTGGCCTTCGTCATCGCCCTCGTCGTGATCGGCTATGCGGCGCGCATCGACCAGTCCGACACCCAGCTGCCCCTGCTCACCACGGGGTTCGTGCTGCTTGGCCTGGTCTTCCTGGCGCTGGCGTCCTGGGGCTGCCTGACCCTCATCCACGCCGGCAGTGACGCCGACGGGCGGACCGCCTTCTTCGCCGCACTGTTCGGCGGCCTGTGTGCCATCGGTGCCGCGGGCGCATTCGGCGGCGCCGTGGTGCTGGCCCTCATCTGGAAGACCACGAGCTGAGGGGTACCGGCGGCCGGCACGGGCGCCGCGTGTACACTCGGCCGACGGCGCCCCCATCGTCTAGAGGCCTAGGACGCCACCCTTTCAAGGTGGAGACCAGGGGTTCGAATCCCCTTGGGGGCACCAGCCACCTCTCGCGCACGAGGTGGTGCGGAGAGGCATCACTAGTACCAACGGGGCGTTTTCGGGCTCGCTCGGAGGGACTTCACTGCGGCCGCGGGAGTTTCGCAGCTCTGACGAGGTCGATACGCAGCGATGGGGATTTCGAGCGAGCGGGCCCACCCGCTGGCCACGGACGTGGCCACACAGCGGCCGGCCCGACGTTCTCGGCGCCAGCAGGGCCAGGTCCTCGCCATCTTCGCGGCGGCCACGATCCTCTTCGTGGGCGTCCTGGCCATCGTCATCGACGTCTCCTGGTACTGGGCTAACAGCCTGCGCGTCCAGCGAGCGGCCGATGCGGCGGCCCTGGCGGGAGTGGTGTGGCTGCCGGGCAACGTCGGGAATGCCCAGCAGGCGGCCTACGACGAGGCCACGAAGGACGGTTACACGGCGGGTTCCGGCATCACGGTCACTGCCCAGCAGGACTCCGCCGCGGTCGCCGCAGGCAACCCGGACCAGCTCGACGTGACGGTCAGCGCACCGGTCAAGACCTTCTTCATGCGCCTGTTCGGCATCACCTCGATCACCGCCCAACGGTCCTCCAAGGCGGTCTACATCCTGCCCGTGCCGATGGGCAGTCCACAGGCCTACTACGGCATCTACCCGTTGTCCTGCGTGACGGGCGCGTCCGGCTGTGCGGCGGGCGGCTCCAACACGATCCCCGACGCGGGTGGCGGGGCGGCCCCTTCCTCGCAGGGCTTCTTCGGGGCGGTCATCTCCAGCGGGGGACAGACGGGCAACGGCGACATGCTCGACCCCACGGCCGACAGCAGCTTCAGCAACCCGCGCTACACCGCCGAGGGCTACGACTACACGGTCGTGGTCCCCAGCGCGGGGGGGGCCGTGTACGTGTTCGATCCGACCTTCTGCGGCCTCGGTCCGACTCCTTCGGGGGCCACGTACGGGGAGGGCGACCACTGGATCGGCAGCAGCGGGGTGGCCATGAACACCTACTACCGCCTCTACAACACCCACAACACGCAGACCACGAGCGATGACACGCTGGTGGCTTCCTCGGGGTTCCTGTTCACGGCGGAGAACCAGACGGATCAGAGCGGAACGTACGGCACCCCGCAGACCAGCTCGGTGACCAACTGCGCCACCGGCGCCATCGCCAGCCAGGCCGTCGGCGGCTACTGGCACAACAAGTGGTGGCCGGTCGGCCAGGGCGTGCCGGTGGGCGCCGCCCTCAACCAGACGCCAGGCACCGCCACCGGGCTGGCCGCGGGCACCTACCGCCTCGAGGTCACCACCACCGATCCGGCCAGCCCGTCCCCGGCCAGCTCCAATGCCAGCGTCAACGCCCAGAACGACTTCTCGATCGAGGTGACGGGCAGCGGCTCGCCGCAGGTCTACGGCTCAGGCGCCATGGCCAACTGGTACAACATCACCGGCGGGACCTCCACGTTCTACCTCGCCAAGGTCGGGGCGCAGTATGCCGGCAAGACGCTCGAGATCAACCTCTTCGACGTGGGCGACACGAGTGGGAACACCTACCTCAAGATCAAGTCGCCCGACGGCGGCAGCCAGGCGTACACCGGCTTCACCTACACCTCGGCCTCGCTGGAAGGCACCGCCGGCCCAAGCGGCAGCATCGCCGCCGGTTCGTCCGGTCTCCAGGCCACGAGTTGCAGCGGCTCCTGCAGCCACCCGTTCAACGACCTGCTGCTGACGATCGACATCCCGTTGTCCTCGTCGTACGGCAGCGGCGGCCTCTGGCAGGGCGGGTGGTGGCAGGTCGAATACGACGTGAGCAGCGGCAACGACACGACGACCTGGCAGGTCAACGTCCTGGGTAATCCGGTCCACCTGGTCGTGCCCTAGGCCCACGAGGCGCGGCGGGAGGCGAGCCGTCCGCTGCAAGGCCACGCGGGCGGGGCGACCGGCCCGGGAGATGGGGTCGTTCGGCACGTCCAGGCGCCACGCCACGAACGGTACGGTCGGACGGTGACCATGATCGACGAGGCACGTGTCCTGGCGCCCGGGGGGCTGCGCGAGCGGTTGGCGCGCTGGCTGCCGCTCGTCGGCCCGGCATGGATCGTGATGATCGCGGACGTCGACGCGCCCTCGGTCGTGACAGCCGGGCGGGCTGGCACCAGCTTCGGCTACGGCCTGGTCCTGCCGCTGCTCGCCCTCATCCCCGTCCTGTACCTGGTCCAGGAGATGACCGCCCGACTGGGCATCGTCACCGGCCGCGGGCACGCGGAACTCATCCGCGAGCGCTACGGGTTGCGATGGGCCGCGGTGGCCGTGGTGAGCATGGTGGCCATCGACCTCGTGGCCTACGTGGCCGAGTTCGCCGGCATCGCCCTCGGCGCCGCGATCCTGGGCATCCCGGTCGCGCTGGCGATCGTCGCCACGCTGGTGGCCCACTCGCTCGTCGTCCTGACGCGGAGCTATGACATGTTCGAGCGCATCGCGCTGGCGTTCTCGCTCCTGCTCTTCGCCTTCATCGTCCTGGCCATCGGCCAGCAGCCCGACCTGGGTGCAGCGGCGGCCGGGCTGTGGCCGGGTGCTGCGATCGGTCAGCCGGCGTTCCTGGGCCTGGTGGTGGCCCTCACGGGCGCGAGCGTGATGCCGTGGATGCTGTTCTATCAGCAGGCGGCGAGCGTCGACAAGGGCCTCCAGCGTCAGGATCTGAACGCGGCCCGACGCGAGACCCTCGTGGGTGCCGGGGCCAGCCAGCTGCTGATGGTGGCCATCGTGGTGGCGGCCGCGGCGGCCACCGCGCACGCCCTGCCATTGCCCCCGGTGGCCCTGCCGGACCTTCCCGCCGGGCTTGCCCGCCTTGCGAGCGGCCCGACCGGTGTCATCCTTGCCCTGGGCCTGATCGGGGCCGGCGTGCTGGCACTCGTGGTGATCTCGCTGTCCGCGGCCTGGGCCTGGTCCGAGCTGATGGGCTGGCGCCACAGCCTCAACCACTCCGTCAGCCGTGCCCCCGGCTTCTACCTGGTGTACCTGCTGGAGGTCGTGCCGGCGGCGCTCGTCGCCCTCCTGGCGCCCAGCCTGGGGGCGGTCGTCCTGGGGGCCATGATCCTGAACGTGGTCGTGCTGGCCGTCCCGCTCACGTTCCTCGTGCGTCTGTCGAGCGACCGCGAGGTCCTGGGGCCGCTGGCGAACTCGCGCCGTCGTGCCGCGGTGCTGTGGGCGGTGACCGCGGGCCTGGTGTGCCTGGGCCTCGCGGGGATGGCCGCCGAGGTGCTTGGCCTGGCCGGCTAGGGCCGATCGACGTCCAACTCGGAGCTGCTCCACGCGGTGTACCGGGGCGGCCAGTCGTCGGCCGTGGGGCGCTCGCCATAGAGCGCGTCCTCGATGAGGAGCTCGAAGCACCTGGCCTGACCCACCGTCCACGACCAGTCCGCCGCCAGTACCTGGCGCCGTGCGTCGGGCACGGACCTCATCCGACCCCGGATGAGGAACTCATCCGGCGCCTGCGGATCGAAGTGCGCATGCAAGGCATACCGCCCGTCGGTCTCCAGGTCCTGGAGCTTGGGTGACGGCAGGACGAACACGTAGAGCCCGTCGTCGACGATACCGACCGACACGGGGTGGGCTCTGGGCGGCTCGGCGCCGCGGACGGTCACGAGCAGTCCGGCGCCGTGGCCGGTGCGGTACAGGAGGTCGCGGCCCCTGGCGGCGATCGTCGGCGCGGCGGAGGCAAAGGCGCCCCAGGCCGTCATCGTCACCCTCCGCTCCTCTCTAGCGTCCCCGCGCCGGTCGCGACGCCCGCCAGACGCTCCAGCCGGCGAGGGCGACCACGAGCGTGGCCAAGACCAGGCCCGCGAACCCGGGTTCAAGGCCCATCTGCACGGCGGCCCAGACGACGGCCAGGATGGCGATCGCGCCGACGAAGAGCTCTGGCCGGTCGCCGATCAGGAAGTCGTACCAAAACGCGCCGAACGAGCGCAGGTAGCGCGCGACGGGCCCGCTCATGGGGCGGAGGCCAGCCGTGCGACGGCGGCCCCGTCGAGTCGGATCTGGACCAGGCGCGTGGCAGCCAGTGAGCCGACGAGGAAGACGCCGAGCAGGACGACCAGGGTAGCGTCGCTCCAGGGCCACGCCACGCCCACGCCTTCCCCGGCCCAGAACGTGCCGAAGGTGGTAAGCATCAGGCCGACCATGAACTTCAGGCCGTTCTCCGGCACACGTGCCAGCGGCCGATGGACGGCGATCCCCAAGGCGACGACGAGCAGACCGGCGAGGCTCGCGCCAAGGATCGCCGGGCCCAGCTGGCCCGCCGACGCCCCGAAGGTCACGACGATGAAGGCGACCTCCATGCCCTCGAGGAGCACGCCCTTGAAGGCGACCGTGAAGCTGATCCAATCCATGCCGTTCGCCGCGACCGGCGGCTCCTGGCGCATCGCCGCGACCTCGGCGGCGTAGATGGCGTCCTCGTCATGCTTCGCCTTGGCGCCGCCCGCGCGCAGGATGGCCTTGACCAGCCACTGCAGCCCGTAGATCACCAGGAAGCCGCCGACCACCGTGCGCAGCACGTCGATCGGCACGAGCAGCACGATCGCCGATCCGAACACCCCGACGATGGCCGCCAGTGCGACCGCGGCCGCGCCCGCCCCGATCAGGGTCGACCGCCACTGGCGCGTGACGCCCACGGCCAGCACGATGGTCAGGGCCTCCACGAACTCCACCGCCGAGGCCAGGAACGCCGGCAGGGCCGCGACCAGCACGTTCATCCCTGCCATTGTTCCACGCTGCCACGCCGCCACCATCCCGACCACGTCGGGTGGAGGCCGGCGGCATCTGGGGGTGGGCACGGAGTCGGATGGCCCAGCCAGGGATGACAAACGTCCTTGACAGGGTGGTCCCTGACAAGGTAGCTTGACAGCATGACGAACGACGTGCGGAAGCTGCGCGAGGGCCGGGGCTTGAGCCAGGGCCAACTCGCCCAGGAACTGCACGTCTCGCGCCAGACGATCAATGCGATCGAGACCGGCCGCTACCTGCCTTCGCTGCCGCTCGCCTTCGCCATCGGCCGCTTCTTCGGCCTGCGCCTCGAGGAGATCTTCCATGTCGACCCAGCTCTCTAAGTGGCTCGTGCCGGCGGTCGGCTTCGTCATCGGCATCCTCATGGCGGCGGCGATGCTCGGCCACCAGGCGTCGCTGGGCCAGGCGGTGCTGGCGTTCGCCATCGTGGCCGCCTATGCCATCGCGCTGCGGCTGCTCCAGTCGCGGTCCGACGTTGCCAGCCTGCTGTCCGGCCTGCCTCGCGACGAGCGCTGGGAAGCGATCAACCTGCGCGCGCTCTCGCTCGCGGCCCAGCTCGTTGCCGTCCTGCTGGTGACGGCCTTCCTGGTGACCCAGTTCGGGGGCCTGGACTCGACGCCATATGCGTGGCTGGGCGCGGCGTTCGCGGCAGCCTACCTGGGCGGCCTGGTGTGGTACCAGCAGCGAACCTGATCCCGACGGCGGTCTTCCGGTCGGGCGCAGAATAGCGTCGGCCGCTGCCGTACCGGCCAGGCATGGAGGTCATCGCGATGCAGCGTCTCCCGCCCGCCAGCCGGCAGGACCTCCTCACGATCATGTCCACCGAGCACTTCACCCTACAGGGGGCTCGGTCCGCCGCGATCAGTGACGCCAACGGCCGGACGAGCTTCTTCCTCAGCACGCTGTCGGCGGGAGTCGTGGCCCTGGCCTTCGTGGCCCAGGTCGCCCAGACCGGCCCGGCCTTCATCGTCCTGGCGCTCATCCTGCTGCCGACCCTGCTGGTGGTGGGCCTGGCCAGCTTCGAGCGCTTGATCCAGCTGGGCATCGAGAACATCCGCACGGTCGTGGCCATCAACCGGGTGCGGCGCTACTACCTCGAGGTCGCACCCGAGCTGCGGCCGCACTTCACGCTGTCCGACTCGGACGACGCGCAGGGCGTCCTCACGAGTCTGGGCTCCATCCGCGGCGGCATCCGGCCATGGGACCTCTTCGTGACCAACGCCGGACTCATCGGCGTCATCGACGCGATCGTGGCCGGAGTGCTGGCGACGCTGGTCGCCGTGACCCTGGGCGCCGACCGGGCCGTCTCGGCGGCGGCCGGGATCGCGGTCGGCGCGCTCGTCCTCGGCGCCCTGAGCCTGTACCTGGCCCGCAGCTGGCGGGCGGCGATCCGCAGCTTCGGCGTGCGCTTCAGCGCCGACACGTCGTTCGAGCAGACCCACGGCGGCGCGGCGTCCGATGACGTCCGGCCCATCGCGCCTCTGCCCTGAGCGGTCCCGGACCATGGGTTACGGCACCCCTGAAGAGGAGTGGCGAGCGCTGCTGACCGGCGAGCACAAGGACATGCTCGCCCTGCGGCGGGCCTTCCGACACGTGCCAGCGCCGCCGCGGTGCAAGCTCTGCCACGCGCCGTTCCGCGGCGTCGGCGGCTTCGTCCTGCGGCCGGTGTTCGGGCCGTGGGAGCGCAACGCGCAGCTGTGCAAGAGCTGCATGAAGCACCTGACCAGGCAGGGCGTCGGCGGGGCGGAGGTGGAGCTGTCCCTGCTGTTCGCGGACATCCGCGGCTCGACCGGCCTCGGCGAGCGGCTCCGACCGGCGGCGTTCTCTGCGCTCCTCGGCGCCTTCTACCGGCTGGCGGCGGCGGCCATCACGACGAACGACGGGGTGGTCGACAAGTTCGTGGGGGACGAGGCGATCGGGCTCTTCATCCCCGGCTTCTCTGGCGCGGAACACGCCGCGCGAGCGATCTCCGCGGGACGGGATCTCCTGGCGGCCGTGGCTCGGACGGATGCGTCATCATCCGGTGCCATCCCGGTCGGGGCGGGCATCCACACCGGGGTCGCCTATGTCGGCAGCCTCGGCTCATCCGAAGTCATCTCCGATTTCACCGCGCTGGGCGATCCGGTGAACGCGACTGCTCGGCTGGCGTCGCTCGCCGGACCTGGCGAGCTGCTGATATCTGCCGACGCCGCCCGACACGCAGGCCTCGACACGTCGGCCCTCGAGCGGCGCACGGTCGACGTCCGCGGCCGTGAGGCCAGCCTCGACGTCTTCAGCGAGCGCGTGGCGACGGTCGAGTCGATCCCGCGATGACCGACCAGCCGGCGACGCCGGCCCCTCTGTACAACCCGGCCGCCGAGCTTCCCCTGATCCCCGGCCTGGCCCTCCGTCACCTGCGGGTCCCCGAGGATTTCGTGGCCATGACCGAGATCGCCAACGCGACGCGGATCGCCGCAGGCGCCACCTTCATCACCACGGTCGAGGATATGGCCAACTTCTACGGGCATCTCACCAACTGCGACACGAGCCGGGACGTCTTCACCGTGTGGGTCGGCACGGAGCTGGTGGGCTACGGCCGCTGCTCGTGGCAGGACCTGCTGACCGGGGAACGCATCTACCAGCCCATCTGTTTCGTGGACCCCGCGTGGCAGCGACAGGGCATCGGCACGGCGATGCTGCGCACCCTGGAGGCACGGATCGCCCAGGTCGCGGCCGCCGATCCCGTCGCGCGAGCCGCCATCCATGCGGAGGCCGATGGCGGCAACGTCGGGCAGAGAGCCCTGCTGGAGCAGGCCGGCTACACGCCCGTCCGCTACGAGTACGTCATGGTGCGGCCGGACCTGGACGACCAGGACGACGCCCCGTTGCCGCCCGACCTCGAGATCCGGGAGGTCCGACCGGAGCACCTGCGGGCCATCTGGGATGCCCACCAGGAGGCGTTCGAGGACCACTGGGGCGCCAGCCAGCGGAGCGAGGAGGACTGGCTCGAGTTCAGCAGCAACCCTCACCTGGACCCCTCGCTCTGGCGCATCGCATGGGACGGCGATCAGGTCGCTGGACAGGTGCGCAGCTTCATCAACGCCGAGGAGAACCGCCGCTACGGCCATCGCCGCGGGTGGGTCGAGCACATCAGCGTCCGCCGTCCGTGGCGTCGCCGCGGTGTCGCGCGGGCCCTGATCGCGGCGAGCTTCCCGTTGCTTCGCGCGCGCGGCATGACCGAAGGTGCGTTGCACGTGGACGCGGAGAACCCTTCGGGCGCGCTGCTGCTCTACGAGAGCATGGGCTTCCGGGAGGTCTCCCGCGACACGGTCTACCGCAAGCCGTGGCCCTAGAAGCCGTTCAGCCGACCTCGTGGGGGAGGGTGTCGCCCCCGAAGGCCTCGGCCTCGGCGATCTGGTATCGGTCGGCGATCCGGGATGCCGACTCTACGCGGCTTCCGCGGTGACCGGCAGGTCGAACCAGAAGCGGGTCCCGGCGGCCGAACTGTCAACGTGGATGTGGCCCCCGTGCGCTTCCACCAGCTGCCGGGCGATGGCCAGGCCCAGGCCCGAGCCCCGCGAATCAGCCCCCTTGGCGAAGCGGTCGAAGACGCTCGGCAGCAGCTCGGTCGGGATGCCCGGCCCGCCATCCGCCACTGACAGCACCACGCTCCGCCGATCCTGCGCCCACCCCGCCGCGATCGTGACGGCGGTGCCGGCCGGGGCATAGCGGCGGGCGTTGCCGACCAGGTTGGTCAGGACCTCGCGGATGCGCACGGGATCCACCTCGACCAGGGGCAGCTCACGGTCCACGTCCGTGGTGATCGTGGGCCCGGTGGCGTCTTCGGGCGGCCGCATGGATCGGGCCACCTCCTGGACCAGGATCTCCAGGTCGGTGGGTTCCCGGTGCAGGGCCAGCGCGCCGGCGTCGGCGAGGGCCAGCGTCCGCAGGTCGTCGACCAGGCGGGCCAGCACCTGGGTCTCGTCGAGGGCCGCCGCCAGGTGTTCCCGATCCGCCGGGTGGACGCCGTCAAGCATCGCCTCGAGCCCGCCCTGGAGCACCGTCAGCGGGGTGCGCAGTTCATGGCCGATGTCGGCCAGGAGGGTCCTGCGCTGGCGCTCGTTCGCCTCCAGGCGGGCCGTCATCCCGTTGAACGAGCGGACCAGGGCGCGGACCGCTGGTGGGCCCTCGTCGCGCATCGGCACGCGCACGCTGTAGTCACCACCCTCGATCCGTCCGGCGGCGTCGATCAGGTCGCCGAACGGCGTGGTGACACGGCGGACGGCTCGTCCGCCGATGACGACACCGAGCAGCGCCGCCAGCCCGAGCACGACCAGGACGGCCAGCCCGCCGGCGCCCTGGGCCGAGAAGCCGATGGCGCTCGCCAGGTGCCAGAGCAGGACGATGAGCCCCACGGCCCCCGTCAGCAGGATCAGGGTGGCCAGGCAGCCGGCCTGCCACATGAAGCCATGGCGCACCGCGCGCCGTCGGCCGCGCGCAGGGGGCCAGGCTTCGTCGACCGGCCACCACGGCGGGCGTGCGCCGCGGCGCCCGTGTTGGGCTCGCCTGCTCATGCGGGTTCGTCGGCCAGGCGATACCCCACGCCGTATACGGTCAGGATGTAGCGCGGCTGGCGCGGCTCGGGCTCGAGCTTGCGGCGCAGGTTCTTGATGTGCGTGTCGATCGCGCGCTCGTATGACTCGAAGGCCACGCCGTGCACCGCGTCCAGCAGTTGCGCCCTGGTGAAGATGCGGCCGGGCTGTCGTGCCAGGGCTGCCAGGAGCTGGAACTCCGTGGCCGTCAGGTCCACCGGTCGCCCCGCGACCTCCACGCGCATGCGCGCCACGTCCATGACGAGGTCACCCACGATGATGAGGTCGGCGGGGGCCTGCGCCCGCTCGGCGCGCCGCAGGACCGCCCGCACGCGGGCGACCAGTTCGCGTGGGCTGAACGGCTTCGTCACGTAGTCGTCCGCGCCGAGCTCCAGCCCCAGGATCCGGTCCAGCTCGTCGTCGCGGGCGGTGAGCATGATGATCGGCACGTCGGACGACTCGCGACGCAGCGTCCGGGCCACGTCGAGGCCGTCCATGCCCGGCAGGCCAAGGTCCAGGACGACCAGGTCGGGCCGGCGGGCGTGCGCGGTGGCCACCGCCGCCTGCCCGTCACCCGCCGTCAGGACCGCGAAGCCGGCGTGCTCCAGGTAGTCGCGCGCCAGCTGCGCGATCCGCGGTTCGTCGTCCACGACGAGGATCGTCTGCACGGCGCTGATGCTATCCCGGGCTCGCCGGCCTCCCGTGGGGTCAGCGCGGCGTGTCGGGGTCGACGGGTCCCTGGGCGTGCGCCTGGCGGTGCCACTCATCAAGGCGAGAACCGGGGCCGTCACCCCAGTGCCGGTGGCCATAGTGGCCGCCGCGTCCGCCCCAGAAGATGAGCCGCACGATCAGGCCGATGAAGAGGATGAAGAACAGGAACCCGAAGGGGAAGAACAGGAACCAGCCCAGCAGGTGCCAGCCCACGAAGGCCGGCGCAGCGCTGACGGTCCCGGTCGACGCCGCGCCGGCCGACACGCCGAGGCTGTACGCCCCGACCGCCAGGGCGATCGCCACCACTGCCGCGATGAGGGCCGCCACGACACGCCCTCCAGATGACCTGGACATCAGGGAACTCCTATCGATCGTCTCGTCGCCGCGCATGGGCGGCGCTCTGATGCCAGGGATGGTGAGCGCCGAATGTGGGCTGACTGTGGAGCCGCCGCGGAGACTTCGTGGCGACCGCGGACGGCCGGATGGGATGGATCGCGCCCGCCGATACTGGGGCATGTCCTTCTCCATCGGCCAGCGCAGGATCCGCGCCCTCCGCCTGGTCGCCCAGCGCATCGCCATGCCGGCCGCGGCCGGCCCCGCCGACATCGTGCGCTGGATGCTGGCCCTCCAGGCGCAGGACTTCGCTGGCGTGAAGTGGTCGGTCGGGCTCCGCGGAGCCGACGCTACCGAGGCCGCGGTGGAGGCCGCCCTCGAAGACGGCCAGATCGTCCGCTCCTGGCCCATGCGGGGCACGCTCCACCTGGTCGCGGCGGAGGATCTGGCATGGATGCTCGAGCTCACCACCCCGCGCTCCGTCGCCTCGGTCGGCGCTCGGCGCGCCTATCTTGGCATCGCCGATCTGGACGTCGAGCGAGCGCGTGATCTCGTCGTCGCCGAGCTGTCTGGCGGGCGCACCATGCGGCGGGACATGCTCCTGGCGGCCGTCCGGGCCGGCGGGGTGAGCACGCACGGGCAGCGTGGGTACCACCTGCTGTGGTACCTCGCCCAGACCGGCACGCTCGTCCTGGGACCTGCTGCCGGCCGGCAGCAGACCTTCGCCCTCCTCGACGAGTGGGTGCCCCACGCGCGGCGACTCGAGGATGACGAGGCCCTGGGTGAGCTCGCCCGGCGCTACTTCGCCGGTCACGGGCCGGCCACCGCACGGGACCTCGGCCGATGGTCCGGCCTCACCCTGGGCCAGGTGCGCAAGGGCATCCACCTCGCGGGCTCGAGCCTCGCCCGGCTCGAGTTCGACGGCATCACCTACCACCTGGCGCCCGAGACGCTCGACGCCGTGCCTCACCCAACCGACCGCGTCCACCTGCTGCCCGGCTTCGACGAGTACCTCCTCGGCTATCAAGACCGCTCGGCAGCCCTCGCGCCCGAGCACAGCCAGGCCATCGTGCCCGGGGGCAACGGTGTGTTCCGGCCCACCATCGTCGTGGACGGCGAAGTGGTGGGCACCTGGCGCCGCAACAGCAAGGCACGCCACATCGTCGTGGAGGCGGTGCCGTTCGCCGCGCTCTCGCGGCAGACCCAGGCTGGACTGCGGCAGGCGGTCGACGCCTATGGCGCCTTCATCGGGCAGCCCGTGCTCCTTGGCGAAGGCTGACCCGCGTCCGCTGGCCGTCGCCTGACCCGATGGTCCGGGGGGACGGCAGTCTGTCCGGTCCTGTCGCCGCGCGTAGCCTTCGATACGCTGGTCGGGTGGACAGCCTCACTGCCGTCTCGATCGGCCTCAGCGTGGCCCTCTTCTTCACTGCCTACGCCGGGGCGGTCGTCCTCTACGCCTACTCGCGGCCGCCGGACTGGCAGGCCACCCTTGGTCGGCGCGGCCTGATGTCGGTCGGGGCGCTGGGCGCCGCGGTCGGGGCGGCGTGTGTGGGCATCCTGCTCTACCAGTGGCTGTTCCCGCTGGGGACCTGATCCCGGCCGGTCGGGCGCGGCCGCCTTGCTACAATCCGGCGCGTGCCCCCCACCACGTTCCGAGGCGGCGAGATCCTGGGGATCCGCATCCCGACCGTCTTCAGCGAGAACGACGCGAAGGTCTGTGACGGCTGCGGCCAGCCGATCGAGGGCACGCCGTTCCGCATCTCCCTGCTCGACACGGTATCCGCCGAGGTGCCCGATAGCTGGGCCCGCCGGGCGCGCCTGAATCCCGGCCCGCACCAGTTCCACGCCGATCCGGCGTGCTTCCACGCGTGGGCCCGCGGCAAGAAGTTCTTCTTCTGCCGCCTCTCGGCGGTGCGCGAGATCATGCGACCGGTGGCGATCCCGGGGCCCACGGCCCGTTGGGGCGTGTGTGACGGCTTCCACCGCCAGGCCCACGAATTCGTCCAGGCGTGAGCGTCAACGTCATCCTGCCCGCCGCCACGGCCCTCCTGGCCGTCGTCTTCTGTCTCGCCCTGCTGGACCAGTGGCGCGAGCGGCGCCATGCGTTCCAGCTGGTGTGGGCGGGCGGCATGCTCTTCTTCGCCATCGCCGCCGCGTGCGAGGCGGTCGCCGCGATCGGTGGCTGGAACGACGTGCTGTACAAGGCGTGGTACCTCACCGGCGCTGTCTACACCGCCGGCTGGTTGGGCTTGGGGACCGCGTTCCTGCTCGGGCGCACGCGCTTCGGCTACGCCTTCGCCGGCTGCCTCTTCCTGGCCGGGCTCTTCACCTTCCTGACATGGCAGAAGTTCCCCGACGTCTACGGTGGCGCGGGAGCGGCGCCGGTCCTCTACTTCCTGGCCGCGGGCGTCCTGGCGCTGGCGGTGGCCATCGCGACCTACTTCGCCGACGAGCGGTGGCCACGACTCGCCGCGGTCGCGGTGGTGGGGGCCAGCCTCCTGGGCCTCCTCCTCACGCTCGTCGCGGTCATCCCGGCGCCGGGCTACGCCCTGGACCCGACGACCCACCTGCCGGTGGCCGACCTCTTCCCGCCGACCCTGCGCCTGCTCACGCCGTTCATGAACATCACCGGCGCCTTCGCCCTGGTCCTGGGGGCCATCTTCTCCGTCTACGTCTTCATGCCCAAGCGCCGGGTGCTGGCCTATTCCCTGGATCCCGAGCAGCCGTTCGACCATTTCCTCTTCAACGTGCTGATCTCCGTCGTGGCCATCCCCGTCAACTTCGTCGCCTCCGTGCCCGGCGCCCTGCGCGCATTCGCCGGCGGCCGGCTCCACAGCCGGGTCCCTGCGACCGTGCTCATCGCCATCGGCGCGTTCATCCCCAGCCTGGGGGATACGCTCAACCGGTTCGGCGACACGGCCTGGTTCGACCTGTTCAAGTTCCTGGGCGTCGTCTTCCTGTTCCTGGGCTTCCTCGTCTCCGTGGAGGTCTTCCAGGAGGTGCGCATCCCGTTCACCCACGTCGTCCTGCGGGGCAGCCGGCGGGAGCCGACCGGCCTGCCCTGAACGCGGTCGGCCCGCGGCTATACTGGCCGCCGCCCACCACCTGAATCCCGAGGTCCGCTTGCGCGTCCGCAAAGCTGTCTTCCCGGCCGCTGGCTGGGGCACCCGGTTCCTGCCCGCCACCAAGGCGCAGCCCAAGGAGATGCTGCCCCTGGTCGACAAGCCGGTCATCCAGTACGCGGTGGAGGAGGCGGTCGCTGCCGGCATCGAGCAGGTCATCATCGTGACCAGCTCGCAGAAGCGGGCCATCGAGGACCACTTCGACTCCTCCTACGAGCTGGAGCACCTGCTCGAGGAGCGCGGCGACATCGAGATGCTGCGCCGCGTGCGCCACATCAGCGACCTGGCGCAGATCAGTTACGTCCGCCAGAAGGAGCAGCTGGGCCTGGGCCACGCGGTGCTCATGGCCCGCGAGCTGGTGGGCCACGAGCCGTTCGCGGTGATCCTGTCGGACGACGTGGTGGCGGCCGAGCGGCCCTGTATCGGCCAGCTCATCCACGCGTATGGCGAGACGCACTCCACGGTCGTCGCGGTGATGGAGGTGCCGCCGGAGGAGACCGATCGGTACGGCATCATCGACCCGGTCCCGCCCAACGGCGACGCGGGCCGCGACCCGCGCCTGCACCGCGTCAAGGGCCTCGTGGAGAAGCCGGCCGCGGGGACCGCGCCGAGCAACCTGGCCATCATCGGCCGGTACGTCCTGACGCCCAAGATCTTCGAGAAGCTGGAGCAGACGCCCCACGGCGCGGGCGGTGAGATCCAGCTCACCGACGCCCTCGAGGCGCTGATGGAGGAGCAGGACATCTACGGCTACGCGTTCGAGGGCGTGCGGTACGATGCCGGGACGACCATGGGCTGGTTGAAGGCCTCCGTCGAACTGGCGTTGCAGCGGCCGGATATCGGTCCGGAACTGCGCCGCTATCTCGCCGGACTCGACCTGCGCTAGGCGAGGGAGGATCGGTGCCTCAGATCGGCCAGGTGCTCGGCCACCGCTACCAGCTCGAGGAAGAGATCGCCGCCGGTGGCATGGCCACCATCTGGCGCGCCCGCGACGAGCAGCTGGGTCGTGAGGTCGCCATCAAGATCCTGCACCCCGAGTACGGCCGAGACGCGGCATTCGTGGCGCGCTTCCGCCAGGAGGCGACGGCCGTCGCCGGCCTGAGCGCTCCCAACATCGTCAGCGTCTTCGACCTTGGCACCGACGAGGCCGGCCCCTACATCGTCATGGAGTTCGTCGACGGGCAGGACCTGGCGACGATCCTCCACGACCGCGGGGCGATCCCCGTGACCGCCTGTGCCCGCATCGCGATGCAGGTCGCCGACGCGCTGGCGGCGGCCCACGCGCGGGGCATCGTCCATCGCGACATCAAGCCGGGCAACATCCTGCTGACCCTGTCCGGCCAGGTCAAGGTGGTCGACTTCGGCATCGCCAGGGCCCTGTCGGAGGCGCAGCTCACCCTTCCCGGGACGACGCTGGGCAGCGTCCAGTACATGAGCCCGGAGCAGGCGCGTGGCAACGAGGTCACGAGCGCCTCGGACATCTACTCGCTGGGCCTCGTGATGTACGAGATGCTGTGCGGCACCCGGCCGTTCACCGGCGACTCGGCAGCCGCCGTCGCCATGGCCCGCCTGACGACCGACGTGCCCCTCCCGTCTACGCTGCGGGCCGATGTCCCGCCGGGCATGGACGCCATCGTCCGGAAGGCGACAGCGCGCGACCCGGCCCAGCGCTTCGGGTCGGCGGCAGCCATGTCGGACGCCATCGGACGGTTCCTCTCCGGCGCCAGCCTCGCCGATCTGGGCGGCGCCGGAGCGGCCCGGGTCGCCGGAGCCGGCCGGGCTGCCGGCGCCGCGGCGGGTGCTGCCGCCGGCGCGGCCGCGGGGCGTGGCAGCCTGCCCCCCGAAGGGCCCACCGCGCTCGTCTCCAGCTACGACGGACCCAACGCCGGCGTGACGAGGGGCGGGCGAGGCGCGCCGCCGCCGCGCCCGGGCCGGGAGCCCGACGACGAGGAGGATCGTGGCGGCGGCTCCAACCTGTGGGCCTGGGCGGCCGGGATCCTGGGCCTGCTGGTCCTGATCGCCGCCGGCGCGGTGATCTTCATCCTGCTGCGCGGGAACGGCACGACCCCGGGTGCGTCGGGCAACGTCAGCGTGCCCAACGTCGTGGGCCTCAGTCAGACCGCGGCGCAGCAGCAGATCACCAATGCCGGGCTGCTGTTCGCCATGGGCACCCCGACCGTCGGACCCACAGGGACGGTTGGCCAGGTCATCTCGCAGGATCCGGCGGCGGGCACATCCGTGTCCCCGGGCACCACCATCACCGTCGTGATCAACACCCAGGCCAACAGCGTGCCGGTGCCCGACGTACGCAACCAGGCGCAGCAGGACTGTATCGTGACGATCGTCACCAGCGGCCTGAAGCCCGGTACGGCGACACCGACGTATGACCCGGTCGTGCCGGTCGGCGACTGCATCAGCACCGATCCGCCCACGGGTGTCTTCGTCAGCCCGAGCACGACCATCGACTACACCGTCTCGCTCGGGCCGCAGCCCACGCCGTCACCGACGATCACCCCGGTCCCCACCCCGACCCCCACGCCGCCGCCGACGCCGACGCCTTCGCCCACCTGATCGAGCGCTCGTCCATCCGGCGCACGGCCGGCCCGACGCGCAGCTACACTCGCCGCGTGGTGACCTGGCGGTGCCCCCACTGCGGCACGCGACAACCGGAAGCCGCCCGGTGCTGGGTCTGCACGCGCTCGTCCACGACCTGCGCGACGTGCCTCCACTTCCGCCGTGGCGTGACCGACGTCGGCGGCACGTGCGGGCTGGACCGCCGCAAGGGCCCGTTGCGCGGCGACGAGATCCAGCCCTGCTGGAGGGACTCGCTGGCGATCGTCGCGGCGCCCGCCGGCCTGTTCGAGGCCGCCTGGCCGCCGCCCGAGCTGGACGGGGTGAAGCGCGCTACTTCGTGATCGTGAACGAGCTGTTGGCCGTGACCTTGCGGCCGTCGGCCAGGGTCACCGTGACGGTGACGAAGCCGGCCTGTGGCAGGGGGGCGTTGGTCGGCGTGAGGGTGAACGTCCAGCTGGCGACGCCGTGGCTCAGGGTGATCGCCGGCGTCCCGGACACGATCGTCGCCTGACCGGGCGGCGAGATGGTGAAGACCGCCGTGGCGGCCACGCTGATGGGCGCCCCCGTGGCGTCGTCGACGACGACCGTCATCGTCAGCGGCGATGACCCGATCTTCTTGTTGGAGATCGTCACCCACGACAAGGTCAGCTTGGCCTTGAGGGCTCCCGAACCGTGGACCACGGTGAGGGTCTTGGTGGTCCGGTTGCCGGCCTGATCCACGGCGGTGATGGTCAGGGCGTTGGGGCCCTCGGCCAGGGTCACGGTGGCGGCGAAGCCGCCGCTGGCGGCCGCGACCACGGACGTGCTGCCGCCCGTATTGGCGTCCTGGATGGTGACGGTGGCGCCCGGCTGGGTGGTGCCCTTGACCGCGACCGTGGCGGTGCCGATGCTGGCGCCGTTCTTGGGGCTGCTGAAGGCGAGCGGCGGCGGCACGTCGTCGAACGTGACGGTGATGGGGGCCGATGGCGCGCCCTCGCCATCGGCCGTGACGAGCGTGGCGGTGATGACGTTGGGACCCTCGGCGAGGGGCACGCCGGCGACCACGAAGTCATTGGTGGTCGGGACCTGCTGCGACGCCTTGAGTTCGCCGCCGACGTACACCTTGAGCTCGTCGGTGGTGCCCGCGACGTCGCCTGGCAGCGTGCCGGTGATATCGACGCTGGGCAGCTGCGTGTAGGCGGTGACGGGCTGGTCGAGCCGGGGCGTGGGGATCCCCGGTGAGCTGGCTGAGGCGCTTGGCTGGCTGAGCGGCAGGAGGCCCCCGAAGGCACTGGAGATGGCGCCCCCGATGCCGGCCGTGACGCGCCCCAGGGTCCCGCCGCCGAGCAGGATCGCCAGTGCGCCCAGTCCCAGCAGGGCGGCCAGCAGGAGCGCCCGGACTGGCCACGGAAGCGCCACGAGACCGGCGCGTGGCGCGGCGGTGCGGCTGCGGATGGCCGCGTCCGGTGACTGGCGGGGCCGCGCCCGGCGCGACCGGGGGAGGGGCTGGGGCCGCCTTGGTGCGATCTCCGTGGCCCGGCGGCGAACGGGGCGGTTCGAAGCGGCCATGCGCGGCCATTCTCCCACGAAGTCCCGCCGCGTCCGACGTGCGGTGTACCCTGTGCGCCGGATCGGCCCCTTCTGGTGCGATCGAGGGAGGATGGATGGAATCGACGGCGCGACGGCCCGGCCCGCTCGCGCGCGGTGCCCCGGCGCCCGCCGGCCGCCGGCTGCCGCCCCCACCACCACCCGGGCCGATCGCGCGGGCCACCCCTGCGGCCCTGAACCGCCTGCCGCTGGCGCCGCCGAGGGCGAGCATGCCGCTCGTTGCGCCGGTGCGGTTGCCCCTGGGGATGCCCAACCTGCGCCGCAACGTCTGCCCCCACTTCTACATGACCGGGGGTCGCGGCGCGATCCCCATCCAGGCACCACACCTGCTCAAGGCCCTGATGCGCCAGGACGCCAATGTCTCGCGCTGTCAGCTGCGTGGGGGTGTCCACCTGGAGCAGGGCTACGTGGCCGACATCTGCCTCTCCTCGCGCTTCAACCAGTGCGTCTTCTACGAGGACGACCTGGCGCGGCATTGAGCCCGTGACCTCACTCGACTCCGCCGTGGCGGCCATCGCCGAGCTCCAGGCGCGGGGCCGCTTCGGCATCCAGCTCGGCCTGGGACGGACCAGGGTTCTCCTGCGCTTGCTGGGCCACCCCGAACGCCAGGTGCGGGGTGCGCTCATCGGGGGGACCAATGGCAAGGGCAGCGTGCAGGCCATGGTCGGAGCGGTCCTGAGGGCCGCGGGCGTGCGCGTCGGCCAGACACCCAAGCCGCACCTCGTGGCCTATCGTGAGCGCGTCGTGGTCGGCGGCGAGGCGATCGCCACAGCCGACCTGGCCGAGCTCCTTGGCGAGGTGCTCAGGGCCGCGGATGGCGTCCCGGCGTCGCTCGGTCCGCCGACCGAGTTCGAACTCTTGACCGCGGCCGCCTTCACGTGGTTCGCGCGTCAGGCGGTGGAAGCCGCCGTCGTGGAGGTGGGCCTGGGAGGGCGCCTGGACGCGACGAACGTGTGGGACGGCGGTGTGGCGGTCATCACCAACGTCGAGCTGGACCACATGGAACGGCTGGGTGGCACGCTGGCCCGCATCGGCTTCGAGAAGGCGGCCATCATCAAGCGAGGCGATCGGGCCGCCACCGGCGCGAGCGGGGCCGGCCTGGTCGCGGTGCGGCGTCGCGCCGCGCGCTTCGACGTACCCCTGGAGGAGGTGACCGTGCTGCCGGTGACGGCCATGGACCTGGATGGGATCGTCGTCGACGCCCCGGGGCTGCCCCATCTGCACGTCGGCCTGCTGGGCCGCCACCAGGCCGCCAACACGGCCGTGGCGCTGGCCACGCTCCGCGCGCTGGACCGGGCCGGCATCGCCCGGGCGGACGAGACGGCCATCCGGCGCGGCCTGGCCGCCGTCCGCTGGCCGGGCCGCCTGGAGCTGCTGAGCGGCGATCCGCAGGTCCTGCTCGACGGGGCCCACAACGAGGCTGGCGTGGCGGCCCTGGTCGCCGCGCTCGACGAATTGCGCCCCCTGCTCGCGCCGGGGCGCCCGACGCTCCTCTTCGGGGTCATGGCCGACAAGGCCGTCGAGCCCATGGTGGGACGCCTGGCGGCCGCGACCTCGCTGCGTGATGCGTTCGTGGTGACGACGTCCGCGAGCGGCTCGCGGGCCCGGCCCGCGGATGACCTGGCCGCGATCTGGCGGCTGGCCCGGCCCGCGGTGGACGTCCGCTCGTACCCGGTCGACCGTGAGGCGTTCGAGACGGCCCGGGCGCTGGCGCGCGCGACCGGTGGGCCGCTCATCGTGGCCGGCTCGTTGTACCTGGTGGGAGCGGTGCGCGGATGGCTCACGGCACGCTGACCCTCCGGGGCACGACCTTCGCCTGGGGGTCCCGCACGTACCTCATGGGCATCCTCAACCTGACGCCGGACTCCTTCAGCGGGGACGGGCTGCTGGCCGGACCAGCCACCGAGCCGCTCCACATCATCGTGGCCCAGGCGCAGCGCATGGCCCGGGAGGGGGCCGACATCCTGGACCTGGGCGGTGAATCGACGCGGCCAGGCCACGCGCCAGTCAGCGAGGCGGACGAGCTGGCGCGGGTCGTGCCGGCCGTGCGGGCGGTCCGGGCGGCCCTCCCTGCCATGCCCCTGAGCATCGACACGACGAAGGTCGCCGTGGCGCGCGCCGCGCTGGACGAGGGGGCCGACCTGCTCAACGACGTGGGGGCCGTGGGGCCAGGCGGCGAGCCCCTCGCCCGCCTTGCCGCCGAGCGGCACGTCCCGCTGATCGTGATGCACGATCGGGCTGAGCCGCGCTACGCCGACGTCGTGGCGGAGGTGGTGGCCGACCTGCGCGCGGCGCTGGATCGGGCGATCGATCTGGGAGTGCCTCGGGGGCACCTCATCGTCGACCCCGGCATCGGCTTCGGCAAGACGGCCGGCCACAACCTGCGGCTGCTGCGCGAGCTCGCCGCCCTGCGCGCCCTGGAGCGGCCGATCCTGCTCGGCACGAGCCGCAAGTCCACCATCGGCCGCGTCCTGGAGCTGCCGGCGCAGGAGCGCCTGGAAGGGACGCTCGCCACCACGGCCCTGGGCATCGCCGCGGGAGTGGACATCGTGCGGGTGCATGATGTGCGAGCCAACCTCCGCGCTGCCCGGATGGCCGACGCTGTCGTCCGGGGAAGCGCCCTGGAGGATGAGGAGGCAGGAGGCGGGTGAGCGACCGGATCATCCTCGCGGGCATGCGCTTCCAGGGCCGCCACGGCGTGACGGCGGCCGAGCGCACCACGCCCCAGCCGTTCGAGGTGGACGTGGAGCTGGTGACCGAGCTGCAGCCGGCCGGCGCGGAGGACGACCTCGCCCAGACCGTGGACTACGGGGCCGCGTTCGAGATCTGCCGCGAGCTCGTGGAGGCCACGAACTTCCGCCTCCTCGAGGCGATCGCCGAAGGCCTGGCGCACGAGCTGTTGCGGGCCTTCCCGCGCCTCAGCGAGGTGGTGGTCCGGGTCCGCAAGCTGCAGGTCCCGCTCGATGGCGACCTGGCCTACGCCGGCGTGGAGATCCGCCGCCGCTCGGTCCCTGCGCCTCGCCGCCGCTGACCGCTACTGCAGGCCGGCCGGCCGCGTGCCGAGCGTCAGCTGCAGGTCGATGCTCTGGCCCGCGCGCAGCACGGTGATCGTCACGGTGGTGCCCGGCTGGTGCGTGATAAGGACGTCGTCCAGGCTGTGGGCGGCGTCGACCCGCTGGCCATCCACGGCGGTGATGATGTCGCCGTCCTTGAGGCCGGCCTTCTCGGCCGGGCTGCCGGCCACGATGGCGCCGGTCGAGCCGCTCGCCTGGGGCCCGCCATCCGAACTGAGGCCGGTCGTCGACAGCCAGGCCCCGTAGTCGATGGGCAGCTTCTGCGCCTGTTCCAGCGCGGGCGTCACCGGCTGGTAGATCACGCCCAGGTACGGCCGGGCCAGCTGCTGGCCGGCGACGGCCTGCTGCATGATCGGCTTGGCGATATCGACCGGGATGGCGAAGCCGATGCCCTGGGCCTGGCCGGCGACGGCCGTGTTGATGCCGATGACCTCGCCCGACGAGTCGACGAGGGCACCGCCGGAGTTGCCGGGGTTGATCGCCGCGTCCGTCTGGATGAGGTGGTGGATCGTCAGCGGCTGGCCGTTGGAGCAGTCGTCACTCACCTGGATGTCGCGCCCGCTGCCGCTGACCACGCCGGCGGTGACGCTGTTGGTGTAGTCGCCCAGCGGACTGCCGATGGCGACGGCCAGCTGGCCGGGCTGGAGGCTCGACGAGTCGCCCAGCGGGGCTGTCGGCAGGTCCTGGCCGCTGATCTTGACGATGGCCAGGTCGGTCAGCGTGTCGGTGCCATACGTGGTGCCCTGGAACGACCGACCGTCCAGCAGGGTCACCTTCAGGTCCGTCGCGCCGCACACGACGTGGCGGTTGGTGATGATCCAGCCGGCCGCGTCGTAGAGGATGCCGGAGCCGACGCCCGTCACGCTCTGCCCGCTGAGCACGTCGGCCGGGTTGCCCTGGCTGCTGGTGATCGTCACGACGGCCTTGTCCACGGCCGCGGCGGCGCGCGTGATGGCGGACTCCTCGGAGACGTTGACCGTCGTCTGGCTGCTGCCGGGTCCCGTCGACGCGGCCGCCGCCGGGGCGGGCGTCGGCGAGGCCGTGCCGCGCACCAGGACGTACGTGGCACCCGATGCCAGCACCGCCGCCAGGAAGGCCACCACGACGAGGGCGCCCCAGGCGGAGGCGCCACCCTGCCGCGGGACGACGGGCGCTGGCGGCGCGGGCGTCGGCTCGAGCCACCGGCTCGGCGTCGTGCCGGCGGGCGGGCCGATGACCTCCTGCGTCCAGGTGGGCCGCGGGGCGCTGGGTGGCGTGAAGACGCTGTGGTCTGGGGCGTCCGCTGCCGGATCGGGCTGGGCGCCGGGGCGCGGCTGCCCGGTGAGCTGCGGGTCGGTCATGAGGCGCTGACTCCTGGTGTGCGACCCCGGGGCGGGACGGGCGGCGGGGGCGAGGTCGTCGGCGAGACGGGAGAGGCTCGCCGACGTTGGGCCAGTGTGGCGGCAACGGATTCAGCCCCGGCCATCAGCTCGGTGAAGATTGCGCCACCTCGCGGGGCAGGTCGACCGCCACCGTCGTGCCCTGCCCGGGTTGGCTTTCCACCGTGACCCGGCCGCCGTGCATGTCGACGATGGAGTGGACGATCGAGAGGCCGAGGCCCGAACCGCTGGCCCGCTCCTCGCTGACCTGCGTGCCACGGTAGAAGCGCTCGAAGACGTGGGGCAGCTCCTCGGCCGTGATGCCCACGCCGGTGTCGGCCACGAGCAGGCGAGCTCCGTCCGGCCTCGTCTCCAGGCTGACGGTGGCCGTGCCGCCGCGCGGCGTGAACTTGATGGCGTTGCCGATGAGGTTGCTCAGCACCTGGCCGATGCGCTGCGGGTCGTGCCGCTGCCGCACCGGCTCGGGCGGCAGCCGCATCACGAGGTCCACGCCCTTGCGTCGCGCCGCCGGTTCAGCCTGCTGGACGGCCGCCTCGACCGCCGCCCGCAGGTCGTCCGGTCGCAGGTCCAGGGCGATGAGGCCCGAGTCGAGCTTGGACAGCTCCAGGAGGTTGGTCGCCAGCCAGTCCAGGCGCTCGATCTGCTGGCCGCTCGCCTCCAGGAACTCGCGGCGCGCCAGCGGATCCTCTGCGGCGCCCTCCTGGAGCAGCTCGTTGAAGGTGCGCAGGGCCGCGATCGGCGTCCGCAGCTCGTGACTCACGTCGGCCAGGAAGTCGCGGCTCCGGTCGCGGTCGCGGCGGATCAGGTCGATGGACTCGGTCAGGCGATCGGCCATGCGGTTGAAGGTCGTGGCCAGCTCGCCGATCTCCGGCGACCCGCCCCCCGCCTCCACGGCGACGCGCGACGCCAGGTCACCCTCACCCAGGGCCCGCGATGCCCGCGTCAGGCGGCGGATGGGGTTGGTGAGCCGGTCGGCCAGCAGGATCGACGCCAGGACGGCCACGAGGAGTGCCGCGGCCGCCGCCGTGAGCAGGACGCCCAGCACGCTTCGCAGGGTGTCGGCGCGGAAGTCGTACGGGCTCGACAGGCGGAGCGTGACGAGCCGCACCGGCACCGTGCCGGGGAACTGCGACCACCAGGGATCGGCGACCGTGAAGGTGGACGTCTGGCTGATCGAGTCCTGCTCCTGGCCGGGCGTCGGCACGTCGGGCGCGTAGGCCACCGTGACGCGGTAGAGGACCTGATCCGGGTGCGCCGGGCCGCTCGAGATGGAGAGGTCCAGGTCGGCCTGGGCCACCAGCGTGGTCACGCTGCTGATGAGGCTCTGCGAGTCGGTCGGCTCACCCATCGCCTTGGCCACGCCGGGCGCGATGGTGGCCGGCTGGGTGGCCTGGACGATCGGCTGCGGGTCGTCCGTGTTCAGGCCGAGGGCTGACTGCAGCTGGAACTCCAGCAGCGCCTGCACCGCGACCGCCCGGATGTCCAGGTTCTTCTGCTCCTGCTGCAGGAAGTAGCCGTCGAGCAGGTTCGGCAGGGCCACCACGACGAGCGCCAGGGCGAAGATGACGATCCCGGTGAAGGCGAAGATCAGCCGCCCGCGCAGGCTGAACGGGAGGAGGCGCCGCAGGAAGGTCATGGCCGACGGGTGGCCGCCAGGCGCTCAGCGCTCGGCGAAGGCGTAGCCGGCGCCCCGGACGGTGAGGATGAAGGCCGGCGCTCCGGGATCGTCCTCGAGCTTCTCGCGCAGGTGGCTGACGTGCACGTTGATGGTCTTCTCGTCCTGGTCGAGCGCGTCGTAATCGCGGATCAGCTCGAGGAGCTCGGAACGGGAGTAGACGCGGCCCGGCCGCGAGGCCAGGTGACGCAGGATGTCGAACTCGGTGGCCGTCAGGTTGATGCGCCGCTGGCCCCGCTGGACGCGGCGCCGCTCGAGGTCGATGACCAGGTCGTGGTGGCGGATGATGCGGCCGCCCTGGGCGTCGGCCAGGTCGCCGTAGGCGCGCCGCAACAGGGCCTTGATGCGGCTCATCAGCTCGCGCAGGCCGAACGGCTTGGTCAGGTAGTCGTCGGCGCCAAGCTCGAGCCCGATCACCTTGTCGACTTCGTCGCCGCGGGCGGTGAGGAACAGCACCGGTGCCTTGGAGCCGTGCGCCCGCAGCCGGCGCAGCATCTCGAAGCCATCCATGCCCGGCAGCCGGACATCGAGGAGGATCAGGTCCGGCGCCAGCGACAGGGCCTCCTCCAGCCCCTCTTCCCCGCTGCGCGCAAGGGAGACCGCGTAGCCCTCCTGCTGGAGGGCGTACTGGACGCCACGCGCCACGGCGTGCTCGTCCTCCACGATCAGGATGGTGGCCGACATCGCGCCAGAGGATGGCACATCGGGGCGCTCTGGTACGATGCGCGGGTCCCGCCTGCATCCGATGCGCGCGCCAGCCGGCCGCAGCGCCCCTTCCGAGAGGACCGACCCACGTGAGCACCCGCCCCGAACTCACTGCGCAGCGCCGCGAGATCACCGGCAAGGCCGTGGCCGGCCTGCGGCGCGCCGGCCACGTGCCCGCGGTGCTGTACGGCCATGGGCATCCGTCCCAAGCGCTCCAGATCGACGCGCGGGCCCTCGACGAGTTGCGTCGCCGCACCGGTCGCAACGCCCTGCTGGATCTCAGGGTGGACGGCGGCAGCGCGCAGCCGGTGATGATCCATGCGCTGCAGGAGCACCCGGTCACGCGCCGCCCGCTCCACGTCGACTTCTACCTCGTGAAGATGACCGAGGAGATGACGGTCGAGGTGCCGGTCGCCTACATCGGCGAGTCGGTCGCCGTGGAGAAGGGCGGCGGCACGCTCCTGCGGCTCCTGGACACGGTCCGCGTGCGGACGCTCCCGGCGGACGTGCCGAGCTCCATCGAGGTCGACATCTCCCCCCTTGAGACGTTCGACATCCTGCTCCACGTCAGCGACCTGCGCGTGCCCGAACGCGTGACGATCCTGACCGACGCGCACGAGCCGCTTGCCAGGGTGCAGCCGCCGCGCATCGAGGAGGCGCCGACGGTCGCACCGACCGAGGAGGTCGAGGGGGCGCCCGAGGCGCCCGCCGAGGGCGGCGAAGCCGAACCGGCAGAGGAGTAGCAGGAGGCCGTGCCCGGGGACCCCGGCCCGGCGATCCGCACCGACACCCTCGTCAAGCGGTTCGGGTCGACCACCGCACTCGACGGCCTCACGATGGCCGTGCCCCGTGGCGAGGTCTTCGGCTTCCTGGGCCCCAACGGCGCCGGCAAGACGACGGCCGTCAAGGTCATGCTCGGCCTCACCCGTCCGACCGCCGGCGACGGCGAGATCCTGGGCCGGCCACTCGGCGACCTGGGTGCCCGCCGGCGGGTGGGCTACCTGCCCGAGCTGTTCCGCTACCAGGCGTGGCTGTCGGGCCGCGAGCTGCTCCTGTTGCACTGCCGTTTGGCCCGCATCCCCCGGACGCACCACGCGTCCGCGGTCGCCGAGGCCCTCGCCCTCGTCGGGCTCTCCGAACGGGGCGACGACCGCGTCGGTGGCTACTCCAAGGGCATGCAGCAGCGGCTGGGCGTCGGAGCGGCCCTCCTGGGACGGCCGGAGCTGGTCTTCCTGGACGAGCCCACCTCGGCGCTGGACCCGGTCGGGCGGATGGAGATGCGGCCGCTCATCCGCGGCCTGCGCGACCGGGGCACGACCGTCTTCCTCAACTCGCACCTGCTGACAGAGGTCGAGCAGGTGTGCGACCGGGTGGCCATCGTCGACCGGGGCAAGGTCGTGGCCATGGGCACGCTCGACGAGCTGCTCGCCGCACGCGAGGTCGCGCTGCGGCTCGGCGGCCTGGACGCGGCCAGCCGGGCGCTCGTGGCCGGCTATGGCGAGGTGCGCGAGGACGGTGAGTGGCTCTTCGTGCGCGGCCTGGTGGAGGACCGGGTCCCGGCGATAGTGGAGGCGCTCGTCGCAGCGGGCGTCCGCGTCTACGCCGTCGAGCCGCGCCACGAGAGCCTGGAGGAGCGCTTCAGCGCGCTCGTCTCACGGACGGCCGCATGATCGGGCGCGACCCGCGGTGATCGTCCTGACCATCGCCCGGCTCACGCTGGCCGAGGCGGCCCGCCGGCGCCTGTTCCTCGTCCTCATCATCCTCACGGCGATCGCCGTGGTGCTGACCGGCTGGGGTTTCTCGCAGCTGTCGAGCGTGAACATCCGGACCGGGGGCGACGTCACGCCAGCGGCGGCGCGGTCGCTGGTGGTGTCGCAGGTCCTGATCCTGGTCACCTTCATGTTCAGCTTCGTGCTGGCCCTGGGGGCCGCCTTCATCTCGGCGCCGGTCATGGCGGAGGACCTGGAGTCGGGGGTCATCCTGGCCGTCCTGGCCCGGCCGGTCCGGCGGGTGGAGCTGCTGCTGGGCAAATGGCTGGGGGTGCTCATCCTGATCGCCGGGTACGCCGTCATCTCCGGGGTCATCGAGCTGCTGGTGGTCGACCTCACCACCGGTTACGTGCCGCCTGAGCCGGTCCAGGCGGTCGTGCTGCTGGTGGCCGAGGCGACCGTCCTGCTGACCCTGACGGTGGCGCTTTCCACCCGCATCTCGGCGATCGCGTCGGGGATCATCGCGGTGGTCCTCTTCGGGGTGACGTGGATCCTGGGCATCGTCGGCGGCATCGGCGACGCCTTCGACACGCCGCAGCTGTCGTTCGTCGGGTCGGTCGGCCGGACGCTGCTGCCCACGGACGCGCTGTGGCGCGGCGCCGTCTTCCACCTCGAACCGGCGGCCGTGCTCCTGGCGTATGAACAGGCCGGCCGCAACGTGGCCGCCATCTTCCCCTTCGCCGCGACGCAGCCACTCGCGCCGGCCTTCGTGGCCTGGTGCGCGGCATGGGTCGGCATCGTGCTGGGCATCGGCTGGTTGAGCTTCCGCCGCCGCGAGCTGTAGCGTGACCCCGGCCCGGACGTTCGGCGCGCAGAGCATGGTGGCGCCACTCCGGCGCGTCCTGGTCAAGCGGCCCGGGCTGGCCTTCGGCCGCGCCTTCGCGGACCCGGCGCTGGGCTTCCTGCACCCGGTGGACCTGCCGCGAGCGCGCAGCGAGCATGACGCCCTCGTGGCCCTGCTCAGGCAGCTCGGCGTGCAGGTCGAGCTGCTCGAGGCCGAGTCGGGCAGCGCCGACGACATCTACACGTTCGACCCGCTGCTGGTGACCGACCGGGGCTCCATCGCGCTCCGCAGCGGCCGTCCAAGCAGGCGACGCGAGGCGCCGCTCCTCGCCGCGTGGATGACCGGGCACGGCATCCCGGCCGTCGGCGCGATCGAGGCGCCGGGCACGGTCGATGGGGGCGACACGTTCTGGCTGCGGCCGGACCTCCTGTGCATCGGCCGCGGGCTCCGGACGAACGACGCCGGGGCGCGACAGCTGGCGGCCCTGGCCACCGCGGCCGGGGGCGAGGCCCGCATCTTCGAC
>DASPUH010000114.1:0-7530 GCA_035622975.1 Candidatus Sulfotelmatobacter sp.
GCCCAGGGCGCGCATGGCATCGACATGGAGGTTGACCGGGCGGCGCCCGATGCGGTCGCCGCCGGGATTGCTGATGATGACCCGCCCGAAGCGGGCCAGGAGCGGCCCCAGCAGGATGAAGCTGGCGCGCATCTTGGCGGCTGCCTCGAGGGGCACGAAGAGCCAGTCCACGTCGCCGGAGGCGACCTCGTAGACGTTGGCCGAGGGGTGGTCCACCACGACCCCCAGGTCGCGCAGCGTCTCCGCCATGACGCGCACGTCCTCGATCTCGGGCACGTTCGTGAAACGGCAGCGCTCGCCGGTCAGCGTGGCCGCGGCGAGCAGCTTGAGGGCCGCGTTCTTGCTGCCGCTGATGCGCACCGTGCCGGACAGCGGGTGACGACCCTCCACCCGCAGCATCTCGCGCGGGACCGGCGGCGGCGCGTACTCCCAGATGAACGGGCGGGCGTCGGCCACGAGGCTACCCGCGGAGCCGCGGGCCCTCACGGTGCCGCCGTTCGGCGACGCGGATCCGGAGGAGGGCCGTCTGGAGGGCGGCACGGGCGGCGGCCAGGTCGGCCGGCGTGGTCTGGGTCTCGAGCACCCGCTCGGCCTCTTCGCGCGCCTGGTGGGCTTTCTCGAGGTCGATCTCGGAGGCCATGTCGGCCGTCTCGGCAAGGACCACGACCCGGTCGGGCCGGACCTGCAGGAAGCCGCCCACGATGGCGAACGACTCAAGCTGGCCGCCCTTGTGGATGCGCAGCTCGCCCACCCCCAGGTTCGTCACGAGCGGCGCGTGATGCGGCAGGATCCCCAGCTCGCCTTCGCTGCCGGGACAGACCACCTCGTCGACCTCGTCGCTGTAGGCGAGCCGCTCGGGCGTCACGATCTCCAGGTGGAGCGGCATCTCAGCCCTCGAGCTTCCTGGCGCTCTCGCGCACGTCGTCGAGCGTGCCGGCGAGGAAGAAGGCCTGCTCGGGCAGCGTGTCCGTCCTGCCCTCCAGGATCTCCTTGAACGAGGCGACCGTGTCCTTGATCGAGACGTACTTGCCGGGCCGGCCGGTGAAGACCTCGCCCACGAAGAAGGGCTGGCTCATGAAGCGCTGCAGGCGTCGGGCCCGGGCGACGGTGGCCTTGTCCTCCTCGGACAGCTCGTCGATGCCCAGGATGGCGATGATGTCCTGCAGGTCGCGGTAGCGCTGCAGCACGCGCTGCGTCTCGCGCGCCACGTCGTAGTGCTCCTGGCCCACCACCAGCGGGTCCAGGACCCGAGAGGTGGAGGTCAGCGGGTCCACCGCGGGGTAGATGCCCAGCTCGGTGAGGTAGCGCTCCAGGCGGATCGTCGAGTCCAGGTGCCCGAAGGTCGTCGCCGGGGCCGGGTCGGTGTAGTCGTCGGCCGGCACGAAGACGGCCTGCAGCGAGGTGATGGAGCCCTTCTTGGTCGAGGTGATGCGCTCCTGGAGCGCCGCCATCTCGGTCGCCAGGTTGGGCTGGTAGCCCACCGCCGACGGCATCCGGCCCAGGAGCGCAGAGACCTCCGAGCCGGCCTGCGTGAAGCGGAAGATGTTGTCGATGAAGAGGAGGACGTCGCGGCCCTCCTCGTCGCGGAAGTACTCGGCCATGGTCAGGGCCGTCAGGCCCACGCGCAGGCGGGCCCCGGGAGGCTCGTTCATCTGGCCGAAGACGAAGGCCGTCTTGGCGATGACGCCCGAGTCGGTCATCTCGTGGATGAGGTCGTTGCCCTCGCGGCTGCGCTCGCCGACACCGGCGAAGACGGAGTAGCCGGCGTGCTCCTGGGCGACGTTGCGGATGAGCTCCTGGATGATGACCGTCTTGCCCACGCCGGCGCCGCCGAAGATGCCGATCTTGCCGCCCTTGCGGAAGGGGCAGATGAGGTCGATGACCTTGATGCCCGTCTCGAACACCTGGACGTCGGTGGTCTGCTGGTCGAACGCGGGCGGGGCACGGTGGATGGGCAGGTTGACCTTGGCGGTCACCGGCTCCTTGAGGTCGATGGTGTGCCCCAGCACGTCGAAGACGCGGCCCAGGGTGACCTCCCCGACAGGCACGGCGATGGGCGCCCCGGTGTCGTGGACGGCGGCCCCGCGGGCCAGGCCGTCCGTCGTGGTCATGGCCACCGAGCGGACCCAGTCGTTGCCGAGGTGGGACTCGACCTCGCAGACCAGCGAGACCATGCCCGGCCGCTCGATCTCCACGGCGTTGTAGATGGCCGGCAACTGCCCGGCGGGGAACTCGATGTCGACCACGGGGCCGGTGATCTGGATGACCTTGCCGGTCGCGGCGGGAGCGGCGGTCGCCATGGTGCTCGGTTGCCTCCTGGTGGTGGACGGGGCCTCTAGTGCGCCTGGGCGCCGGTCGCGATCTCGATCATCTCGCGCGTGATGTTGGCCTGGCGGACCTTGTTGTACGCCAGGGTCAGGTCCTCGATGAGGGTCTCGGCATTCTCAGTGGCGTTCTTCATCGCCACCATGCGACTGGATTCCTCGCTGGCCTTGGATTCGAGCACGGCCTGGTACAAGCGGGTCGCCACGTAGCGCGGCAGGAGCCGCTCCAGCACCCCGGCCGGGCTGGGCTCGAAGATGAACTGGCGGCCCGGGATGCCGCTGGTGTCGGTCGTCGGGACGATCGGCAGCAGCTGGGCCATCGTGGGGCGCTGGACCAGCGTGGACACGAAGTGCGAGTAGATGACGTCCACCCGGCCGAACTCGCCGTTCAGGTAACCCTCGCTGACGAGTCGCACCAGGGGCAGCACATCGGCGAAGGCGGGCCGGTCGCCGAAGCCCGCGAAGTGGGCGTCGATGGGCACGCCCGTGCGCCGCATCGCGTCACGGCCTTTGCGACCGATGGTCACCACGGCCACGTCGCCGGGGTGGTCCACGATCTCGCGGGCGGTGAAGCGCACGATATTGGAGGTCAGCGGCCCCGCCAGCGGCCGGTCGGTGGTGACCAGGACGATGATCCGCTTGCCGCCACTGGCACCGGCGAGGAGCGGATGGTGCTCCTGGTCCAGGACCGCCGCGAGGTCGGCCAGCACTTCGTCGAGCGCCTCGCTGTAGGGGCGCGCGGCGAGGGTGGCCTCCTGCGCCCGGCGCAGCTTGGAGGCGGCGACGAACTGCATGGCCCGCGTGATCTGGCGGATGTTGCGCACCGAGGCGATGCGGCGGCGGATGTCACGCTGGCTGGCCACGGCCGGGTCGGCTCCCCTCGCTCAGGCCAGGAACGAGGTGCGGAAGGCGGTCACGGCCTCGTCCAGGGCCGTCGTCAGGTCGTCGCTCAGGGCCTTGGTCTGGCCCAGCTCCCGCAGCACGCTGGGCCGCTCCGTCTCCAGGAAGCGGTACAGGCCGGTCTCGAACTCCTTGACGCGGGGCGTCGGCACGTCGTCAAGGTAGCCCTTGGTCGCGGCGTACAGGATGGCCACCTGCTTCTCCACCGGCAGCGGCTGGTACTGCGGCTGCTTGACCACTTCGGACAGCTTCTCGCCGCGCGTCAGCTGGTCGCGCGTGGCCTTGTCCAGGTCGGAGGCGAACTGGGCGAAGGCGGCCAGGGCGCGGTACTGGGCGAGGTCCAGCTTGAGTGGCGCGGCGACCTTCTTCATAGCCTTCGTCTGGGCCGCCGACCCGACGCGGCTGACCGAGATGCCCACGTTCAGGGCGGGCCGCTGGCCGGAGTTGAAGAGGTCGGTCTCCAGGAACAGCTGGCCGTCGGTGATGGAGATGACGTTGGTGGGGATGTAGGCCGAGACGTCGCCGGCCTGCGTCTCGATGATCGGCAGGGCCGTCAGGGAACCGCCCCCGTTCTCCGCGTTGAGGCGCGCGGCCCGCTCGAGCAGCCGGCTGTGGAGGTAGAAGACATCGCCCGGGTACGCCTCGCGCCCCGGCGGCCGGCGCAGCAGGAGCGACATCTCGCGGTACGCCCAGGCGTGCTTGGAGAGGTCGTCATAGACGCACAGGGCGTCCTTCACCAGGCCCTGGCCCGGCAGCTCGACGCCGACCTCCATGATCTCCTCGCCGATGGCCACGCCCGAGTAGGGGGCCAGGTACTGCAGGGGGGCGGGGTCCTCGGCGCCGGCCACGACGACGATGGTGTGCTCCATCGCCCCGTACTTCTCCAGGGTGGCCACGATGTTGGCGACCGTGGAGAGCTTCTGGCCGATGGCCACGTAGATGCAGACCAGGCCCTGGCCCGTCTGGTTGATGATCGTGTCGATGGCCACCGCGGTCTTGCCCGTCTGGCGGTCGCCGATGATCAGCTCGCGCTGGCCGCGGCCGATGGGGATCAGGGCGTCGATGGCCTTGATGCCGGTCTGGACGGGGGTGTCCACCCCCTGGCGCACGATGACGCCCGGCGCGATGCGCTCGACGGGGCGCGTCTTCGTCGCCCCCAGCGGGCCCTTGTCGTCCAGCGGGCGGCCGAGTGGGTCGATGACCCGGCCGACCAGGCTCTGGCCGACCGGGACCTCCGCCACCCGACCGGTCGTCTTGACCGTGTCGCCCTCCTTGATGGCCGTGGCGTCGCCCAGGATCACCGCCCCGACCGTCTCCTCCTCCAGGTTGAGGGCCAGGGCGAAGACGTTGCCGGGAAACTCCAGCAGCTCCGAGGCCAGGGCGTCGGACAGCCCGTAGACCTGGGCGATCCCGTCGCCCACCTCCACGACCGTACCGACCGAGCGGGTCTCGGCGCTCGCGTCGAAGCCCTCGATGGCGGACTTGATGATGCTGGTGATCTCGTCGGAACGGATGGCCATGCGATCTCCTAGAGGGCGCCCGAGGCGAGCCGGTGGCGCAGCCGTTCCAGGCGGCCCCGGACGCTCCCGTCGATGAGGCGGTCGCCGAGCCGGACCTGGACCCCGCCCAGGAGGGCCGGATCCACGCGCTGGCTCAGCTCGATGCTGCCGCCGGTGAGCTGCTCGAGGCGCGCGGTGAGCTCGCGGACCTCCGCCGGCTCAAGGGGGACGGCGCTGGTGGCAGTGGCGGTGACGATGCCCTGGCGGGCGTTGTCGAGGCGGACGAACTCGGCCAGCACACCCGGCAGCGACTCCAGGCGGCCCCGCTGCAGGAGGAGGAGGGCCAGGTTGCGCACCGGGGTGCGGATGGCCGAACCCATGACCGCCTCGATCAGGTGCTGCCGCGCCTCGAAGGCCAGGCCCCGGTCGGCCAGGACCCGCGCCACGCGTGATTCCCCTACGGCGGCCACGGCGGCGGCCAGATCGGCGCGCCAGCGGGCCACGTCGTCGTCGCGGACGGCCAGCTGGAACACCGCCTCCGCGTAGCGCCTGGCCGAGCTGTCGTGACGTGCCACGGACGATCAGGCCGGCTCGGCCGGGCCGCCCGGCGTGGTGGTGGAGAGGAACTCCTGGACGAGGCGCCGCTCGCGCTCGCTGGTGCGCGTCTCGCCCACGACGCGGGCGGCCGCCAGCAGCGCCAGGTCGGCGATCTGGCCGCGGACCTCGCCCAGCACGCGGGCCTTCTCGGCGGCGATCTCGGCGGCAGCCTGCTCGCGCAGCCGCTCCAGCTCCGCCTGGGTAGCGGCGACATCGCGCTGGCGCACGTCGTCGGCCGTCTTCTGGGCGTGGGCCACGATGTCGTTCGCCTCGCGGCGGGCTGCCTGGAGGATGCTCTGCTTCTCCTGGGCGGCCGCGTCGCGCTCGCGCCGGGCGAGGTCGGCGTCCTTCAGGCCCTGCTCGATGCGAGCGCGCCGGTCGGCCAGCATGCGGCTGACCGTCC
Source organism: Candidatus Sulfotelmatobacter sp. (assembly GCA_035622975.1). Lineage (GTDB taxonomy): Bacteria > Chloroflexota > Limnocylindria > Limnocylindrales > CSP1-4 > DASPUH01. The sequence goes on from DASPUH010000114.1 coordinate 5,724, forward strand.
GCCCGAACGCGACGTACAGCAGGATGGCGAAGACGACGAAGTTCAGGGTGGAGACGATGACCCAGAAGAAGTTGATCTGAAGCCCGGCGCCGCCAGTGTCGGCGGCGGCCAGAAGCGCCGCCGCATGCAGCGACGACCCGGCCAGGGCGAGCGGCGTCATGAGCGTTGCCGGCCGCCCGCCTACGACGTCTTGAGGACGAGCGCCAGGATGGCCACCACGATGGCCAGCACGCCGAGCCCTTCGGCGAAGGCGGCGCCGAGGATGAACGTGGCGCGGATGTTGGCCGTCGCATCAGGGTTGCGGCCGATGGCAGAGGCGGCCAGGCCGGTCAGGATGCCGATGCCGATGCCCGGGCCGAGCACCCCGAGTGCGGCGAGACCTGCACCGAGTGGTCCCATGGAAGTTCCTCCTGCGATTGGGTCCGGCAGGGCCGGAGGTGGGCTGGGTTGATTGGCTAGCTGGCGGTCAGTGGGCGGCAGGCACCCCCGTCAGGGAAGCGCCGAGGCTGCCCTCCGGCAGATCGGCGTAGGCGGGCGCGGCGTGGGCCTCCTCGTCGTGCCCCTCGACCGCGATCACGGTGTACATCAGCATGAGCGTGGAGAAGATGAGGGCCTGCACGAAGTTGAGCAGCCCTTCCAGCAGGAGCATGGCGGCCGGCAGCACGGCGATCGTGAGGGCTGTGATGACGCCCAGGGCGACCTCACCGCCGAAGATGTTGCCGAAGAGACGCATCGCCAGCGTGACCGGCTTGATGAACTCCAGCATGAACTCGATGAGGCCCACGAAGAGGCCGATGAAGCCCGCCCCGATCCCCTCGCGGAAGCCGCTGAAGACGAAGAACTTGCCCAGGTAGCGTCGTACGCCGAGGGTCCGGAAGCCCTGCCCCTGGAAGTACAGGAATGCCACCAGGGCGAGCCCGATGGTCACGTTCACGTCACTCGTCGGCGCGCGCAGCGCTTCCACCTTGCCGAAGATGGGGATGAGCCCGCTCCAGTTGGAGAACAGGATGAAGATGAAGAATCCGGCGAACAGCGGCACGTGCCGGCGGGCCGGCTCGCCCCCCAGTGAGATGGCCCAGTTCTCCAGGCTCTCGTAGACGAATTCGGCCGCGTTCTGCAGCCGGCCCGGGACGGCCGTCATCTGCCGGGCGGCCAGGAAGCCGGTGACCAGGATGACGAGCATCACCAGCCACGTCGTGAAGATGGGCGCCGAGATGCTCGGGTGGAACGACAGGATGGCGTCGGCCGGCACCGGGTCGTTGGGCGCCAGGTCCAGCACCACGTGCGGGGCCGGCAATTCCAGGTTGGCGCCGATGAGGTCGCCGATGCCGCTGATCGACTGGCCGGGTTCGCCGGCGGGGTACGGCGGGACCAGCACGAAGGCCAAAAGATCGAGGGCGATCACGGCCACCACGAGCCCCACCATGAGGGGCCTGCGGCTGCGAGGGCGTTCGGGCGTCGCCGGCTCCGCGGGATCCATCGATCTGGTTCTGCTCCAAGGGTCGTGCGTGCGGGCCGGGCCTCAGCCGAGCCGGGCCAGGAACCGCATCAGGAGTCGGTAGATGACCACGGTCCCCCCGGCTGCGCCGAGCAGGAACCCGGCGACGGTAAGGATCGGCAGCGTCCCGACCTGATCGTCGACCCAGTGGCCGGCGAGGGCGCCGCACAGGGTCGTGATCAGGAGGATGATCCCGATCTCGGAGAACAAGCCGAGATATGCCAGGCCCCGGCCAGGCTCGATCACGGGGACCTCGACAAAGCGCCGGGAGTATAGCAAATACGCTCCCCAGCTCGACCACCGCGATGG
>DASPUH010000115.1:0-21645 GCA_035622975.1 Candidatus Sulfotelmatobacter sp.
CGGTCCAGCGTCAGGGGCGCGAACCACCACCCTGGGCTTCGGCGCCGCCGCCTTGAGGGTCCGGGCCGGGCTGGCCGGCGCGACGGGCGCGGTTTCGGCTGCCAGCGCGCGGGTGAGCCCGGAGACGCCGGCATCCGTGTAGGCGGTCGAGGCGGCCACCACGGGCAGCCCCGCCGCGGCGGCGGGACGGACCTGCAGCGGCGCGGCGCCCGGGGCGTCGGCAGCCGCGGCGACACTCGTCGTGAGGACCGCGGCGAACCCGAAGGCGAGCCAGACGCGGAGGGCGAAGCTTCGTCTGGTGCGGACCGGGCGCATGCCAGGAGCCTCGCCGCCGACCCGCCCGAAATCCCTGGCCCGGTGGTCCCACTCTGGTTGACCCAGGTGTACTCAGGTGCTATTGATCCTCGCCTGGCGGCTGGAGGCCACCGTTCCCGGCGGCCGCCGTCAAGGCCGCCGTGAGGCCCGCCCGCAGGTCCGCCGACCAGCCGTCGCCGAAGACCCGCCACGGGCTGATGTCCAGGCGCGTCACGTCGCCGCCGGCGCGCGTCTGGCTGGCCGTGAACTGAGCCTGGCAGGCGTCCACGTCAGAGGCCCCTGTGAGGAACGCGGCGTGATCCAGGAAGCGGAAGATGTACACGTCGCGGGCCGCTGCGTCGGTGGAGGCCATGACGCGCCAGTGGATGGCGTTGGCCACCACGCCCGGCACGCTGCAGCCCGGGTCCCCGCTGGTCTGGCTCACCACGATCAGGCCATGCTGGGCCATCGTCTGGACCAGGCCCACGTTGTCCTGCGGCGTGGCCAACGCCGCATCCGGCTGGCCGCACCCGGCCAGCACCAGGCAGGCCACGGCGAGGAGCAGGAGGCCCCGCATCAGGTTCGGGATCGGGGAGCGAGACATGCACGGGCAAGGCTAGCGCAGCCGTCGCGGCACGGCCCGAGGGCCTCGGGTAGCATGCGGCGGTGCCCACGATCTCCCCGTTCCGAGGCTGGCGCTACGCGCCCGCGGCGGGTGACCTGGCCGACCTGATCAGCCCGCCATACGACGTCATCAGCCCGGCGCAGGCCGATCGCCTCGCCGCCCGTGATCCCCACAACTCAGTGCGGCTGGAGCTGCCGCGGCCGCTTCCCGGCGAACCGGCGGACGGCCGCTACGCGCGTGCGGCAGCGACGCTCGGCGCCTGGCAGGCAGCCGGTCTGCTCGTGCGCGACGACCGCCCGGCCGTCTACGCCTATGAGCAGCGCTGGTCGCCACGGGGCGGGCAGGCGCAGGCCCAGCGAGGTTTCGTGGCGCGCCTTGGCCTGGAGCCGTTCCGGGCCGGCGGGCCGGTGCGGCCGCACGAGCGGACCCTGGGCGGGCCGCGCGCCGACCGCCTGGCCCTGCTGCGGGCGACGGGGGCCAACCTGAGTCCGATCATCGGGCTGTATCGCACGGCGGGGAGCGCCACCGCGACCGCCCTGGACGCCCTGACGGCCATGCCGCCCCATGCGGCCGTGGTCGACGACGCTCAGGTCGAGCACCGCCTGTGGGTCGTGCCCGTTGACGACCCCGCCCGCGGTGTGGCTGCCCGCATGCTGCTGGCGGGCGCGTCCGCGGCGCCGATCACCATCGCCGACGGCCACCACCGCTACGAGACCGCCCTCTCGTACCGCGCCGAGCGGCCGGAGGCGGCCACGATCATGGCCCTGCTGTTCGACCTGGCCGCGACCGCGGTGACGACGCTTCCGACGCATCGTCTCGTGCGAGGCGAGCCCGCCGGCCCGGCGCTCCTCGCTGCCGCCGCGCCCCTCTTCCGCGTCGATCCATGCCCCTCGCCTGCGGCGCTCACGGAAGTCATGGGCATTCCCGGCCCGGTCGGCACCCAGCGTCTGGGTCTCTATACGGGCGGGCTCGCGGCCGTGCTCACGCCAAGGGTCGCGGACATCGCCCCCCTCCTGGACCAGCATGTCTCCCAGGGGCTGCGCTGGCTGGACGTGGCCGTCCTGGCGGCTGCCCTCTGGAGGTTATTCGGCATCGATGCCGCGGCGGCATACGACGGGGCGATCGGCTATACCAGCGACGCGCAGCTCGCCATCGAGGCGGTGGCGCGGGGCGAAGCAGACACGGCCTTCCTGCTCGACCCCACGCCCGTGGACGCCGTCCTGGCAGTGGCCGAGGCGGGCGAGCTGATGCCCCAGAAGTCGACCTACTTCACCCCCAAGCCGGCCACCGGCCTGGTGTTCGATATGGGAGGGTCCTGAGCCCATGGCCGACGAACCGATCGCCCTTCCCGTCGCCCACCCGCCACTGGAGCGGGCGCAGCCCGCCCGGCCCATCCGCAAGGACGAGATCGACCTGCTGGAACGGGGGGTCCACATCGAGTCGTGGCTGCCCGAGCGGCGCTCGCGGCGCCGGCCCCTGATGCTCATCCACGGCGAGCTCGGTGGCTCATGGGTCTGGCATCGCTACCAGGAGTACTTCGCAACGCGCGGCTGGGAGGCCCACGCGGTCAACCTGCGAGCGCACTACTGGTCCGACAACGCCGACTTCGAGGCCCTGGACTTCGGCACGTACCTCGGTGACGTCGAGGCCGCCCACCGGCGCCTGGGTGGCGACGCCGTGGTGGTCGGCCACGGGCTCGGCGGCCTGCTGGCCCTCAAGCTGGCAGAACGGCAGGCCATGGCGGGGCTCGTCCTCATCAGCCCGGCCCTGCCCCGCGAGCTGCGAGCGCCGGCCAAGCTGCACCAGCTGCGCGAGGTGCCGGCCATCTTCCGGCGCGACTTCATCGGCTGGCAGGGCTTGCCCGAGCAGATCCGCCGGCAGAACCCCGACCTGTCGATCGGCGACGTCCTGCGGATCCAGCACATGATGGGCGCCGAGTCCGGGGCCGCCCGTCGGGACGTCCTGGCCGGTATCCCCATCGAGCCGCTGGCCCTCCAGGTGAGCCCCCGGCTGGTCGTCGGCGGCGGCCTCGATCGGCTCTACCCGGGGCCCGACTCGGAGCGGCTGGCCGAGTGGATCGCCGCCGAGTACCTGCCCTTCGGCGCCCACTCGCACTACGGCCTGGTGGCCGGCGACGAAAGCCATGCCCAGGTCGCCGCGGCGCTCAAGGGGTTCCTGGAGACCCACCACCTGTGAGGCGCGGGACGGGTCCAGGGGCGTTTGCTAGACTGGCCGCCGCCGACGCGGGCCGCCTCGGCATCGATGCCGCATTCGTCTAGAGGCCCAGGACACCGCCCTCTCAAGGCGGAGATCATCGGTTCGAATCCGATATGCGGTACCAACCCCTGCGGCTATGCCAGGCCGCGGGTCGCCCAGGCCCGGGCGACGACCACGAACGGGGCGGCCGGGAGCAGGGCGCGGCAGCGTTCGCGCAGTTCGGCCCGCCGGGCCGTGTCGAGGCCGGCCACGTAGGAGCCAGCGGGTCCCACGGCGCCGCCGAAGGGCGCCCACCAGTCTTCGAAGCTGGCGTGCTTGAGGGTCGCGACGAGCGTGGTCTCCTGGATGTCATGCAGGCCGGCGGCCTCGAACAACGCGGCCAGGTGGCCGGCCCGCACGCCCGCCAGCTGCGATTCGTCCGTCACGTCGGGGTCCAGATCGCGTGCCGCCTGCCAGAACAGGCCGAGCGGGCCCTGGCGTCCGGCGTGGTCCCACACGCACGCCGCGACCACACCGCCCCGCCGGGTCACGCGGGCCATCTCCGCCAGGCCACCGACGGGCTCGGACATGAAGTGCACGACGAGCTGGGCCAGGGCGGCGTCAAAGCCCCGGTCCGGGAACGGCAGGCGCTCCGCGGGGGCCAGTCGCACATCGACCCCGGGGTGGCGTTCGCGCACCGCCGTCACGAATGGCTCGGACGGGTCGACGGCTGCGACCGCCGCCGGCCCCAGCCGGGCGACAAGCTCGGCCGTGAGCGCCCCGGGCCCGCAGCCCACGTCGAGCACCCGCTGGCCCGCACGAACCCCGGCGAGGTCGGCCAGCTGGGGGGCCAGGAGCCGCGAGTAGCGGCCCATGAACCGGTCGTACGCGTCCGCCGCCACGTCGAAGCTCACGGGCGCAATCTACCCCGCGAGACGGCCCAGCCGGTAGACTCGGAGCGTGGACCCGCACGCGACGCCACGCCGGCTGGCGATCCTTGCCGAGGGTGAGTTCCGGCCCCACAGTGGCAAGACGGCGCGCGGGGTCATCCGCTACGGACGCGACGTCATCGTCGCCGTGATCGACTCGACGCGGGCCCCCGGCAACGTCAGCGATGACATGGGCGAGGCCTACGACATCCCCATCGTGGCCAGCCTCGATGAGGCGCTGCGCCGCCGACCCGACACGCTGCTGATCGGGATCGCCCCCACCGGTGGCCGTCTGCCGGAGGCCTGGCGCCTCGCCATCCTGCACGCCATCGACCAGGGGCTGGACGTCCATTCGGGCCTCCACACCATGCTGGGGGACGATCCCGAGTTCGCCGCCGCGGCCAGGGCGCGCGGCGTGGTCATCGTCGACTTCCGCCGGGCGCCGGATCGCACGGAGACGGCCGTCGGCCGGCGCCACCTGCCGGGCAAGAAGGTCATCCTCACCGTGGGCACGGACTGCGCCATCGGCAAGATGAGCGTGGCCCTGGAACTGACGCGGGCGGCCCAGGCGGCCGGCCTGGCGGGCGTGTTCGTGCCCACCGGCCAGACCGGGATGATGATCGCCGGCTGGGGGGTGGCCGTCGACCGGGTCATCAGCGACTTCCTCAACGGCACCTGCGAGTGGCTCGTCGAGCAAGGAGAGGCGCTGGGCGACTGGGTCTTCGTGGAGGGGCAGGGTTCCCTGGACCATCCCGCGTACAGCTCTGTGACGCTGGGCCTGATCCATGGCACGACGCCCCACGCCATGGTCATGGTCCATCGGGTGGGCCTGGAGCAGCACGACTTCGAGCACCTGCCGGATGCCTCCTTCCCGCTGCAGCCCCTGCCCGAGTTCATCCGCCTGCACGAGCAGGTCGCGCGCCTCGTCGCCCCTTCGCTCGTCGCCGCGGTCGCGCTCAATACCTCGACGCTGGGGGAGGCACAGGCCCGGCGGGTCATCGCGGAGACGGCGGACCTGACCGGCCTGCCGACGGATGACCCATACCGCTTCGGCGGCGAGCGGCTGATGGACGCGCTGCGCGCACGGCTCTCGTGACGTCGGGCCCACGACCGGCTGTGCCTGACCCCACCGACAGCTGTCGCGCTGGGCCGTGGCAGCTGGCCTGGCGCGTCCACCAGATCCCGTTCAAGGATCCGTTCCGCATCGCCCGCTCGCTCGAGGACCGGGTCGCCACGACGATGATCGTGGAGCTGGCGTCGGAGGGCGGCCCGACCGGCCTGGGCGAGGGCTTCCCGGACCCGTTCTACGGTGAGACGGTCGGGACGATGGCGGCGGTCATGCCACTCCTGCTCCAGGCGCTGCTGCCCCTGGGACCGCCTCCCGCGGAGATCGACGCCACGAGGGTCTGGCTGCGCTCGGCTGACGACGCGATGGGCGACGCGATCCGCCACCACGGGGCCGCCAAGTGCGCCCTTGACATCGCCCTGCACGACCTGGCCGGCCGGCGCCTCGGGCTTGGCCTCGCCGAGCTGCTGGGTACCCCGCGCGAGGTGCCGCCCACGGACTTCACCATCGGCCTCGACGAGCCGGCGGTGGTGGCCCAAAGGGCAGCCCGGGCCGCCCACTTCCCGGCTCTCAAGATCAAGGTCGGTGGACCACGCGACCTGGCCACGCTGGAGGCCGTCCGCGGTGTCTACGACGGCCCTATCCGCGTCGACGCCAACACGGGCTGGAGCCTGGCCGATGGCGAGCGCCTCGTGCCCGAGCTGGTCCGTCTCGGGGTGGAGCTCATCGAGCAGCCGTTCCCCGCCCACCGCCTGGCGGACCTGGCCGCGCTCCAGCGCGTCAGCCCGCTGCCCGTCGTCGCGGACGAGAGCGCGGTCGTGGCCACGGACCTGGACGCGCTGGCCGGTGTCGTCCAGGGCGTCAACGTGAAGCTGGCCAAGGTGGGCGGGGTCGGACCGGCGAAGCGCATGATCGAGCAGGCCCGCGCGGCCGGCTTTCGCATCTTCCTGGGCTGCATGGAGGAGACGACGGTCGGCGTGGCCGCCTCGGTGGCGGTCGCCGGGCTGGTCGACTGGGTCGACCTGGACGGCAACCTGCTGCTGGCCCATGACCCCTTCGAGGGCCTCCACCTGGATGCGGCGTGCCGCTGGCACCTCTCCGACCGGCCCGGTCTGGGGGTCCGCCCGCGCGCCGGCTGACCCCTGTGGACAACTTGGTGGACAACTTGGTGGACAGATCCCCTACCCGCCGACGCCGCCGCGGGGGTACCATGGATGAGCACTCATCACGGGCAGGTCCCCCGGGTCGCCCCACGCGACCACCGTGCGGAGATCGGTCCGTTCTGGCCTCGCGCGCGCCCAGACCCAGTCGACGCGCGCCCGTCGCCAGCGGGGAAGATAGTTGCGACGAAAGGTCCCGCCCTGATCATGGAAGCACGCCTCGCCCGGCCCGTCATCCCCGCTGGCGCCGCCGCCGGTGTCGCGGGCCAGGCAGGCGACGAGGCCATCGAGTTCGTCCGCTTCTGCCGTCGCCGGCGTCGCGTCGCGTGGCCCGAGCTGTACGACGAGATGTGCGCCGTGGCGGCCCACCGGGCCTATCGCGACTGGGGCTTCGCGGAGCTGTCGGACCATGGCATCCGCTTCACCCTGGCGGAGATGCCGGGCCTGGCCGCCCTGGTGCGCGAGGTGATCGGCCAGGAACGAGCCGCCGGCTGAACCTCAGGCGCGGATGCGGCGCCTGGCCATCTCGCCTTCGATCTGCCGCTCCGCCTCCACGTAGCGGTCGATCTCGTCGCGCAGCTGGTTGGCCTCGGGCACGTACAGGTGGACCTGCCCCTGCAGCACGTAGCTCAGGCGGCGGCTGGTCATGCGGACGTGGTCCAGGTTCTTCATGAGGACCAGCGGGTCCATCGCCGCGAGGTCATCGGGGTGATAGAAGGCGCGCATCGCGACGAGTGTACCGTCATGGGCGGGCGGTCCGGGCAGCCTAGCCCAGGCGAGTCCAGCTCGGCGACGGCCAAGTCCAGTCGACCGGCAGCGTCGCGCCGGCGACGGCCCGTCGGCGCCCCAGCTCAGTGGGAGAGACGACCAGCACGCGGTCCGTCGTCGTGGCTCGCCCAGCCTCCGCGCCCCAGATCCGGGTGAGCTTGCGATGGGCGGCGATGTCGTCGACGACGAGGCCCGCCAGGCGGTAGCCGGCCGGCTCGGCGGCCTGCTCCCAGACCGTCTGGGCAAGACCGACGCCGCCGCTGAAGGCACGTCCGCGGTCCATGGCCACGTCACCGATGACAAGGGCCACCACGGCGTCGTCGGTCAGCACGCCGGTGAGGTCGGTCAGCACCTGCCGCAGGAAATCGACGTATGCGGGCAGTCGGTGGGCGTCGTCCAGCGCGGCGTCCACCGCGGCGGGGTCGACCCCCAGGAACCACAGCCGCAGCCAGTTGTAGTAGCCGTACTTCACGACGCGCAGGTAGGGCGGGCTGGTGACCACCAGGCGGACCCGGTCGGGCAGGGCGCGGGCCCGGAGAGCGGCCCGGACCGCAGCGGCCGCCACCCGGGCGTCGCCGCGCATCGCCACGCCGCGCACCGGCGGCACGCCCTGGCGGTACAGGCGGCGCAACTTCGCCTCGAGGCAGGCGAAGGCGTCACGCTCCGCCGGGCGGAAGCCGGTCCTGGCCACGAACTCGCGCACGTAGCGTGGCGCCATGCTGAATGAATTCGGCATCAGGTCGGACAGGTACGTCGCGCTGCGCCCGTGGAGGATGCCCAGCGCGGCGCCGGCCAGGAACCTGTCGCGCCGGTCCGCCAGCGCGGCCGGTCCGTCCATGGCTCGCAGCTCGTGCCGCAGGAAGAGGAGCTCGGCCAGGGTGCGGGGGTGGAAGGCCAGGGCCACCTCCGGCGGGAGGGGGGCCGGGGCGCCGACGCCGCCCGCCGCGGGCACGGGCGTGCCGCCCCGACCGGGAGCGGCCAGGGCCGCCTCAGCCGCCTCCTGCCAGGCGGTCCGCTCGTCCAGGAAGCGCAGGTGGAGTCGGCCCAGGCGCGCGCTGACGTCGGCCCTGGTCGGGGCGTCGACCTTGGCCGTCGTGAGCAGGGCGGCCATGGGGTTGAGATCGACGCCCACCCCCAGTCGGCCCTCCGCGCAGGCCTGCAGCGGCGTCGTGCCGCGGCCGCTGAAGGGGTCAAGGACGGCATCGCCGGGCCGGGTGTAGCGGGCGATGAAGGCGTGCGCCAGGCCCGCCGGGAACATCGCCAGGTAGCTGCACATGGGGTGGAAGGCGTGGCCCCAGAGACGCTGCTGGAGTTTCCACTCGGGTCCCAGCGGCAGCGCCGGGAGTGCTGGGGCCTCGGGGACCAGGCCCAGCGAGGTCTGGCCCAGTCGTGGGCGGGTCGTGTCGGCGGGCATGCCGGCGGAGGTGTCGGCGTGCGTGGCGCGAGGCAAGGGCACGCGAAACGGCCTCGTAGCTGCGCGGTGCTCGTGCGGTGCGAGCGGGGCGGCGATGCTAGCACGCCCGTTCGAGCGGGTCCAGCGTGTCAGGGCAGGTCGCGCAGCAGGTCCACGAATGTCGCTTCGGCGTCCAGGCGCAGGCCGCGATCGCCGAACCAGGTGGCCACGTTGACGACGTCCCGGTGGAGCAGATCGGAAGCGGCCGGGTTGGTGATGGCGTGCACCGCCTGGGGGAAGTCGATGAGGACCACCCGGCCCTTCCACCACAGGAGGTTGTAGACCGACAGGTCGGCATGAACCACGCCCGCCCGCGTCAGGCGGCGCAGGTCGGCGAGCAGCTGCTGCCACGCCTGGCTCAGGGCGGGCCGATCCAGGGCGGCGTTGACCAGGCGGGGCGCCGCGACGAGCGCGTCGTCGCCGATGAATTCCATGAGGAGGCCCTCATCGGTGCGCTCCACCGGATACGGCACGCTGACGCCCGCCGCCCAGGCGCGACCGAGCATCGCCATCTCGTTTGACGGCCACATGGCCGCCGTGACGTCCCGGCCATGGTTCGTCTTGCGGTCGACCGCCCGCTGGTCCCGGGTGCGCAGGTGCCAGCCGCGCCGGTACACGGCATCGTTGTGGTAGGCGGTGCGCTTGGAGAAGCCCAGCCCCTCGAGTTCACCCTTCACGGGGTTGCGTGGTCGGTACCGCTTGTGGGCCAGGAGGCAGGTGCGGTCCCCCGAGCTGCGTTCGACCAGGAAGACCTCGGCTTCCTTGCCGGATCTCAGGACGCCGAGTCGCCGGTCCTGGTAGCCGGCCTCGATGAGCCACGCGGGAGCCGGCCGCGGTGGTGGCGGCGCCATCGTGGGCGCCTGGAGAACGGGTTCGTGCACGCGGAAGGACTCCAGATGCGTCGGGGGGAGGTGGAACCCCGACGGTCGGAGTGGTTCAGCGCGGGGCGAGGCCCTCGGCGAGTCCGGACCGGCGGGGACAGAGGAGGGCTGTGGTCGTCTGCATGGCGCGCCTCCTCCTCATCCGTCGCGGCCGGTCCATCGGCTGCAGCTCGCACTCTAGCAGGTCGCTGGTGAGCCTCCAGGGCTCGCAGCTCCGGGCCTGCATCGTTGCGCCTGGCGGCGGTTACGACGGAGGAACATGGCCTCCACTGCCGTTCCGGTCGCCAGCCGCAACGGATGACGGTGGAGTGGGCCGGGATCGGGCATCGGGGAGCCCCGGTCCGTCGTTAGCGTCGCCTGGCGCAACGAGCGGCGTTAGCGTCGCCTGGCGCAAACGACGGCGCGAGGGTCGCCTGGCGCAACCACAGTACGAGCGTCCCCAGCCAAGGGGCTGCCGGTCCCGGGCGCGCCGCACCGCGCCGCCGGCACGCCAGCCGAGGCGCCCCCCGGATCGCCGACGGCTCGGCGCCTCCGGGATCAGACGAAGGCGCCGGATCCCAAGGCCGCTATTCGGGCGGCAGCTCCCGATACACGAGGTCCACGTCGATCCCCTGCCGGCGGCGCAGGAACCGCGCGCCGTAGAAGACGATGAGGCCGACCGCGACGATCATCCCGATGAACGCCGGGACCTGCCACCAGTTCTGGTTGAAGTTGCCGTTGAGGGCGAGGGCGGGATAGGCCAGCGTGCACCAGGTCAGGAAGAGCATGACCAGGATGGAGAGTGGCGCCACGATGTACAGGGCAGGGATGCCGAGCCAGCGGACGTTGGCCGGCGACGCCTTGTACAGGTCGGGGCGTCGTGTCGGGAACATGATCGCCGCGACCCCGACGATCACGACGCAGACCACACCGGCCAGTACGCCCAGCGTCAGCCAGGTGATGAAATCGGTGCTCACGATGCTCCAGATGAGCATCAGCGTGATGATCACCATCTCGGTCACGATCGCCCACACCGGCGAATGGGTGCGCTCGTTGACATCGGCGAGGCGCTCCGGCAGCAGCCGGTCGAAGGCCCAGGCGAACAGGGTGCGGATCGGCATGAACGTGTTGCCCACCATCGCCGGCAGGCTCCAGAAGAGGAACGAGCCCACGATCAGGAAGGTCAGGATGGGCGCGTTGTAGACCAGTGATGCGATGAAGTGGTACCAGGGCGCCTGGGGGATGGCGTAGGCGGTGTTGCCGCCCGTGTTGACGGCCACCATGAAGTCGTAGCCGGTGACCTTGAACAGGAGGAGGGCGCCGATGACGATGAAGAGGACGTCCCACACCAGGGCCCCGAACATGATCGACAGCTGCCGGCCGCGGTTGGAGGCACTCTTCAGTTCACCCGAGAGGTAGACCGACCACCAGTTCCACATCATGAAGGTCATGACGATGAACACGGTGGGCAACGTCGCATCCAGGTTGCCGGCGTTCGGTTGCGCGCCGGTCGCGTTGGCCGCCGCGATCACCGCCGTGCTGGTGCCGCCGCCGTACTGGGCGTTGAGGGCGTTGAAGTGCGTCTGGAAGTCCGACGAGGAACCGAGCAGCAGCACGATGAAGGCGATGAACGTCCCGACCGAGGCGATGATCCAGAAGGTGTTCTGCCAGCGGAACGTGGTCCGCAGGCCGGCGATGAGCACCGCGCCCATGAGGACGACCATCACCATGCCGCCCACGAAGATCCACAGGTTGTCCTTCTGGAAGCTGTTGCCCCAGTCGATGAGGGTCTGGTTGTTGAAGAAGATGCCCAGCGTGACCAGGATCGGCCCGAGCGCGAAGACGGGGAAGTAGCGGGCCCAGAAGGTGGCCCCGATGGTGGCCGAGAGGGCGGCCCCGAAGTTCGAGATCAGGGCCAGGGGTGGCGACAGGATGCGGCTGACCCATACGTAGTCGCCGCCGGTCCTGGGCATGCTCGAGGCGAGCAACGCCATCATGATCAGGACGGGGATATTGATGACGCCCGAGATGATCGTGGCCACCACGATGTCGGACCCGGGGAACAGGGTCAGGGCCGCGAACACACCCCAGGCGAGCGTGGCGCCGACCGGTGCGGAGAAGACCGCGTTGAAGATGGTCGCGTCGAGGGCCGACGCTTCCCGCACCAGGCCGGTGCTCTGCCGGACGAACAGTTGGCTTCCACCAGTGCTGGCCACGGGCGTCTCCTCCGTTGCTGGTGCCGTCATCGGGCAGGGCCAACCTCCGCCCTCCGATGGACGTCACGGGCAGTGTCACACAATCGAACAGTCCACGTCAATGCTTCATGTGGGTCTCCTGCGGTACCATCATGAGCGGTCCTGATGCAAGACAGGTGAAGTGTGCTCGCAGCCGACCGACGCCTCAAGATCCTCGAGTCCGTGGCCGACGCCCAGACCATCCACGCGGGTGAGTTGGCTCAGCGGTTCGCCGTCTCCGAGATGACCATCCGGCGCGACATCCAGCGCCTTGAGCGGGATGGCTTCCTCCGCCGCACCTACGGTGGCGCGACGGCCCATGTCACTCGTGCCTTCGACCTGGCGTTCAATGCACGGGCCCTCCAGCATGCTCGTGAGAAGCGACTGATCGGCATGCGGGCGGCGCACCTGCTCGACGACGCGCGGCTCATCTTCGTCGGCATCGGCACGACGTGCGAGCATCTCGCCCGTTATGTGCCCGCCCAAGCGGACATGACCATCGTGACGAGCTCGCTGCCGATCGCCAGCCTGCTGGGTACCCGGCCGATGCGAACCGTGATGCTGGGAGGCACCGTTCGGAGGGACGAGTTGACGTGCTATGGACCGGTGGCGGCCGCGACCCTCGCCCGCTACCACTTCGATGTGGCGGTGGTCGGCGCTGCCGGCCTCACGGCCCGACACGGCCTGACCGAGCTCAATGATGACGAGGCCGAGATCAACCGGGCAGCCATCGAGCGGTCGATCCGCACGATCGTCCTGGCCGACGGCTCAAAGATCGGTGCCGTCACCGGCGCCGCCGTCGCGCCCATCTCCAGCCTCGAGATCCTCGTGACGGACCCGTCTGCCCCGCCGGCCGAGTTGGCCCGCCTGCGCACCGCGGGAGTCGTGGTGGAGATCGCCACGGCTGGCGGCGTGGCCGAGAGCCTCGTCCGCGGGTCGCAGGAGATGGCCGGCGCGGCTGCCATCGGCAAGGAGATGTGATGGATCGATCGCTCGCGCGGCGGTTCGGATCGCCCAAGCCAGTCATCGCCATGCTCCACTTCCCGGGGCTGCCCGGTCGGCCAAGACACGACCGGGCGGGTGGTCGGGCCGCCCTGGTCGAGGCGGTCGGGCGCGACCTCGAGGTCCTCCAGGCGGCGGGTGTTGACGGCGTCCTCTTCTGCAACGAGGCAGACCTGCCGTACCAGCTGAGCGTGGGTGTCGAGATCCCCGCGGCCATGGCCGCGGTCATCGGCGAACTGCGGTCGGCCGTCCGCGTACCGTTCGGCGTCAACGTCCTGTGGGATGCCCGGGCCAGCCTCGCCCTTGCTCGGGCGACCGGTGCGGCATTCATCCGTGAGGTCCTGACCGGTGTCTACGAGAGCGACCTGGGCATGATCGCACCGGCCATCGGGGACCTGGCGGGGTATCGCACAGCCATCGGGGCCGATGACGTGGCCCTGTTCGATAACGTCTCACCGGAGTTCAGCAGTGCCATCGGCGACCGGACCGTCGCTGATCGCGCGAGGGGAGCGGCCTTCCTGGGCATGGATGCGATCCTCATCAGCGGCCCTGCCGCCGGCACGCCCTTCGCCATGGACGACCTGCGCCGGGCCAAGGAAGCCGCCGCGGACACCCCCGTGATCGCCAACACCGGCGTCCGGGCCGAGACGGTCGCCGAGATCCTGGATGTGGCCGACGGGGTGATCGTGGGCACCAGCCTCAAGGTGGACGGGGTGACCTGGAACCCGGTCGACCCGGCGCGCGCGGCCCGCTTCATGGACGTCGCCCGGGCGGCCCGGGCCGGCGCAGCGGTCTGAGCCTGGATGGCGCACCGGACGCGGCTCTTCTTCGCCACCGACCTGCACGGCTCGAGCAAGTGCTTTCGGAAGTTCATCAACGCCGGCCAGGCCTACCGTGCCGATGTGCTCGTCCTGGGGGGCGATGTCGCCGGCAAGGCGCTCCAGACGATCGTCCGCCAGCCCGACGGCCACTGGCGTTGCGCCTTCATCGGGACCGACTACGAGGTGAGCACCGAGGCGGAGCTCGGGGAGCTGGAGAAGCTCATCGCCGATCATGGCTACTACCCGTATCGCGCCGAGCCGGGCGAGCTCGACGCGCGCCGCGCGGACGGTTCGCTGGACCCGCTGTTCGTGCGCCTGATGCACCAGCGACTCGAGGGTTGGCTGAGCCTCGCCGCCGAGCGTCTGGGCGGCACGGCCATCCGCTTGTTCTTCATGCTCGGCAACGATGACCCGGCCGAGCTGCAGGGGATCCTTGCCCGGGCGCCCTTCGGCACCCTCGCGGAAGGGGAGGTCGTGGCCCTCGACGACGACCACGAGATGATCTCCTGGGGCTACTCGAACCTGACGCCCTGGCACAGCCACCGGGAGATGACCGAGGAGCAGCTGTCCGAGGTGCTGGCCGGTCTGGGGTCGCGGCTGCGCGATCCCGCCCGCGCCGTCGTGAACGTCCATGTGCCGCCCTACGGCAGCGGCCTCGATGATGCGCCGGTGCTCGACGCCGACCTGCGCGTGCAGACCGTGCTCGGACAGGTGAAGTTCGCCCCCGCGGGCAGCACGGCGGTGCGCGACTTCGAGCTGGCGGTCCAGCCGCTGCTGGGCCTCCACGGGCATATCCACGAGGCTTCTGGCTATCGCCGCCTGGGTCGCACGCTGGTCCTGAATCCGGGCAGCGACTACTCCACCGGCACCCTCAACGGGGCCCTGATCACGCTGGAACGCGACAAGGTCGTGGCCCACCAGATGGTTCGTGGCTGAGGCGTAGGGCGGTGCCAGGGCGGCGGTCCGGGGGCGAGCCGACCATCGCGGCCGTCGATGTAGGGACCTCCGGTGCGCGCGCGGCGATCTTCGACCTGGGGGGCCGCCGCCTCCTCGAGGTCCGACGCCCGTATGCCACTCATGCCCCGCGCCCTGGGTGGGCCGAGCAGGACGCGGCTTTGTGGCGATCGGCCTCGCTCGCCGCGCTCGGCGAGGTGCTGCGTCGTGCGCCGGGCCGCCCCCTGGCGATCGCCCTGACGGGCCAGTGTCCGTCCGTCGTGGGCCTGGATGGCCGAGGCCGGCCCACCGGGCCCGGCCTCCTCTACCGTGACAACCGCGCCGTTCGTGAGGCGGCGGAGTTCCGGCGCCGGCTCGGCGCCGCCGAGGTGCACCGCCTGACAGGCCACCTGCCGGCGGCCTTCCACGTGGCCCCGAAGCTGCTCTGGTTGCGGCGTCATCAGCCGGACCGCTTCGCCGCCACACGTGCCTTCCTGCAGCCCCGGGACCTCGTGGCCCTGGCCCTCACCGGTGAGCTGGCGACCGACGGGACGCACGCGGCCGCGACGCTCCTGTATGCCCTCGAGGCGCGACGGTGGCACGAGCCGTACCTGGAGGCCTGGGCGCTCGACCCACGCCTGTTCCCGGCGGTCCTGCCGTCGAGCGCGGTGCTGGGCAGCCTGCGTCCCGCCCTGGTGCGCCGTTTCGGCCTGCGCGGTCCCCTGCCGGTCGTCATCGGCGGCGCTGACTCCCAGGCGTGCGCCCTCGGCTGCGGCCTGCTGGATCCCGGCCTGGCGAGCGAGATGGCAGGCTCATCCACCTGTCTCAACACCGTCGTCGAGCGGCCCCTGCCGGTGCTGGAGGTGACCCACTACCCGCACGTCGTGGGCGAGCACTTCACCACGGAGACCGGCCTGAACACGACCGGCGCGGCCGTCGCATGGCTGGCCCGGCTGCTCTTCGGCGGCGCCGGCGCGGCCGGCGAAGCGCAGGCCTACGCGCGCCTGGATGCGGAGGCGGGCGCGGTCCCGGCGGGCGCGGACGGGTTGCTCGTGCTGCCGGTCCTGGGCGACGGCGAGCGCACCGATCCGACCCTGCGCGGCGCGATGGTGGGCCTGTCGGAGCGGCACGGTCGGGGCCATCTCGCGCGTGCGATGCTGGAGGGTGTGGCGTACGCGATGCGCGCGCAGCTCGAGCTCGTGCTGGCCCCCGGCCAGCCTCTCCGGGAGCTGCGTGTCTCGGGTGGTGACGCCCGGTTGGCCGCGTGGAACCAGATCAAGGCCGACGTGATCGGCCTGCCGGTCCGGGTGGTCGAGGGCGATGCCGCCGTGACCGGTGTGGCCATGCTGGCCGGCCTGGGTTGCGGCGTGTACCGATCGCCGGCCGACGCCGTGGACCGGGCGACTCGCCTGGGAGGCGTCTGGCTCCCGAACCTGGCCGCCCGTCGGCTGCACGACGAACGGTATCCGGCTTGGCGCGCGCTGTGGGCCGCCCGGGTGGCACGGTCGCTCGCCTCCGGGCGGGCCCATCCGAAAGGGGCCTGAGGGGATCACGATGCGCATGACGCTGGGGATCAACACGTGTTTCGCCGTCAAGCGCTGGCCGCGGCCGGATGACTGGGCGCCGATCGTGCGTGATCGTCTGGGCTTGACGGTGATCCAGCACTCGCTGGACCTCGTCGACCTGAGCGCCCCGGGCGATGATCGCCTGACGCAGGCCGCCGCCGTGCGCGATGCCGTGACGCGTGCGGGTCTCACCCTGCACTCCACGTTCACCGGGCTGGCCGCCTACTCGGACAACCTGCTGCTGCACCACGACGCCGACCGACTGCGTGCCGCGCGGCGCTGGTATCGGCGAGCGATCGACTGGAGTGCGGAGGCCGGGGCCCGTGGCACGGGTGGCCACGTGGGGGCCCTCTCGGTGCCGGACGCCGCGGATCCCGTGATCCGCGCCGGGGCATGGGGCCGACTCCAGCGGGACCTGGTCAGGCTTGCGCGGCGAGCCCGCCTCCGCGGCCTCCAGTTCCTGCTGGTGGAGAACCTGGCGACGGCCCGCGAGCCGGCCACCATGGCGCAGATCGAGTCGCTGCTCTCGGACGGAGATGGCGCTCGGGTGCCCGTCAGGCTCTGCCTGGACGTCGGCCACATGGTCGCCCCTGGGACGCACGGGGCGGACCGCGATCCCTACGCCTGGCTGCGCCGCCTGGGCCCGCGGGCAGAGGTGATCCAGCTTCAGCAGTCCGACGCCCGGGCCGACCACCACTGGCCGTTCACCCCGGCCCACGACCGGGCCGGTCGCATCGATCCGGGTCGTGTGATCGAGGCCCTCGCCGACGGCGGCACGACGGCGGGGCTGCTGGTCATCGAGGTCATCCCGCCGCACGAGGAGCGCGACAGCACCGTTCTGGACGGCCTGGTCGCGTCTGCCGACCGGTGGCGCGAGGCGCTGGCGCAGCGGGGCGTGATGGCCTGACCGGCTCCGGGGCCGGTGCAGGTCAGTGGCGGACGTCCTCCGGGGTCTCGTACCACCGGACGCGCTCGCCGACACGAGCCCGGGCCTTCCAGGCGAGGGTCTTGGGAGCCACGCGGATGGCGCCGAGGAGTTCCTCGGCGTGAGCGGCCGCGTCGTATGGAGCGTCCGGGCCGGGCTCGGCGCGCCACCGCGCAGCCACGCGCTCCAGGTTCCGGGTCACCGTGTGACACAGGCCCCAGTCGGCCCCGGTCAGCGCGGTGACGCGGGCGACGTCCACGGCCCCCGGCGCCCCGCGAGCGATCGCGTGGTCAGCGAGCAGGCAGGCAGCGTCGCCCAGGTCCTTGCGGTTGACCTCCCAGACCTGCAGCTTGGTGAGCAGCAGGTCCGCCAGCTCCAGCGTGCCGGTGGGATCGGAGAGGCGGCCCCGGAGATCGATCCGGTGCGACATCTGGAATTCGTCGAAGACCACGTCGATCGTCCAGCGGCCGTCCGCCACACTGAAGTTCAGGCGGGACGCCCCGTGCAGCGCGTTGAACAGCTTCTCGGGCACATAACCCTGCTCGACGAAGAAGCTCGTGATCAGCCGGCTCTGGGTCGACCGTGCCACGAAGTCAAGGTCGCCGTACGCGCGCTCGTATGGCGGGCGGCGGACCGTCGGGCAACGGAGCCAGATGGCGAGGCCGCCCATGAGCCGCAGCGGCAGGCCATCCCGCACGACGAGTCCCGCCAGGCGCTGCGCCTCATCGGTGATCGCGCGCGATCGTGCGTCGACGGCATGTTCGGCCACTACCGGCGAGTGTAATCGGGAGGTGGGCCGGACCGCCGCCAGGACGAACCTGCAGGTGGCCCGCGCGGGCGCGCACGACTGGCCCTGGCCGCCCGCAACGGAACCCCCTGCCCCGCGCCATGGGGTTTTGCGCCTCGCGGCGGTAACGACGGAGGAACGCGGCTTCCACCGCCGTTCCGGTCGCCAGCCGCAACGGATGCCGGTGGAGCGGGCCGGGATCGGGCATCGGGGAGCCCCGGTCCGTCGTTAGCGTCGCCTGGCGCAACGACGGCGCGAGGGCCGCCTGGCGCAACGACGGCGCGAGGGCCGCTTCACACAAGGACCGCCGCCTGGCGCAACCACGGCGCGGGTGCAAACGACGGCGCGAGGGCCGCCTCACGCATGACCACCGCGCGGGTGGGTCCCGCGCCGCCTCCCCGCCCGATCACCTCACCCCCGTGATCGGGCCAGCTCCATGTGTGCAGGTAGACTGGCCGCGCGTCCCCGTAGCTCAGTGGACAGAGCAACCGCCTTCTAAGCGGGAGGTCGTGGGTTCGAATCCCACCGGGGGCTCCATTTCCCGCACGCGACGGGTACCGCCACGCACGCCGAGCACCGTGTCTGTCTGTTACCCCTCCCGGGCCGGTGCGCCACGCACCGGAAGGGTGCAGCGTCTCAATCAACGTGAAGACAATCGCGGCGGTGATGCTCTGTGGCGCACTGCTCGCCTGTGCAGCCCCAGCCGTGACGGCCTCGCCAACGCGGTCCGTAGCCCCGACCCAGCTGGTCACTCCGTCCTCCGCCCCAACGGCCACGCCGAGCCCGTCCACCACCGCGACGCCGGTGGCGATAGTCAATCCCTCCCCCACGCCCGTGCCGACGCTTGCGGTGCCGCCGGGCCCCGTCGCGAGTGAGCCCTACGCGGGCCCGTTCGTGCCGGCGGTCATCGCCTTCGACAGCCCCACCCACGGGGTCGTTGCCGGGGCCGTCGGGTTCGGTAGCGGGGCAGGCATCGTCGGCGTCACGAACGATGGTGGACGCACCTGGCGGCTGCGCCGTCTCGCCACCCCGGAGCTTGATGCCGTCACGGTGTTCGGCTCGCTCATCCTGGCCAGCACGCCGTGCGTCGACGACGAGCCGCTCGGCTGTGAACCGAGCCTCATCCGCAGCACCGATGGCGGGACCACCTGGCAGGCCGAGGCGACGCTCGGGTTCGACCTCGACCACCCGTTCGCGCTCGATGCGCAGCACATCTGGGCCACCGATGCGGTCAGCGGCCTGCAGCCGGCGTTCCTCGCGACGAGCGCCGACGGTGGCCGGACCTGGCTGCGCGGGCCGTCGCCCTGCCCGGCGACGTGGGTGCCGCAACAGGTCGGCTTCACTGACCCCCAGCACGGCTGGCTGGCCTGCATCGGCCTCTATGCCGCCAGCATGGATGCCAAGGGCCTGATGGTGACGTCGGACGGGGGCAAGACCTGGACGACCCGGCTCTGGCTGGACGGCTCTGAGAGCCCGACCGAGGCCAACGACGTCCTCTACAACAGCCCGCTGCTCGGCATCGAGTTCGCCCCCGGCGGATGGGGCTGGTGGGACAACTTCTCCGGGTTCTACACGACCGCCGATGCTGGCCGCACGTGGCACCTGCTCGGCTTCGACGGCAACGTGCCGAACGCCGCCGCGACGGCCGCGCCGTACGTCCTCTCGGCGGTGCGCTTCAGCGCCACCGACGGCCTGGCCCTCATCGCCGCGAACCAGGTGAAGAACCCGCAGGCGATGGTGGTGGAGGCGACGCACGATGGCGGCCGCACCTGGTCGGTCCGCACGACGTGGCCTTGGACACCCGCGCTGTGACGGGGTGGCGCGCCTCGTTCCCCGCAGCCATAGACCCGTGCGGTTGGCCCGTCCACGTGGGCGCAGCCGCGGCGCGGGGGCTCCATCCATCGGCCGTGGCGACACGACCGGCCGCCCTTTGCGGGCGCCGTCAGGCGGCGGGTGCCCCAGGGTCGGCGAGCGTCATGTACAGCTCCGTCTCCTGGGCCAGGTGGAGCTCCAGGATGGCGTGAAGGCCGTAGAGGACCCGTCGGAGCTCGGGCAGCTGCCCCAGGTCCGGTCCGGCGGCCGGCAGCCCGTCCACGGCCCGCCCGAACAGCCGGGCCAGGTGGAAGATCTCACGATGCGTCGTGCTGAGGGGCGCGAGCGGGTCCACGCCGCCGAGCGCCCTGGCCAGCAGCGGGTAGACGGTCGTCTCCTCCTCCAGCTCGTGCGGCAGGAGGTCCGTCTCGAGGGCTTGCCGCAGGTCGCGCAGCAGCCCCGGGACGGCGGCCCGATCGGAGTCACCAAGACGATCAGCGGCGGTCCGCACCTGGTCGATCAGCGGGCGCATGTCGGCGTGATCCGCCTCCAGGCGCTGGCGGGTCGCGGCCCAGCCGGCCACTGAGCGGACGGTCGGCCGCTCGCCGCCGAGTGCCCGCAGGGCGTTCAGGATCACGATGACGTCGATCCCTTCCTGCAGCAGGGCTCCCGGCACGGGCGCCAGGAAGCCGGCCGCCGCGACGACCATGGCCGCCAGCGACAGGGCCATCCCGACGACGATGCTCTGGAGGGCGATGCGGCGTGCCCGCTGGGCGATGCGGATGGCCTCGGCGAGGCGATCGAGGCGATCGACCGTGATGACCACGTCGGCGGCCTCGGATGAGGCCGTCGCGCCCCGCGCGCCCATAGCCACCCCGCAGTCGGCGGCCGCCAGGGCTGGGGCGTCGTTGATGCCGTCGCCGATCATGACGGTCGCCCCGGGCGCCGCGGTCCGCTCCGCCTGCACCACGGCCACCTTCTCCGCCGGGGTCCGTTCGGCAAGGATGCTGTCGATGTTCAAGGCCGTGCCCACGGCGCTGGCGACGCTTGGATCGTCGCCGCTCAGGAGCACGATGCGGCGGACGCCCGCGCCGCGGGCCAGGCGCAGCGCGCGCGGCGCCTCCGGACGGATGGGGTCGACGAGCACGAGGATGCCGGCCAGCTGGTCGTCCACCCGCACGTAGGCCGCACTCGAGCTGGCGAGTTCGATCTGGCGCTGCGCCTCGCGGGCCCAGCGCGGGACGGTGAGGCCTGCCGTCGCCAGGTCGGCGCCACCGACCGTGACCGCGTGCCCACCCACGGTCCCGCTCACCCCGTCGCCGAAGGCTTCGGTGACGCCCTTGGGCGGCTCGAGCGGGATGCCCCGGTCATGTGCGGCGTGCACGATCGCCGCGGCGAGCACATGCGGGGAGGCCTGCTCCAGGGAGGCGGCCAGGCCCAGCACGAGTTCGGGGTGGCCGGCCGGACCCACCTCCACCCGCTCAAGCCGGGGACTCCCGGCGGTGAGGGTGCCGGTCTTGTCCATCAGCAGGGTGCGCACCCCGGCCAGGGTCTCGAGCGGGCCGCCGCCCTTGACCACGATCCCGCGCCGCGCAGCATGCGAGACGCCAGCCACCAGGGCGATCGGCGCGGCGATGATCAGCGGACAGGGGGTGGCGACGACCAGGACCGCGAGGGCGCGCACCGCATCGCCGGAGGCGAGCCACGCGATGCCGGCCAGGCCCAGGGTCAGGGGCAGGAAGGCCAGCGCGTAGCGGTCGGCGAGACGGACCAGCGGTGCCCGCGAGCCCTGTGCCTCCCGCACCAGGCGCACGATCCCGGCGTACGTGCTCGCGTCCGCGGTGGCCGTGGCCCGCAGGTCGAACGCCGCCCCGGCGTTGATCGTGCCGCTGGCCACCGGATCGCCGAAGGCGCGGACCACCAGGCGCGACTCCCCCGTCAGGGCGGACTCATCCAGGGTGACCGCGACGTCCAGCACGACCCCATCGACCGGTACGACCTCCCCCGGTCGGATCAACAGGCGGTCATCCCGCTGGATCGCCACGACCGGCCGGGCCCGGATCCCGGCCTCCTCGTAGCGATGGGCGACGGTCGGCGCACGGGACACCAGGCCGGCCAGCTCCCGCTCGGCCCGGCCGCGGGCGAACGTCTCGAGGGCGCGACCCGAGGCGGACATCACGGCGATCACGGCACCGGCCAGGTACTCGCCCAGGCC
>DASPUH010000116.1:0-8140 GCA_035622975.1 Candidatus Sulfotelmatobacter sp.
GGCTGGCATTCCAGTCTGCCTTGCGCGAGGCGAGGTGCGCGTAGGCCTCCTCGTCGATGACCCAGCGGAACGTGCGGAACGGATGACGCCGCTCTGTGAACCCGGCCTTGAAGTGAAAGAGCGAGTCATCGCGGGCACCGATCCTCCCGCCGAGGTGGAGCACGCCGTAGCCGGCCTCGCTGGCCCAGCGGCGGACGGTGTCGACGACGATCTTCATCGGGCCGAGAGAGAGGAAAGCGTCGCGCGTCGCCCCCAGGTGGTACTGCACGATGCGTCCGTGGCTGAAGAAGAGACCGGCCGCGATCAGCTGGCCCTCCAGGGCGCACCGGGCGAGCCAGATGTGGTCGGCCAGGAGGGCCTGCATGGCGTTGAAGTAGGCCTGGTCGAAGAAGTAACGCGGGGCGGCGCCGACGCGGCTCATCGTCTCGTGGTAGATGCCCAGGAAGTCGTCCAGATCGGCCGGTCGCTCGACGACGCAGTTGGCGCCGAGAGCGCGCAGCCGCCGCAGGTCACGCCGATGGTTCTGTCGATACCTGGCCACCTGCACATCCTCCGGGTGGGTCAGGTCGATGGAGACGGTCGTGCCGTGGGTCACGACCTCGCCCACGCCGGTCAGGAGCGGTGTCTGCTCGAGGAGCGGGTGGAGGCTGCTGAAGATCGTCGCGACGCGCAGGTCGCGCATGACCCCGCGGACCGCGTCGTGGAAACCGACGATCGTCGCCGGCGGCAGGTCGGCGGAGCTGGCGAGGGGCCCGGCGTAACCGTAGACCGAGCCAGCGTCGCTCCATGGCTCACCCTCCAGCCCCTCAACCTCCGCGGCGGGTCGCAGGAGGAACGGCAGGAGGACCGTTGCTCCGTCATGGCGGTAGACGATCAGCCGGGCCGTGCCGTCACCGGTACGTTCGGCAAGCTCGTGGTACGCCGCGAGGTGGTACACGTCGCCCGGCTGGACCTCGGCCAGCGCGGCCGACCACAGGTCGCCCTCCGCCGGGGTCAGGACGTCAGGATCGGTCATCGGACGTGGCATCGGCGGCGCTCGACTCGGACAGGCCGGGGAGGGGATACCCGACGGCGCGAGCATCGCCGGTGACGTCGCGGCGCTGCAGGACTTGCACCGCCGTCATGCCCAGGATGCGCAGATCCAGACGCAGGCTCCAGTGATCTACGTACCAGACATCGAGAGCGAGGCGCTCGCGGAACGGCAGCTGGATGCGCCCGTGGACCACGGCCCAGCCCGTGACACCCGGACGGACGTCGTGACGGCGGGCCTCCTCGGGAGTGTACTCGTCGAGGTACTCGGGCAGGAGCGGGCGCGGGCCGACGAGACTCATCTCCCCGCGGAGGACGTTCCACAGCTCGGGCAGTTCGTCGAGGCTTGAGGTCCGCAGGAAGGCTCCCAGACGCGTCGTGCGGCGTTCATCCGTGAGATACCACACCTCGTCGCCGCGCGGTGGCCGCATCGTGCGGAACTTCACCAGCTCGAAGATCCGACCGTGCAGGCCCGGCCGACGCTGGCGGAACAGGATGGGCCGGCCCTGGGTCAGGAGGAGTGCCACCGCGATCAGCCCCAGGACCGGCGAGAAGAGCAGGAGAACGACCGCCGCGCCGCCGATGTCCAGGGCTCGCTTGGCGCGGCGGGCCACGACTCGCCCGATGCCGCGTTCCAGGGAATGCTCAGGCACTGCTGCGCGTCCTCCTGGGTGTGCCGCCGCACGGCCGGACCGAGTATACCGGGTCGCCACTCGTCGCTCGCCTGGCCGGGGCGGGCGCGCGCGGCGGTCGGCGAGGCCGTACCGTACACTCCCGGGCCGGACCGACCGGAAGGGCGGGTCTTCGGGTGATGGGAGGTGCGACCATGGACCGGCCGATGAGCTCATGAGCGCCCCAGCCCGGCCGCCGTTCCGGGTGCCGCTCGCCCAGCCCAATATCGGGCAGCGCGAGGTGGACCTGGTCAACGAGGTGCTGCGCACCGATACGCTGGCGATGGGCCCCTTCACCGACCGATTCGAGGCGTCCGTGGCCGTCCTCACCGGACGGGCTCACGGTGTCGCCTGCTCCAGTGGCACAGCCGGGCTGCATCTGGCCGTGCGGGCCCTCGGGATCGAGGCGGGCGACGAGGTCATCACGACGCCCTTCAGCTTCGTCGCCTCCGCCAACTGCCTCATCTACGAGCGCGCTCGGCCCGTCTTCGTGGACATCGAGGAGGACAGCCTGGGCCTGGACCCGGACCTCGTCGGTGCGGCTTCGACGGTGCGAACGAAGGGCGTCTTGCCGGTGCATGTCTTCGGTCGGCCGTGCCGCATCGCTCCGATCGCCAGCCAGGCCCGGTCGGCCGGCTGGGCGATCATCGAGGACGCCTGCGAGGGTCTCGGCTCGTCCCTCGACGGCCGGCCACTCGGCAGTTTCGGCGACATCGCCGTCTTCGCCTTCTATCCCAACAAGCAGATCACGACGGGCGAAGGCGGTCTGGCCGTGACGGACGATGCCCGTCTGGCCGAGAGCATGCGCAGCTTGCGCAATCAGGGCCGCGATTCCGATGGCACCTGGCTGCGCCACGTCCAGCTCGGTTACAACTACCGCCTCGATGAGCTCTCGGCGGCCCTGGGAGTCGCGCAGGTGGAGCGCCTCGCGGAACTGAGGGCGGGTCGTGAGCGCGTCGTCGCGGCCTACGAGCGCGAGCTCGCTGGGCTGGACTGGGTGCGCCTGCCCACGCCCGGGCCGGGGGAACGCGTGGACTGGTTCGTCTACGTCATTCGCCTCGACCCGGCCATCGACCGCGGTCGGCTGGTCGACCAGCTCGTCGAGCGAGGCATCCCTTCGCGGCCGTATTTCGCCCCGCTGCACCTGCAGCCATACATCCGCTCGACGTTCGGCTTCAAACCCGGCGACTTTCCGGTGACGGAACGCGTCGCGGCATCTACCCTGGCCATCCCCTTTTCGAGCCGCCTGACGGACGACGACGTACACCAGGTCGTCGACGCGCTGCGTGACGCCGTGGAGGCTTCTCCGGCTCTGCGCCACCGCTAGAGCACGCTGGCGAGGGCCCGGGCGAGGCTCGCGGCGTCATGGGCTTGCTCGACGAACGCGCGGCCGCGGGCGCCCATCGCCGCCCGGTCGCCGGGCTCGGCCGAGGCCAGCTCGAGCATCGCTCGACCGAGGGCGACCGGATCGTCGGGCGGGATCGTGATCCCGGCGCGGTTCTCCGCCACCGGGTCGAAGGCGGTTTCGCACGCGAAGAGCACGGGCAGCCGCGCGGCCATGTACTCATACAGCTTGTTGAAGCTGATGCCGTAGCGATAGACCGGCGTCCGCGTCGTGTGGACGATCCCCGCGTCGAGGCCGCGAAGGAGGTGGGGTATGAGCTCGTGCTCTACCGAGGCGTGGAAGGCGATCGGATCACGCTGGCTCACGCCCGCTTGGAGGGCCGCCCGCTCCGGGCCGTCGCCGACGATGAGCAGTCCGATGCGGCCCGGGGCTCGCCGCTCCGCCTCCCGGAGCGCGGCGACGATCACGTCGACTCGATTGACCCGCCCGATGGCGCCGAGGTACCCAAAGACCAGGCGACCCTCCGAGCGCATCGCCGCCACGGACGCCGCCACCTGCGCGACGCGGGTCGCGGGGACAGCCGGCGGGATCTCCGCCCGGTCGAAGGCGGCGAGATCGACGCCGTTGGGGACATAGACGACGTGCGCCGCGGGCAGACCCTGTCCGCTCAGGTAGTCGCGCATCCCCGGCAGGAGGGTCACGACGGCGTCGGCATGGCGGACCAGCCAGGCCTCGATCCAGCGCAGGGTCCGCTCGCCCGGCGAACCCATCCGCAGATCGCCAAGGTCCACCAGGGTCTGTGGCCACAGGTCGCGGATCTCGAAAACGAAGCGCGCTCGCCGGATCGTCGCGGCCAGCCAGGCCCCGAGGGCGGCGAACGGATGGACCGACGAGCCAAGGATCACGTCGGGTCGCTCGAAGCGGGCCTGGACGACCAGGAAGACCAACAGGAAGGAGAGCATGTTGACCTGGCGTCGCCACGTGTTGCCGCGATAAGGGAACGTCCGCAGCCAGACGAAACGGACACCGTCGAGATCGGTCGTCGCGAAGAGGCGGCCCCGCGCCACGCGATCGGACGTGCCCGTCTGGTGGTTGAGGCCCGCCGCGAACACGGTCACCACCCGGCCATGGCCCTGCAGCTGCTGGGCGAATTGGTAGTGGCGCGGCCCGCCCGGGCGATCGGGCCCCTCGGCGTAGTGGTTCACGATCCACACCCGCCGGCCGCCGACCTGTCGCCTGCGGCTCATCGGCGAGGACCGGGCACGGGCAGCCCGTAGCGCACCGACTGCCACGCTCGCCGGGCATCGTCCGTCGCGTTTACGAGCCGCGCCACCCGCCAGTGCCGCGGATGCACGAGCAGGTAGACCCGAGGGTCGCGCCGGGCCAGCGCCGCTTCCGGCGCCTCGCCGACCCAGAAACGGGGGTACAGCGTGTCGGCATGGCGGCTGGTGACCTGATCCATCATCGCCCGGTCGTATGCCTCGAGGGTGATCCCGAGGTCGTTCCGGAACTCGGGGTCGGCCAGCATCTCCCAGTTGGGCACGCCGGTGCGGCGGTTGGCGAAGTCCCCGTGTGAGGCCACGATGTCGAGGGCCAGGCCGGTGCGACCGCGCAGGGCGCGGAGATTAGCCCGGAACGCCCGGCGGGCTTCCGGAAGGTGCCGCCGCGCCTCCAGCGTGTCGTGCAGGCGGTGACGCTTGATGACCTCCGCCAGCTCCTCGTAGTGGTAGCTGGCATGCCCTCCAGAGCCGCTGATGGCGTTCATCAGGGGCACATCCAGCGTCGTGAGACGAAAGAAGAACGAGGTCGGGATGCCCAGCGAGCGGTCGATATCCCACATCCGTCGAGCCGTGCCGGGATCGGTGTCGACGTCGTGACGGAGGACCAGCACCGGCTCGCCGATGCGAACGCCCGCGCCGGTCAGGGACTGCCACCATCGATCGACTGAGGTGATGGCGTAGCCGGCGTCGAGGAACCTGGTCAGGAGCTGCTCGTAACGCGGCAGCCGCGACGGCATCAGGAAGTCGGCGTAGGCGCGATCGCGCAGGGCGGAAAGCCGGAGAGCCATGGGCGCCGTCGGGTCAGCCGGCAGCCCCGGGAGCGCCCGTCCCTTCGGCCTGGCTGCGGTGGATGAGGCGCTGCCGCTCCTCCTCGATGGCCCGCTTGATGGCGTCGACCGTCATGCCGCTCGGGTTGGTGAAGCCGGCCGCGAGACTGCTTCGCGGGCTGCCCGGGCCGCGGGCCACCAGCTGGTTGCCCATGCCGTCCACTTGGACCGTGATGATCGGCCATGAGGCAACGACAGCTTCCGGTTTCGTGTCCGCGGGCCCACGGACCTGGAGTCGCGCGTCGACGAGCTCCAGGATGTAGCGGCGGCCGATCTCGAGGCGGATCGTGCCACCCGTGGCGATAGCGCTGGCGAGCAGGCGCCCTCTCGCCTCAGCCGGGGTCCCCCGCGCAGGCGCGACCGGAGCGGCTGCGGTCGGCGCGGGCACCGGCGGGGTAGCGGGGGCCGGGGCTGGCGGGGCCGGCGCGGCCGTCGTGGCGACGACCGGTGCCCGGGCAGGTGGCCTGGCTGTGGCCGTCGGCGCCGTCGTGACCAGCGGCGCGGTGGGCCGTGATCCGGGCGGACGGACGGGATCAGGTCGCACCGGCGTCGCGGTGGGGGCGTCCGGGCGC
Source organism: Candidatus Sulfotelmatobacter sp. (assembly GCA_035622975.1). Lineage (GTDB taxonomy): Bacteria > Chloroflexota > Limnocylindria > Limnocylindrales > CSP1-4 > DASPUH01. Next base: position 5,725 of record DASPUH010000116.1, read on the forward strand.
GCTCCTGTTGGCGGGGCGAGCTTGGCCGGAGGGGAGGCGGCGGTCTGATCGGCGCCGCACGCGGCGCATCGACTGGCCGAACCGCGGAGTCGGGCGTGGCACTCGCGGCACCGCCGCGGCGGCACCAGGGCCAGACCGACGAGCGCGACCGGCCCGAAGCAGACGCCCCCAAGAGCCCACAAACGCGTGTTGCGTCCGCGCACCTCGGCGAGCGACGCCGCGGCGATGCCGAAAACGGCACACCAGCCGGCGATGAGCCCGACGATCAGATAGGTCACGTTGGTCGATCGCCCCGGTACGTTGGGATCGTGGTCAGGAGACGGTGCATCGGCGTCGATAATGCACCACGCGGGCGATGGCCCACGCTGGCAGCAGACCGTATACTGCCGCGGCCGTAGTCGTCGAAGGGAGCATCGTGGAATTCCGCGAGGTCGTCGCCATCGCCAGGGCGTGGGCGGTCGTCATCTTCGCCACCACCCTGCTGGCGGCTGTCGCCGCGTTCGTCGCCTCGACGATCCTGCCCAAGACGTACGAGGCGTCGACGACGATCCTGATCGGGCCGCCCCTGTCCTCAGCCGGCATCGGCATCACCGATCTCACCATCGCCGACGACCTAGCCGCGACCTACGCGCAGGTGGCGACCAGTCGGCCGGTGCTCGACGCGGTGGCCGGTTCGGTCGGCGTTTCCAACACCAACGACGAATTGGCTAACACGGTCACGGCGCGGACACCGGCCAACACGGCCTTCGTGATCATCACCGCCGACGCCGACAACCCGCAGACGGCCGCATCGATCGCCAACGACGTGGCCGGCGAACTGGTCAAGCTCGGGCCGTCGGCGGCCGACCAGACGGCTATCACATCGGCCTACCGGGCCAACCTCGCCTCCGTGACCAATGAGATCACCTCGGTAGAGAGCCAACTGCAGACCCTCCAGGCACTCGCCAGGCCGACGGCGGACCAGATCACGCTCATGACCAACCTGCAGACCCAGCTGACGGCCCTGCAGTCGACCCGGGCCACGATCATCAACTCGGCGCCGAGCCCTGACGCGAACGTCCTGAACGTCATCGAGTCTGCCGAACCGCCGACGGCCCCGAGCGGTCCCTCGCGCCTGCTCAACATCGCCTTCGGCGGTGCGATCGGGTTCGCCATCTCCCTGCTGGCGGCCTTCCTCGTCGAGAACGCCCGCCGGGCCGGCCTGCTGTCGCCGCCCGAACCGACGCCAGCCCCTCCAGGACGGGCCCCCGCGGGGTTGTGACGCGGTCGGCAGCCCTGCGCGGCTGACACCTCGGGCACATCGATTCGCGAACCTGCGGGCATCTGATTGTACGTGGGCAGACCACCCACAGACCGCACCAGACCCCACCGTGCGAGCCGGCAACGCTCAGGGCTCGAGGGCCGGACGGCTCCAAGGTACTAGCGGGTCGGGTGGACAAGCCGAACGAGCGAGGTAGCATCCCGCCGTCATCCTCGAACGAGCACACCCGTCGCGAGACGGGGTCGCAAAGCCACGGGGCTCTCGCAGCTAGCCGGGTTGCCGAAGGGAGCATCCAAACGTGTTTTGGGACGGCCAACAGTGGGTCCCTGCAGGATCCGCCGACCACCGCGCTGCCAGCGCATCTCGTTCCCCTTCTCACCGTCGCCACCGAGGCCTGGCCCGCCTGTCGACCATCACCGTGGCCAGTGCGGTCGCGGCCGCCTTCGTCTCCTGGGCCTCAGTGAGCGGGGCCGGCCCGGCCCTCAGCATGTCGGGCGCGCCTGCCCCGGGCCACGTCGTCCTCGTCGACGGCGTCCGGTTCCCCGCCGGCGTGTGGGTGCAGCTGACCTGGGATGGTGCTACGGCGGCCATGCCCGGGGCCAGCGTCGGCACGACCGGCACGTTCGCCGTCCCGATCCTGCTGCCTGCCACCACCACACCGGGCCAGCACGTCCTCGGCGCCGTACTCGCCAGCAGCAAGGCAGCCAGCACGCCGAGCCGTTTCCGGCCCGTGCGTCGCGCCAGCTCGTCGGGGCTGGTGCCGCTGGTGACGGTCCTCGTCGATGTCATGCCTCCCGGTCCGACGCCGCCCCCCCAGCCTTCGGCCACGTCCATCGGGTTCGGGCCGCCCGCCGGGGAAGGCGCGTCGTCGTCGGATCAGCCGACCGACCAGCCGACGGCCGCACCGGGCGATGGAGGTCAGCCGACCGACCAGCCGACGGCCACACCGGGCGATGGAGGTCAGCCGACCGCCGAGCCGACGGCAGCTCCGACCCATCGGCCGACCCCGGCCCCCACGGCGCCGCCGGCGGGGAACGGGAGCTGCCCGGACGACCCGCAGTCGGCCGTCGATGCGACGCCCAAGGGTGGCACCCTTGACCTGTCCGGATGCCGCTACACGACGACGCTCACGATCGAGCGGGCCATGACGTTGCG
>DASPUH010000117.1:0-23058 GCA_035622975.1 Candidatus Sulfotelmatobacter sp.
TCGCGCCCTGCCGCCTTGGCAGCCTCCCTCTTCTCCGCCCACGCGGCCAGGACGACGTCCTTGTGGGGGCGGATGGGGCAGTGCCCGTCGCGATTGCCCATCTCGTCGCAGTAGCCCAGCGGCACGCACTTGGGGGCCAGGAACGAGCCCAGGAAGGGGCTCACCTGGAAGATCTCGTGGCGGATGAGCTGGAAGAGCCGCCGGATCTCCCACTGGGCCATGGTGCAGAGGCGCAGGCCGGACATGTGGATGAGCGCGCGCAGGTTGGTGGTCATCACCAGGTTGGTGCGCGTGGCGTTGGGGAAGACGAACCGGGCATCCTCGCCGGCGACGCCAGCCGCCAGGAGGTCGCCGTACAGCTCCAGCGCGCCACCGACCTGCGCCTCGTACCGCTCGCGGAGCTCCGGGTCGCCCTCGGCGATGGTCGTCGGCTCGAGCGTCGCCGCGCCCTTGAATTTCACGTAGCGCTGGCTCTGCTGGTCGAACGCCACGCCCGCCCGGTGGCGGACGAGCTGGTGCGAGAGCGTACGGCTGACGCCGCTGATGCCGAAGGTGAAGACGACGTGTTCGATGGTGCTGCCGTGGCCCGATTCGATGACCCCCTGGATGAGCCGCTGCTGGCGCACCGGGTCCACCTCACCGGCGACCGCCCTGCGGAAGATCTCCTCCGGCTCCAGTTCCGAGTAGCAGGTCCGGCACGCGGTGTAGATGAGGGGCACATAGAACCGCTCGACGATCTCGCGGTCGGGGAAGAGGAGGGTCGCCTTCAGGCCCAGGTCGCGGCGTCCCGGGTTCGGCGGCATGGTCCTGGGCGCAGCCGCGCCGTCGGTCCCGCCCGGGTTCGAAGCGCTCGCCTGGGCGGTCATGGCCGTAGTCTAGCCGCCGCCCGACCGGACAAGGGCCCGCCGGCGAGTTGACGGCGCGCACCGCTCGACGTACCTTCCGCATTCACCAGCAGACTCGTGGGAAATGGCGCGGGAGAGCGCCCAGAAGGCCGTGGGCTGCGGGCTTGATGACACGTGATGGAGGAGTCATGTCGCGATCCCTGAGGTTGCTGGGCCTGTCGCTCGGCGCGATCCTGGTCGTCGGCGCCTGCAGCGCCGCTGCGACCGCAACCCCGACGCCGGCGCCGACCGGCACCCCCGCAGCCACCGGCACCCCCGCGGCCACGGCAACGCCGGCCGGTTCGACCGCGCCCACTGCGACCCCCGCGGCGTCGGCGACGCCGATCGCCACCGTCCCTGACGGTCAGACCATCTTCGCCGGCAAGCTGGTGATCTGCTCTGACATCCCATACCCGCCCCAGGAGTTCTTCGACGCCCAGGGCAATCCCGTCGGCTCCGATATCGAGATCGGCCAGACGATCGCCCAGCGGCTGGGCCTGACGCCTGAGGTCCAGAACTCGGTCTTCGACACGATCATCGCGGCCCTCCAGGGCGGCAAATGCGACATCATCATCAGCGCCCAGAACATCACGTCCGACCGCATCAAGCAGGTCGACATGATCCCCTACTTCCAGGCGGGCCAGTCCTTCGTCGTGGCCGCCGGTAACCCCGAAGGGATCAAGGTCCAGGACGACCTGTGCGGCAAGAACATCGGCGCGGAGACGGGCACGACCGAGGTCGACTACCTCAACGGCACAGGTGACTACAAGGGCCAGGGCCTCTCCGCCGCCTGCGTCGCCAAGGGCAAGGCCAAGATCACCGTGACCAGCTTCGCCAAGGACAGCGACGCGCTGCTCGCCCTGCAGACGAACAAGGTCGACGCGTATTTCGCCGACTCGCCCGTGGCCGGCTACTACACCGTCCAGCATTCCGACCTGTTCGCCCTGTCCGGGCTCACGCTGGGCGTGGCTCTCGAGGGCATCAGCGTCGCCAACGACGACGGGCACGCCGGCCTCCGCAACGCGGTCCAGCAGGCCCTTGTCTCGATGATCAACGACGGGACGTACCTGCAGATCCTGAAGAAGTACGGTGACGATGCCGGTGCGGTCACGGCCGCCGACGCGATGCAGATGAACAAGACGCAGTAGCGAGACGGGGACGCGTACTGCCCCGACCACGCGTACACGGTCGCCCCGGCCGGGGCTGATCCTGGCCGGGGCGGTCGCCTGCGCCCTGCTCGTCGCCGCCTGCGGATCGGGCAAGCCCGTGAAGTTCGATACGCAGGCCTTCGCCACTGCCATCTTCCAGCCCGATCAGTTCATCCTCGCCGGCATCGGCCTGACCGTCAGCATCTCGGTCATCAGCCAGTTCATCGGTATCGTCCTGGGGATCTTCGGCGCGCTCGGGCGGCTCTCCCGGCGGCGGCCCGCGCGGTGGCTGTCGGCGGCCTACCTGTGGGTCTTCCGGGGAACTCCGCTGCTGGTGCAGCTCGTCTTCTTCTACTTCGGGCTGGGTGCTGTCCACCTGTACGACTGGAACGCCATCGACGTGGCCGGCATCACCATCCCCGGCGCCATCCAGGCCGGCATCTTCGCCCTCGGGCTCAACGAGGGCGCCTACATGACGGAGATCATCCGGGCCGGCATCCTGTCCATCGATCCGGGTCAGATGGAGGCGGCCAAGAGCGTGGGCATGACGTACGGCCAGGCCATGCGGCGCATCGTGCTGCCGCAGGCGGCGCGGATCATCGTGCCGCCGCTGGGCAACGAGTTCAACAACATGCTCAAGACGACGGCGCTCCTCTTCGTCCTGGGCGTGCAGGAGCTCTACAACACGTTCGTCATCAAGCAGGGCAACAACTTCCTGCCCTTCGAGATGTACCTCGCCTGCGCCCTCTGGTTCCTCCTCCTGACCACCATCTGGGGCTTCTTCCAGGGCTGGGTGGAGCGCCGGCTGGCGCGGGGCACCGCGGGCAGCGAGACGGGCCCGGGACCCGGCCTGGGGCAGCGGCTGTTCGGCTTCCGCAACCAGGAGCCGGACGTGGCCGTCGTGAGCGGCGGCCGCTGAGATGACCGCGGATGTCGGTCACGACCTGCTGGATGTCGTCGGTGGCGCGCCCACGACGGTCGCCGAGACGGTCGTGGAAGCCGTGGACGTCCACAAGTCCTTCGGCCGCCTGGAGGTCCTCAAGGGCGTCTCGCTGACCGTCAAGCGCCAGGAGGTGGTGGTCATCCTGGGCCCGTCCGGCTCGGGCAAGACGACCTTCATCCGCTGCCTCAACCACCTGGAGAAGATCCAGCGCGGCAGCATCATGGTCAACGGGCGCTCCATCGGCTACCGCCCCGGGCCGCCGGGTGCGCCACTGCGCGAGGACAGCGAGAAGAACATCGCCCTCCAGCGGCGCGACATCGGCATGGTCTTCCAGCGCTTCAACCTCTTCCCCCACAAGACGGCGCTGGAGAACATCACCGAGGCGCCGATCCAGGTCCGCGGTCAGAAACCGGAGGAGGCCAAGGCCGTGGGGCGGGCGCTGCTGACCCGCGTCGGCCTGGCTCACAAGGCCGACGCCTATCCAGCCCAGCTGTCGGGCGGGCAGCAGCAGCGCGTGGCGATCGCGCGGGCCCTGGCCATGAAGCCCGCCCTGATGCTGTTCGATGAGCCCACCAGCGCCCTCGACCCGGAGATGATCGGCGAGGTCCTGGAGGTCATGAAGGAGCTCGCCCGCGAGGGCATGACGATGATCGTGGTGAGCCACGAGATGGGCTTCGCGCGCGAGGTCGCCGATCGCGCCGTGATGATGGACGATGGCGTCATCGTGGAGGAGGGCCCGCCCTCCACCTTCTTCGCCAACCCGACCCAGGAACGGACGCGGAGCTTCCTCTCCAAGATCCTCTAGGCGGGTGCGACCAGCGCCGAGGCGCCGTAGCGGAAGCAGGTCGGCAGGTGGTCGTCGACCAGGCCGATGCTCTGCATGAAGGCGTAGACCACGGTCGAGCCGACGAAGCGGAACCCCCGGGCGCGCAGGGCCGCCGAGAGGGCGTCCGAGGCCGGTGTCGTGGCCGGCACGTCACCCGCCCGGGCAGAGGAGGGGAGCCGCCGCGGGGGCCGTTCGCCGTACGGCGCGACGAAGGCCGCCATGGAGCTCCCTTCGCCCCGCAGGCGCTCGATGGCCCGCGCGTTGCCGATCGTGGCCATGATCTTGGCCCGGTTGCGGACGATCCCCGGATCGGCCATGAGCCGTGCCACATCCGCTTCGTCGAACGCGGCCACGAGGGCGGGGTCGAAGCCGCGGAACGCGGCCCGGAAGCCGTCGCGCCGGTGGAGGATCAGCGACCAGCTGAGGCCGGCCTGGAAGCACTCCAGCGAGAGCCGCTCGAACAGCTGGCGTTCATCGCTGACCGGTACGCCCCATTCCCGGTCGTGGTACTCCACCAGCAGCGGATCGGCCGCCTCCCCGGGCGCCCACCAGCAGCGGCTCGTCATGTCGCGCATGCGGCCAGTGTGCCAGCCGTGACTCCGGTACCGTTCGGCGGTGACCAGCCCCCTCGTGCCCGCCGACCCGCCGCTGCGTGCCAACCGCGACTTCCTCGTCGTGCTGAGCGGCCAGGGCGCCTCGGCGCTAGGGGACGCGGTCAGCTTCACGGCCGTGCCGCTACTGGTCTTCGGCCTGACGGGGTCGGGCCTGGCCATGGGCCTCGTCGGCGCGTTGCAGACGCTGCCCGACTTCGTGCTCGGCCTGCCCATCGGGGCCCTGGCCGACCGCTGGGATCGGCGGCGCCTGATGATGCTGGCCGACTCCGGCCGCGCCCTCCTCACGGCGTGCATCCCGCTGGCCTACCTGGCCGGCCTGCCGGTCATGCCGGTCGTCTACCTCGTCATGTTCCCCCTCAACGCACTGCGGGTAGCCTTCATGGCCGGCTGGACGGCGTCCGTGCCCATCCTGGTCGGGCCGACCCGCATCGGCGCCGGATCCTCCACCATCGAGGCGGTCGCCAACCTGGGTTTCATCGTGGGTCCGGCGCTGGCGGGCGTCGCGGTCGGCCTCGTGGGACCCGGTCCCACGATCGCCATCGACGCCCTGTCGTTCGCCATCTCCGCCGCCAGCCTGACGCTGGTCCGGCGCTCGCTGCGCTCGGTCAGCACCGCCCCCCGGCGTCACCTCGCCAGCGAGATGCTGGATGGGGTGCGGTTCCTCGCCGGCGAGCACACCCTGCGCATGGTCCTCTTCTTCTACGCCGCCACTGCCCTGTGCACGGCCGCCATCATCCCGGCTCTCACCATCTACGTGGAGGGCCAGCTTGGCCTGGGAGCCGTGATCTTCGGCCTGATCCTGAGTGCATACAGCGTCGGCGCCGTCATCGGGGCCCTGGCAGGAACGCGGCTGATGCGCGGCTCGCTCGCCCCGCTGCTGCTCGGCGGGGCCGCGGTGACCGGCGTGCTGCTGGTCGTCCTCGCCCTCGTGGGCCTGCCGGTCGTCCTCATCGCCACCGCCCTCGGGGCCGGCGTCAGCCAGTCGTTGATCACGGTGTCCTACGTGACGCTGCGAGCCTCGCTGACGCCACACGAGCTCCTGGGGCGCGTGGGCAGCACCGCGCGCATCGTCACCCTTGGTCTGCAGCCGGTCGGCCTGCTGGTGGGCGGCGTCGCCCTGCAGACGGTGGGCGGCGCGACCACCCTCCTGGCGATGGGCGCACTCATGCTCGTCGCCGCGGCCGCCTTCAGCCTTTCGGCGACCATGCGCCGGGCCCGGACCCGATTGCAGCAGGCGGCCTGACCGGCCGAGCACGATTCGCCGCCGCCGCCCATCATGCCGCGCAACGCTTGCCCTGCACCATGCTCGACCGCCCCGGCGGTCACCGACCGAGGAGAGCCGCATGTCGGGTGAACCCACCCCTCCGCCTTCGAACGCCCCGGACCCGGGCGCGCCGACGCCGCCGGGCTGGCGCCCGCCCGACTGGGACCGCCAGCCGTCCGATCCCACCCGACCCGGTTGGGGTGCGCCGTCCGGCCAGTGGGGCCCCACGGCCCCGCCGCAGCAGCCGTCAGGTCGCGGGGGCACCCGGCCGTCATGGTCGGACGGCACGTTCCTCGTCGTCCTCGTGCTCCTCATCGCCGCTTTCGTCTCGGGCATCGCGGTCGATCGGACCGCCCTCGGCGGGGAGTCCGCCGCCGGCCCGGCGGCCACGCCGTCCGGCTCCGCCGTGGCCGGGGCGACGATCGGGCCCGGCGTCACCTTGCCGCCGGACCTGCCGGCGAATTTCGGCCTCTTCTGGCAGGCCGTGGACTTGATCCGCCAGCACTACGTGGACCAGTCCAAGGTCGATGAGCAGGCCATCACCTACGGCGCGATCACCGGGCTGGTGGACGCCCTCGGCGACCCGGGCCACACGACCTTCCTGACGCCCGACGACGTCAAGAGCGAGCAGGACGCCCTCAACGGCACGATCGTGGGCATCGGCGTCTTCCTGGGCCAGCCTTCGGGCAGTGGCGGCGGGCTGATCGTCCAGTCGGTCATCCAGGGCTCGCCGGCCCAGGCCGCCGGGCTGCGGGCACAGGACCAGATCATCGCCGTGGACGGCCACAGCGTGGAGAACGTGAGCGTCGACTCAGCGGCCAGTCTCATCCGCGGCGCGGAAGGCACCAAGGTGACGCTGACCATCATCCACAGCGGCTCGGGGTCGCCCGTGGACGTCACCATCACGCGCGCGGTGGTGACGGTGCCGGCCATCGCCTGGCACTTGGTGCCCGGCAGCACGGACGCCCTGGTGAGCATCACGCAGTTCTCGGACAAGTCCGGCGCGCAGCTGAAAGCGGCCCTCCAGGCCGCCCAGGCGGCGGGCGCCACGGGCGTCATCCTGGACCTGCGCGAGGATCCGGGCGGCCTCGTCGACGAGGCCGTGACGTCCGCCAGCCAGTTCCTGGCCAGCGGCACGGTCTACATCCGCCAGACGGCTCAGGGACAGCAGATCACGGTGCCGGTCGTATCCGGCGGCGTGGCCACCCAGATGCCGCTGGTCGTGCTGATCGACTACGGCACGGCCAGTTCGGCCGAGATCGTGGCCGGCGCCCTCCAGGACGCGGGCCGGGCCAAGATCGTGGGCGTGCGGTCCTTCGGGACGGGCACCGTGCTCAACACGTTCATGCTGCCCGACGGCTCGGCCCTCCGGCTGGCCGTGGAGGAGTGGCTGACGCCGAAGGGCCGGCACATCTTCCCCGACGGCATCACGCCCGACGTGAAGGTCGACCTGCCGACCGGTGGGACCATCGTGACGCCGGACGCGCTGGCCGGCATGAGCGCGTCGCAGCTGGCCGCGTCGGGTGACGCGCAACTGCTGGCCGCCCTGGCCCAGCTGCAGGCGACCAGCACCCCATGAGCGGCCCGAACGGCACGCGGCGGGCGGTCGCGGAGCCCTATCTGACGTATCCCCCGGAGCCCATGCCCGTGGCGCCGGTCACGCTGGAGGGTCGCCACGTCCGCCTCGAGCCGATGGCGCCGGAGCACGTGGCGGCGCTCGCCGCCGCGTGCGCGGACCCCGCCATGTGGACCTACATGCCCCTCGACGGATCGACCGCGGCGGGTATGGCCGCCATCGTCGCAGCAGCGATGGAGGCGCGCGAGCGGGGCCTGGAGCTGCCGTTCACCACGTTCGAACGGGCCACCGGACGGGTGGTCGGTGGCAGCCGATACCTCAACATCGACCGGCTGAACCACCGCCTGGAGATCGGGTACACATTCGTCGCTCCGCCGTGGCAGCGGAGTGCGGTGAACTCGGAGGCCAAGCTGCTGATGCTGGCGCACGCCTTCGACCACCTGCGGGCGAACCGCGTCGAACTGAAGACCGATGCCCTCAACGTCCAGTCCCGAACGGCCATCCTGGGCATCGGCGCGACCTTCGAAGGCATCTTCCGCAACCACATGATCATGCGTCAGGGACGCCTGCGCGACTCGGCGTACTACTCGATCACGGTCCAGGAATGGCCGGCCGTCCGGGCCCTGCTGGAGGCACGCCTGGCCCGCCACGCCGGGCGGGTCGCCGGGGGGTAGACGGATCAGCGGACGGCGATGACCCGGTAGGTGCGCGGTCCGGCCGGCGTCGTGACGGTGACCACCTCGCCGGTGCGCCGGCCCAGGAGCGCCGCGCCGATGGGCGAGCGGTAGCTGAGGCGGCCCTCGGACAGGCGCGCTTCGGCCGGATCGACCAGCGTGTAGGCGACCGGCTCGGGCGAGTCCTCGATCTCGTCGACGACCTCGACGGTGGAACCCACGCGGGCGAGGCCATCCTCCGCCGGCACCTCGGAGACGACGGCCCGATCCAGGGTCGCCTGCAACTGCTGGATACGGCCCTCCAGGAACGACTGCTCCTCGCGGGCCGCCTGGTACTCGGCGTTCTCGCGCAGGTCGCCGAGCTCGCGTGCCGCCTTGACCCGCCCGATGACGTCCGGTCGCGTCGCGTGCAGTTCGTCCAGCTCCGAGCGCAGCCGCTCGTGGCCCTCTGCCGTGAGGACCACCGGGTGAGGCTGGCGATGGTGGTGCGGCGGGCCGGGTGCGCGGCGTGGGGTGGCGGTGCCCTGGCGCGGCGACGGGGACGGGCGGCGCGTGACCGTCGACGATGGCGCCGAGCGGCGCGCGCCGGATCCGGCCGCGGGTGGTGTCGCCAAGGCTGCGGGTGAGGCAGCCCTGGCGGCGCCGGTGATGCCGTGGGAGCGCGCGCCGCTGCCCAGCGACCGCAGGTTGGCAAAGGGCAGTGCCCCGGGCCGGCCGATGGCCTCGCCGAAGGCCGTCAGCAGGGCGTCCTCGTATTCCTCGGGCGCGTCGGTCTCGGCCCACCAGACGCGCGCCTGGGTGTACCCGCGCAGCGTCTTGAGCCAGTGGCCGCCGTGATGCGGCCCGTCGTCGCCGAGGGGGGTCGCCGCGTAGTCGGCCAGGCGGCGGCGCAGCGACCGGCCGCGGCCGATGTAGACCACGGTCTGGTCGGGCAGCCAGTAGGCGCCCAGGCGGGCAGCCAGTTCGTGCGGGGTCGGCGGCGCGCCGTCCACGCGCAGCATCGGCACGTGGGCCAGCCACTCGCGAAGGAGGTTGTGGTCGACCGGCACCGTGGGCTCCGCGGTCGGCCACTCGATGACGTAGACGCCCGATCGTGGCGTGGGCAAGGGCTGCCCGAACAGGAGCGGGCCGTCGGGCAGCAGGCCCTGGCCACGCAGCAGTTCCAGCGCCGGGACGCGGGGGCTCACCGGCCCACCTTACCCTGCTCCAGGTCATCCGTCCGCCAGACGGCCGTCGCCGACGACCAGCTGGCCGAGACATCGACCCGCCACGCGGCGAAGAAACGGGTCACGCCGGAGACGAGGAACAGGGCGGCGAAGGGCAGGTAGCCCAGCGGTACGACCGCCAGCAAGCCGGCATTGAGGAGCTGTCCGCCGGTCGTCCCGGCCGCGGTGCCGGCCACGTAGCGTCCCTGCGCCACGAACCGTTCGTCGCGCCCCACGAGGCGCAGCAGCCGCTCGTTGGCCGAGATGGTGCCGGCCGCCGCACCCGCCGAGACGACGATGCTCACCAGGCACAGGACGAGGGCCGACAGAGGGTCGGCCGGGAACGCCAGGAGCCCGAGCAGCATCGAGCCGCCGCGCAGGAGATAGGAGACGCGCAGCAGGCGCGAAGACGAACCGTGGCCCAGCCAGCCGCCGACGATGGTGGACGTCACGAGCGACGCGCCGGCGCCGAGCGCGGTCAGGATGATGGCGAAGCTGGGCGGCTGATGGAGCACGCTGATGGCATAGATGGAGAGGTAGGGCCCGAAGCCGGCCCCGAACGCGGCGAGGGTGATGACGCGGACGAAGCGGCCCAGGTCGGGCGACGCCGCCGCATGGGCCGGCGGGCGGGGCACCCGGACGCGGCCGGGCCGGGGCAGGCGCGCCAGGGCCCCCAGCTCCACGAGGCCGGCCGCGCCACCGAGCAGGAACAGCAGGGCGAAGACCAGCACGCCGGTGACGGGGCTCAGGAGCTGCACCAGGAGGGCCGCGGGCAGGAGGAGCACGGCTCCCAGGCCCAGCGTGACGCCCATGACCCGTGGGGCGACGAAGCGCCGTTCCGGTTCGGGCAGGATCGCGCCGTACCATGCCAGCTGGTTCGCGCCGCCGATCGTGGTGGCGGCCCCGGCGATCGTCATGATCGCGCCGATGAGGCCGATGACGAGGCCGGTCGGGACCAGGTGGACCGCGCCGCCCAGCGTCACGAGGGCCAGCCAGATCCCGCGCGTCTCTCCGGCAGCCGTGATCGCCAGCGTCACGCCGCGCAGGTTGCCGTCGGTCCGTTCCAGCAGCCGGGGCACGGCCAGCTGGGCGGCCGACCCGGCGATGGGCAGGACGCCGATGAGGGTCGCCAGCGCCGGTGGGGCGCCCAGGACGAGCAGCAGCGGGATGGTCAGGGCGGCGTCGGCGAGCGAGCTCACGCCGGCCGCGCCCACGCCGATCGTCAGGTAGCGCCGGTACCGGTCGGCCCCGAAGGCGCGCCACGCATCCAGGCCGCTCCGGATGGCGGGACGAAGATCGTGCACCAGTCAAGCCTACTCTGCGCCCTGGCCCGTCCCGCCACGGCCCCCCGCCAGGCGCGGGATCGCGGCGAGGATCGTGAGGGTGTTGAGGAAGAGGATCGGTGAGGCGAGGACCAGGCACGCGGGCACGGTCCAGCGGCGATCGGTGCGTGCCCCCCACACCACGAGGGCGATGGCGACGACGAGGCGTGCAGGGAAGAACCAGTCGCCGCCCCCGGATCCGGACACGAGGAGCCCGACCCATGCCTGCCATGGGTCGGGCCACCACACGTAGGAGACGGCCGCCAAGGCCGCGGCGAGGGCGGCCGCCGCCAGCCAGGCGCGCCACCGGCCACGGACCACGAACCACAGCAGCCCCACCCCCGTGCTGACCTTCGTGAGCAGCGCGAGTGCCCAGGCCGCGGGCATGCGGAACCCGACCACCACCATCAGCGCCAGCAGGGCGTTGATGTTGCCCTCCAGGGCCTCCGGCACGCACAGCAGCAGGCCGACGAGGTACCACACGGGCGGCAGCGGCCGCAGCAGCCAGGCGAAGACGGCGAGCATGGCCGCGGCCCACAGGCCGATGAAGAGGTCGGCCGGCAGGTGGCCCAGCGGCCACAGGATCTCGGCGACGACCGGGGCATAGAGGAACGCGTCGACGTGCCCCGGCGGGATGCTGTAGAGCGGGTGCGTCCAGGCCGCCCAGTAGGCGTGCGAGTCGAGCCCCACCGAGGTCGCCGCGACGAGCAGATCGTAGTAGCCCACGAACACGATGGCCACGACCGCGACAGCGTGGCCGAGCAGGCGACGGGACGCTTCCCCGCCCAGGCGGGGCGCGCCGAGCTCTTGGTGCATCGGTGCAACTGTGGCAGGTCGGCCGGGCGCGTCGCAGCCCGCGGCCGTACCGGTCCGGGACGGGACCTTCCGCGGCCTCTGGCGCGGGCGGGGCCGGGGGGCTGGTGTGCGGACGGTAGACTTGGCCGGCGCCGACACAGGCGACGAGAGGGTGGAGGACCATGGCCGAGACGGACGACGGCATCGAGCCGTACCGCGTCCTGCAGGTGGATCCGACGGCTGACCAGGAGGTCATCCAGGCGGCCTATCGAGCCCTGGCGCGCCGCTTCCACCCTGATGTCGCGCCCGACCTGGAGGCGGCCCGCCAGATGGCCACCATCAACGCGGCGTTCGACATCATCCGTGACCCCGACCGGCGCGCGGCCTACGACCGCGAGCATGGCCACGTAAGCTCGCCGAAGCGGAACGGCGAGGCGGCTGCTTCGCCGCCTCCGCCGCAGCGTCCGGCCGACGGGTCGTGGGCCAGCACCCGTCAGGGCGCCTCGTGGGAGGGCACGGCCGGCCCGCCCCCTGGCCGACCCAGCGGCAGCGTCCTGGACTTCGGCCGTTTCAAGGGCTGGTCCCTCGGCGAGATCGCCCGCGTCGACCCCGGCTACCTCATGTGGCTGGATGATCGCCGCGAGGGTGCCCGCTACCACGCCGAGATCGACGACATCCTCCACAAGATGAACCTGCGCCGCCCGGCGCCCGCAGCCGAGCGCAAGCGCGGGGGACCGTTCCGCCGCGGCTGAACCTCAGCCGGGCCTGCCCGACTCCGCCTGGAGGCTGTCGTCGCGAGCGGCTCGCCCCCCATCCGCCAGCGGCAGGCTGACGTGGAATCGCGCGCCCTCGGCGGGTGAGTTCTCGACCGTGATCGTGCCGCCGTGGCGGCGCACGATCCACGCGGCGATGGCGAGCCCCAGCCCGGTTCCGCCCGGCGGCGCGTCGGCGGCCCGCCAGAAGCGTTCGAAGACGTGCGGGCGATCCTCCGGGCGGACCCCGGGCCCGGCGTCGTCGACCGTCAACTCGGCCTGGCGGCCGGCGGTGGCGACGGCGACCTGGACGGCGGCGCCCGGCGGGCTGTGGCGGATGGCGTTGTCGGCCAGGATCGTCACCAGCTGCCGCAGGCGGACCGGGTCGCCGTCCAGGGTGGTGGGCGCGCCGTCGAGGACGAGACGCACCTCGCGCTCGCGGGCCAGCGCGCCGAGGTTATCGAGCGCCGCGGCTGCCACGTCGGCCAGGTCCACCGGGATGCGCTCGAGCTCCACCGCGCCCGAATCGGCTCGGGCCAGCAGCAGGAGCGACTCCACGAGGTCGGTCATGTGGTCCACGGTCGCGCGCGCGTCGTCGACCGACTCGTGGAGCGAGGCGACCGTCTGGTCCGGGTGCCGCTGGAGGTGCTCGAGATTGCCCCGCACGACTGCCAGTGGCGTGCGCAGCTCGTGGCTCGCGTCGGCCGCGAACTCCCGCTGGCGGCGCAGCGATTCGCGGATCGGCACCAGGGCACGCTGGGCGTACACGGCCCCACCGGCCAGTGACAGGGCCACCGCGAGCAGCCCGCCGCCGACCAGCACGATCAGGAGGACCTGCATGGTGTTGACATCACCACGCCGGTCGGCGATGACCTGCACGACGTAGGTCTGGCCCAGGCTCGTCGTGACGGGGGTGGTGAGCATGCGGATCGGTACGCCGAGCGTCAGCTCCTCGTAGTCGGCCGTGCCGCCGCGCGCCGCGGCCACCGCCGCGCTCACCGGCAGGCCGGGGAACGCGGCCTCGCCGGACGGCCCGATGACGGTGCCGTCGGGCCCGATCACGATGGCGTAGGTGCCCGAGCTGGACCCGCCGGTGGCAAAGCCCAGGAAACGGGTACCCAGGTCCCCCGGTCGCTGCCCGGCATTCTGGATCAGCGGCGCGATGGCGCTGGTGCGGCCCTGGAGCTGATCGTGCCCGGCGGCGGAGAGGGCCTGGTCCACGGTGAGGTAGACGGCGACCCCCAGGATGACGACGATGGCCAGGGTGATGGCCCCGCTCCACGCGACCAGGCGGAGCCGGACGCGGCGGAGCAGGCGCGCATCGCCGTCCTGGTCGAGGCCGCCTGTCACCTAGGCCTCCAGCAGGCGGTAACCCACACCGCGTTCGGTCTGGATGCGGGCCCCGGCCTGCGGGCCGAGCCGCTCGCGGAGCAGGTGGACGTACGCGTCGACCGTGTTCGGCGTGACCGCCACGCCGGCCGGCCACGCCGCGTCGAGCAGGTTGTCGCGCGTCAGCACCTGGCCGGGGTGGCGCAGAAAGCACTCCAGAAGCGCGAACGCCCGTGGCGTCAGCGACACGGGATGCTCGGCGACCGTCACCAGGCGCTTGTGCTCGTCCAGGGCGATCGGCCCGCTGCGCAGGACCGGGGCGGGCCGGGCCGCCCCCTCCGCGCGCCGTGTGAGGGCACGCAGGCGCGCCGAGAGCTCCTCGTAGGCGAAGGGCTTGACGAGGTAGTCGTCCGCGCCCGCGTCGAGGCCGCGGACCCGGTCGTTGATGGCATCACGCGCGGTGAGCATGATGATGGGCACGTTCGAGCCGTCCCGGCGCAGCTCACGGGCCACCTCGAAGCCGGACCGGTCGGGCAGGCCGACGTCGAGGATGACCGCCTCCAGCAGCGAGCCGCCGGCGACCACGTCAAGAGCACTCTCGGCCGTCGTGGCCAGCTCGACCACGTGGCGGTCCTCGCGAAGCAGGCGCAGCAGGAGGCGGCCGAGCCGCGGGTCATCCTCGACGACGAGCAGGTGCATGGCAGGAGTGTGCGCCTCCGTGCGGCGCTACGGGGTCTCCACGGTCACGTCGCTGGCCGTGATGGAGGCCGCGCTCGAGGCGTCCGGTGCGGCGCTGCTGCGCGCCCCGCCGCCGAAGGCACGTCCGCCGAAGCCGGTGACGTCGACGACGACCGAGCTGCCGGTCGTCACCGCGCTCGCGTCCGCCGTCGTCGCCGTGTGGTAGGTGGTCGTGCTGGGCAGGTCGATCGTGATCGTCTGGCCGCTGGCCAGCTGGAGGGTCATGGTCGTGCTGTCGATGGCGGTGACCGTGCCCTTGAGGCTGACGCCGCCGGCCCCCAGGGCGGCGCCACCGCCGAAACCGCCGGGGGCGAACGAGGCCCCTGCCCCCAGGCCCGCGCCGAAGCTGCCGCGGGGGAAGTTGCCGTTGGTGCCGGTGCGGCCAGCCGCGGCGGCCGGCGCCGTGACGCGGCCGGCGGCGAAGGCGACGCCCGCGGCTGCGACCAGGACGGCCACGCCCAGGAGATAGGTCCCCAGCCGGCTGGCGGCCGCCTTCGGCTTGACCGTCGGCAGGACCAGCGGGGCCGCCGCTGGAGCGGGCGGCTGCCACGTCGGGGCCGGGGGCGGCGGTGGCTCGGTCGGTCGAGGTGCGAGTGGATCGGTCACGGACGGGTCTCCTTACTCGTAACGAAGCGCGACGATGGGGTCAAGGCGAGCTGCCTGACGGGCTGGCCAGACGCCGAACACGACGCCGACCACGAGGCTGAAGGCGACGGCCACCACGACGGTGAGTGGATTGAAGGCGAAGCCCCAGCCGGCCACCTGGCCGATGACCGCCGAGGCGACCACGCCGGCCACGATCCCGATCAGGCCGCCGAGCAGTGAGATGACAAGGGCTTCCACGAGGAATTGGGCCAGGATGTCCCGGCTCCGCGCGCCGATGGCCTTGCGGATGCCGATCTCGCGGGTCCGTTCGCGGACCGAGACCAGCATGATGTTCATGATCCCGATGCCGCCGACGATCAGCGAGATCGAGGCGATCCCGCCGAGCAGGACGGTGAGCAGGCCGCTGACGGAGTTGACCGTGCTCAGCAGCTGCGACTGGTCGGTGATGTTGAAGTCGGGGGTGCCGCTCGAGGAGATGCCGTGGCGCTCGTCGAGGGTCGTCGTGATCGAGGCCTTGACGGCGTCGATCTGGTCGGCGGTGGCGACGCTCAGGCTGATCGACCGGACGCTGGTGCCGCTGACGAAGTGGTGCTGTGCGGTGGTCAGCGGGATCAGCACCTGATCGTCCTGGCTGGTGGGGCCGGCGCTGCCCTTGGTCTGGAGGATGCCCACGACCTGGAAGGGCAGGCCGTCGATGGTGATGGTTGAGCCGATAGAGCTCGCGCCAAGGCCCAGGTCATCGGCCGTCGTGCCCCCCAGGACGGCCTCGCGCAGGTCGTAGTCGTTGCTGGCGTCGGTCAGGAAGCGCCCCTGCCAGATGTCGAAGGCGTTGACCGAGGCGTAGGCCGACGTGGTCCCGACGATCGAGGTGGTGGTGTTCGTCGTGCCGGCCACGACGAGGCCCTGGGTGCTCACCTGCGGCGCGTAGGCGGCCACGCCGTCGAGGCCGCCGATGGCGGTCGCGTCGGCGACCGTAAGGGTCGTCGCCGAGCCGGCCGCACCGCGGGTGAAGCCAGTGAAACTCGAGCCCGGCGTGACCGTCAGCAGGTTCGTGCCAAGGCCCTGCAAGCGGCTGGTGATGCCGCTCGTGGCGCCCTGGCCGGCGCTCACCAGGGCGACCACCGAAGCGACGCCGATGATGACGCCGAGCATCGTCAGGAACGCTCGGAGGCGGCTGGAGCCGAGGCGCGAGAGGGCCAGGTGGACCAGTTCGAGCAGGTTCAATGGAGGAGCCTGCCGTCCCGCACGTGGACCTGCCGTGAGGCCGCGGCGGCCACGTCCGTGTCGTGGGTGATGAGGATGACCGTCATGCCGGCCCGGTGAAGGTCGTGCAGGAGCGCCATGACCTCCGCGCCCGAGGCGCTGTCGAGGTTGCCCGTCGGCTCGTCGGCGAGGAGCAGGCGCGGCTGGGTCACCAGGGCACGAGCGATGGCCACCCGCTGCTGCTGGCCGCCCGAGAGCTCGCTCGGCTCGTGGTCGATGCGGTCGCCCAGGCCGAGGCGGTCCAGGGCCTCGCGGGCGCGCGCGAGGCGGTCGCGGCGCGAGACGCCCTGGTAGAGGAGGGGGGTGGCGACGTTCTCGAGGGCGCTCGTGCGCGGCAGGAGGTTGTACGACTGGAAGACGAAGCCGATGGCCCGGCTGCGGACCTCGGCCAGCTGGTCGTCGGAGAGTTCCTCGACGGGATGGCCCTCCAGGCGGTAGATCCCCGTGGTCGGGCGGTCGAGGCAGCCCAGGATGTTCATCAGGGTCGACTTGCCTGAGCCGGACGGCCCCACGATGGCCAGGAACTCGCCGTGCGTGACCATCAGGTTGACGTCCTGCAGGGCGGTGACCGAGATGCGGCCCGTCTCGTAGACGCGCGATACGCCCTGCAGGTCGAGCAGCGGCGTGATCACGGGATGAAGACCCCGCCGCCCCCGGCGCCGCGGGTGAACGTGCCGCCACCACCCAGGCCGCCGCCGGTGGTCGTGGTCCCGGTGCGGGTCGTCGCGGTGCCGGTCTCGACCCGGTCGCCGGCCGTCAGGCCGCTCGTGATCTGGGCCAGCGAGGTCGTGACCAGGCCGACCTGGACCGGGACGGCCGAGACCGAACCGTCGCTGGCGACGACGTTGACCGAGTAGTCGCCGCTCGTCCCGTTGAGGGCGATGGCCGGGATAGCCAGGACATCGCTGGCCGACGCCGTGGTCACCGAGATGCTCGCCGACATGCCTGAGCGCAGGGTGGCGTCGGTGCTGTCGAGGGTGACCTGCACGGCGTACGTGACGACCGACGACGAGCCGCCTGTGGCGGCCGACGGCGAGATGCTGGTGACCTTGCCCGAAAGGGTCTTGCCGACCGCGCTCACCGTCACGGACGCCGCCTGGCCGACCTGGAGGGAGTCGATGTCGGCCTCGGGGAACGAGCCCGACGCGATCATCCCGCCGGTCTGCAGCGTGATGGCGGTGCCCGACGGGGCGTTGAACCCGGCCACCACGTTGACGGTCGCGACGGTGCCGTCAGCCGGCGCCACGAGCGTCGCGTTGTCGACGACCGTCTTGGCCGAGTCCACGCTCACCTGGGCGGTGGCGACCTGCGCCTGGTCGGCGGCGATCGTGGCGGCCGGGGCGGGCGCCACCTTGGACGTGTAGCCATCCTGCGCGGAGGTCACCGACAGTTCGGCACTGGCGATCTGCTGCGACGCCTGGTGGGCCGCCTGCGTGGCCTGCTGCTGGGTGCTCGCCAGCTGCTGCTCGGCGCTGGTGATGGCCGCCTGGTCCGCAGCGATGACGTTTGCGGGGGCACTGGCGGCCTCGTCCGTCGTGAGCTGGGCCTTCGCCTTCGTCACGTTCGCCTGGGCGGCCGCGACGGAGAGCGTGTTCTTGGCCACGGTGTCCTCGTAGTTCGTGCGGGCGTTGCTGAGCTGCTGCTCCGCCTGGGTGATCGAGAGCTGGGCCGCGGCCTTGTCGGCGGCGGTGGCGCCGGCCTGGTCCGTGGCCAGCTTGGCCTCGGCAGCGGCGAGGTTGGCCTGGGCCGCCGCGAGCTGGGGGGTCGCGTCGACGTCGTCGGCCGTCGCCAGCACGTCACCCTGCTTGACGGCCTGGCCGACGACGACGCTGACCGTCTTGACCGGCCAGGTGACGTTGCCCGACCCGCTCGAGCTGCTGGAGCTGCTCGAACTGCTCGAGCTGCTCGAGCCGGACACGAGCGTCGGCACCTGGCCGAAGGCCAGGCCGTAGACGGTGGCGGGCGCCAGGCTGCCGGTCGCCACGACCTGGTCGACGACGTTGGTCATCGTGGCCTGCGCCGTGAGAAGCGTGCTGCTGGAGCCCCCGCCGAGGCTCGGACCGACGATGACGAAGCCGACGGCGCCGAGGCCGATCACCAGGAGGAGGACCGCGGCGATGATCTTCAGGCGCATGGATGACCTCGAGACAAGGCTTGGAGGCGCGCCGCGCCGGCGGGGGATCCAGCGCGCGCGCCGCATCCACTATCGAAGGGTCTGCTGAAGGAGTCCTGAAGGTGCGCGGAAAGGGGCGGCAGAGGCGCCGCCCAGGTTCAGCCGGCGCGACGCCGCGCGTCCGGGGCGACCCGCGGCCGGTTAGGCGTGGCGGCACGCGGGGCACGTGGTGCGCCTCCGCCCGTGCGGCCGCCGGCCGAGCCGGGACCGCGGAGCGGCCGCGGTACCTCATCCCGGTCGGGCACGAAGCCCTCCTCGACGCGCCAGGGGATGGCCCGCTTGAGGAGGCGCTGGACGCCCCGCAGCAGCTCGGCCTCGTCCATGCACACCAGCGAGATGGCGTCGCCGGTCATGCCTGCCCGCCCGGTCCGGCCGATGCGGTGGATGTAGTCCTGCGGGTCGAACGGCAGCTCGAAGTTGACGACGTGGGGCAGGTCCTCGATGTCGAGCCCGCGGGCCGCCACGTCGGTCCCCACCAGGGCGATGACCTCGCCGCGCTTGAACGCGTCGAGAGCCCGGATCCGCTCGGCCTGGGTGCGGTCGCTGTGGATCGCCTCGGCCGCGATGCCCTGCCGCTCCAGCCAACTCGCCAGGCGTCGCGCGGCGATCTTCGTGCGGGTGAAGATGAGGGCCTGGCGCAGGTCGTAGCGGCGGATGAGATGGGCCAGCAGCTCCTCCTTGCGGTCGCGGTCGACCGGGATGACGAGCTGGCGGACCGACTGGGCGGCCGTGTTGCGGGGGGCCACCTCCACGGTGGCGGGGTCGTGCAGCCATTGCGCGGCCAGGCGCCGGATGTCGTCGGAGAAGGTGGCCGAGAACAGGAGGTTCTGCCGCTTGGGCGGCAGCAGCGCGAGGATGCGGCGGATGTCGGGCAGGAAGCCCATGTCCAGCATCCGGTCGGCTTCGTCGAGGACCAGGACCTCGACCTGTCCCAGGTTCACGTTGCGCTGCTCGACGTGGTCCAGCAGGCGCCCGGGGGTGGCCACGAGGATCTCCACCCCGCCGCGCAGGGCCCGTGTCTGCGGCTCGATGTCGACGCCGCCGTAGACCGCGGTGGAGTGGATCCGCGGCAGGTGACGGGCATAGGTGCGGAAGCTCTCCTCGACCTGCATGCACAGCTCCCGCGTGGGCAGGAGGACCAGGGCGCGGACCGGATGGCGGGCCGGCGAGAAGCTGGCGTTGGCGGTGGCCATCAGCCGCTCCAGGATGGGCAGGGCGAACGCCGCCGTCTTGCCCGTGCCCGTCTGGGCGGCGGCGAGGAGGTCGCGGCCCTCGCGGACGAGCGGGATGCCGCGGGCCTGGATGGGCGTGGGGTCGACGTAGCCCTCCTCGTCGATGGCTCTCTGGAGTTCGGCCGGCAGGCCGAGCTGGGCGAACGACAAGGAGACTCCGGCGGTACGGGGCGGGCTGCCGCTGGCTGCGGCGATCAGCGCCGCATCAGTGCGGCAAGGATAGCGGTCCGCGGTGCGCCAGGCGGCGGGTCGCGCCGCACACCGGGCATGTGGCGACGGCCGTCTCGGGGTCGAGGCGCATGAAGGTGGTGCAGCCGTTGGTGCGGCAGTACAGGCTGAGCCCTGCGCTTCGATCGCCGTCGTGACGGGCGCGCTGCTGGCGCCGCATGGCGGCGCCGCGCTGGCTGATGGTGGTGATGGTGCTCGCGCTTCGCGAGATCATGAGTAGGACTGTCCTTTGCGTTGGTGGCTGCGCCGGCGGATCGTGTCCGCGGCCGCGGGCCTGATGTGATGTGGCTCGACGGGAACGTGCCCGGAGCGAGTCGTTGGTGAGGATCCTCGACGAGCCCGGGAACAGCGGGATGGACTGCTCACACCGGTCTAGGCGCTCGAGGTCCCATCTATTGTGCGCCCGGCGCCCGGCGCTGTCAAACCCCGTTGAACCTCGGTCAGGTCGCGACCACGGTGGCGACCGTCCGGCGCGACACGAACAGGCCCAGCAGGACAGCGGCGATCGCCCCGCTGAAGGCGATGGCCAGGGCCGCGTGGGGATCCCAGGCCAGGGCCAGGCCGGCCGCCACGAGCGCCCCGCCGGCACCGCTGCCCAGGGCGTTGCCCAGGACGTCGAGCAGCTGGAGGCTGGCCGTGGCGGCTCCTTCCTGCCCGGGCTCGGCCTCGCGCAGGACGGTCAGCGTCACGACCGGGTAGCAGAGACCCATGCCCAGGCCGGCCACGGACCAGCCGACGATGGCCACCAAGATGGGCGTGGCGTCGAGGAGGACCGCGGCGGTGACCGCGATCCCCACCGCGACGCAGGCCAGGCCCAGCGCCATCAGGGCGCGCGCCCCCCACTGCTGCACGACATGCGACTGGACCCACGAGCCGGCCGTCCAGGTGATCGTGGCGGAGGTCAGGGCGAGCCCGGCGAAGAACGGCGTCTGGCCGCGGATGAGGACGATGGCCAGGGGCAGGAAGGCTTCGGCGCCGAAGAAGCCGAAGGTCATGATCCCACGCAGGGCGATCGTCGCCGGCAACCCCCGACCGGCGCGAAGGGTGCCGGGCGGCACGAGACGGACCAGTGCCGCCAGGCCGACCACGAGCGCGGGCAGCGCGAGCAACAGGCCCCACCACGTGACCGACGTGAGGCCCGCCAGCAGTACCCCGGCGGCCAGCGCGGTGACGACCGCGGGGGCAAGCCGGCCCCGGGCGGAGCGCGCGTCGGGGTCGGCCGGCGGCCCCGTCACGTGCCGCAGGGCGGGCACGGTCAGGATCGCCGAGACGACCAGGAACGGCAGCAGGCCGAAGAAGACGAACCGCCAGTCGAAGACCTCGGCGACGAAGGCGGCGGCCGCCGGCCCGGCCAGGCCCGGCACCACCCAGGCCGTGGACAGGATGGCGAACATGCGGGGCCGGATGGCGTCGGGGTAGGCGCGCCCGATCGCCACGTAGGTCACCGTCGGGATGGCGCCGCCGCCCAGGCCCTGGATGAGGCGCGCGCCGATGAGCACCGGCATGGACGGGGCCGAGCCGCCGATCATGAGCCCCACCCCGAACAGGCCGAGGCCCACCGCGAACGGGCGCACCATGCCGCCGCGGTCGATCTGCTGGCCGGCCACCACGATGCCCACCAGCGTCCCCAGGAAGAAGGCACTGAAGGCCCAGCCGTAGAGGGCCACGTCGCCCAGCTGGCGCGCGACCACGGGCATGATCGTGGAGACGGCGAGCGCCTCGAAGGCCACCAGGGTGACCGTCAGGACCATGCCCACCGTCAGGGCGCGCCGGGCCGGCGACCAGACGCTGGTTTCGATCGTCGGCCCGCTCTCGGCCGCCGCTTCGGGACGCATCGGCCGGCCGCTGCCGGCCGCCTCGTCCACCGCTGCCATCGTCGTCACTGTAGCGGACCCACTATCGCCACAACGCCCAGGGCGCCGGCCAGCGCGGGCAGGATGAGGCGCAGGACCACGAGTGCCAGGAGCGCCATGGCCAGCACCAGGACTGCGCGCAGCAGGAGCCGCTGGACCCCCGTGAGCGGCGCCCCGATGAAGCGGCCGATGACGAGTTCCACCTCTTCATCCCAGGTGTGCGTGGGGCGGCTCATCGGCGGCAGTCTAGGCGTGCCCCAGCGTGTGGAGGTTGGTACGGAGGTCCGTGACCGATGACAGTTAGTACACGTCCGGACGGTCTCGGGGGCGGGAGTCGCCGTGAAGCCAGGTGGCCCACGGAGTACGCTTCAACGAGCCGGTGGGTTCAGTGGAGGGAGAGGCCGTGTCGAGACGATCGGTTGTCATGACTCGTCGGGTCGTCGCGGGCGTGATGGTCGGCATGCTCCTGGCGGTGGGTGGGGTGCAGGGCAGGGCACAGACCGCGCTGCCATCCGTGTCCGAACCGTCTGTCGTCGTGGCCGCGCCACATGTGCCGATGTACCACGTGACGGATCTGGGCACGCTCAGTGGCGATACCCTGTCGGAGGGACAGGCCATCAACGCGGACGGCGACGTGACCGGCGAGTCCCACAACGACGACGACTCCGTCGGACAAGCCTTCCGCTACCACGACGGCACGCTGACCGGGCTCGGCGTGCTCAACGTCGGAGATGTGAGCGCCGGCCTGGCCATCAACGACGACGGTGAGGTCGCCGGCAGCTCGGCTGGTGCGGGCGGGCTGTTCGCGGTGACCTGGACCGGCACGACCATCACGGACATCAGCGGCGGCACGCCGAGCTGGGCCAACGGGATCAACGCCGACGGGGACGTCGTGGGGTCGATGCAGACGCCCGACCTTGTGGCGTTCGTCGACGATGGGGGACCGCTCGTCGACCTCAATACGGAAGTCACCGGCGGCGCCACGACGATGACCCTTGTTAATGCGCTTGCGATCAACGACTCGGGCGAGGTCGTCGGGGGCGGCGAGACGGGGGGCTCGATGCACGCGTACCTGTTCGATGCCGGGACCGTGACCGACCTTGGGACACCCGGTGACAAGGCTGGCGACACGAGCGTGGCCACGGCGATCAACGCCGCCGGCCACGTCGTGGGCTGGACGGAGGGCACGGTCGACGGCGCGTTCTACTGGGACGGCTCCATGCATGTGATCTCCGTACCGACCGGGCCGAGTGGTGACTCGGCCAACGGCATCAACGATGCCGACTGGGTCGTGGGCCAGCACGGCATCTCCACTGGCACCCGAGCCTTCGTCTGGCCGGGCGCCGGCAGCGCGATCGATCTCAACACGCGGGTCCTGGACCTACCGGCGGGCTGGAAGCTCACCGGCGCCAACGCCATCAACGACTCCGGCCAGATCACCGGCGTGGCGAGCAACGCGGATGCGACCGTGCACCACGCGGTCCTGCTCACTCCGGCCGCCGTCACCCGTTTGTCCGGCCCGACCCGCTTCCAGACCGCGGCCGCGATCAGTGCCCACACCTTCCCGGTGCCCGGATCGGCGGACGTGGCCTACATCGCCAACGCCTTCAACTTCCCCGACGCGCTCGGCGGG
>DASPUH010000118.1:0-29863 GCA_035622975.1 Candidatus Sulfotelmatobacter sp.
GTCGTGAGCGCAGCGACCCACGCGCGGCTGGAGCCCGGGAAACGGCTGGCGAACAACTCCGGGTAGCGGGCCACCAGCTCCCGGTTGCGCCGCGTGGCACGCACGACCCACACCGAGGCGACCGTATAGGGCGGCCCGGGCTCGTCCGCGGCCTCCAAGGCGCGTATCGGCCGCGCGCCGCCGATGACAGCGGCGACGCCTTCAGCGTCGGCCTGTTTGCGGAGGGTGGAGCGGACTCCCGCGCCGACATCGCCGACCGTGTTCCAGCACTCGACGAGGGTCAGACGACGGAGTCGGTCGTCCCGCAGGCCGACATCGGTCGAGGAGCTCGGATTCGAGGGACGGCTCGGGAGCTCGAAGGTCGCTCGGTACCCGGCCGCCCGCCCCAGCCGCACCACCAGCTCCTGGATCGCCAGGTGCCCGGCATCGGCCGGCTCCTCGCGCGGGTCTCGCGCCAGCTCGATCCGCAGGGGTCGGTCCAGGGCCAGCCCGATCCGCTGCCAGGCATCCAGCGTGTGACCGCCACCGAGCCCGCGCTCGATCGCGCCCACGGTGGCTCGCGCAACACCGATCCGCTGCCCCAGCTCCGCCTGCGTCATCCCACGCCGGGAACGGGACTCGCGCACCTCCGCCCCCAGTCGGGCCAGGACCTCGCGGTTCCGGCGAACCGCCTCGGCAGCCAGCTCATGACGCTTGCGTTTGACCATGCTCGCTGCATGGTCGCTGCACGCACTTCCCAGCCGCTTAAGCGGCCGCCCCCTCTGGGATGGCCCGTCTGCAAGCCCGGACCAGGCTCAGGACGGTCGACCCCCGTGCTCAGTCGACCTCGGTGGGAGCCCAGTGGACCCGGGGAGGAGGCCTCGAGCCACGGCGACGGCGGGCTTAGGGCTGCCCGGTGTGTTCCCAGTGCTCATGCAGCGAGCACGGCCCGGGTCATCGGGTCGAACGAGGGCCCAAGGCTCGAACAAGCCATCGGCCGACGAGGCCGAGGGGGGCGGGCCCGTCGCCGTGCCGGCGACGGTTCGGTGCCGCACGATCTCGGGCGCGCCGCGGTCAGTTCGATTGGGGTGCGCTCCTTTTCCCCTGCGCTTGGCGGCGGCGCGGCGGGGAGAAGAGGCGGCCCCAGCGGACAGCCTGGTCGCTCCAGGCGAGCGTGTCGGCCTCGGCGAAGGCCAGGTAGTCGGCCAGCGCCGCCTTCATGGCGGGCACGAATCCCTCCGCGCGGCGGGGCTCGAAGCCCTCCTCCCACCACAGGCGCAGGATCGTCACCGTGCCCGCCCGCCGGTCCACGCGCGGTTCGATGCGGCCGACGAGCCGGTCCCCGAAGAGCAGCGGGAGCACGTAGTAGCCCCAGCGCCGGCGCGCCTCGGGGACGTACACCTCCCAGATGTAGTCGAAGCCGAAGAGCGAGCGCAACAGGTCCCGGTCCCAGCACAGCGGATCCAGCGGGGCCAGCAACGTGACGCCTGGCTCAGCGCCACCCGGCGGCTCACCCGCGCCCACCTCGCCCACGGCCCGCTCCAGCTCTGGCCGAGCCTCGGCCGGCACGTAGCGGGTTCCCCGCACGCCTTCGATCGCCACCGGCAGCAGCGCCCCGGACTCGACGAGGTCGCGGCGCAGGCGGCCGCGAAGCGGGGCACCGGCATGCCCGCCGCCCGCGGCGTGCTCCCAGATGCCCAGCCAGATCTCGGCCGGGCCGCCGTCGCCGAGCAGGCCGTGCGCCCGGTACCGCGAGAGCAGCTTGTGGCGCATCTGCTCGTCCACCGTGGGGCGCGCCGCTTCCAGGAGGCGAGCCGGGAAGAGCCGCTCCGGGAGGTCGTAGTAGCGCCGGTTGCCGACCCGGCGCGCCAGCCCGAGCCGGCCGGACTCCCAGAGGGCCTCCAGGATGGCCCGCACGCGATTGGTGGGACCCCAGTACCAATCGACCATGGGCTCACGCTCGAAGTCCAGCGAGCTCAGCGGTCCTTCCGTCCGGATCCGCTCCAGGATGTGGCGGGCCAGGTCGGCGTGTGCGACGAAGGCGTCTCCTTCGTGTCGCTCCAGCGCCCGGTCCCACGCGATGCGGTACCACGGCAGCTCGGCCAGCGGCAGGATGCAGAGCGACTTGTTGTAGGCCTCGAAGAGCACCCGCCGCTCGTACAGCAGCTCGTCGGTCCAGGCCGGCCGGTAGCCCGCCACGCGCGCGTGCAGCACCAGGTCGTGGTTGCGACCGGCCACGCCCAGCGGGTCGAACTGGACGGACCCGAGGCGGTCGATCACCGCCATCACGCCCTCCGGGCCGCCCTCGACGCCGCGCGGCGGGGCCAGGAGATGGTGCAGGGCCAGGTACCGGCGCGCGACGGCACCGCTGAGCAGGGGGGTGTCGGGCACCACGGGATGGTACCCAGGCGCCCTTCGCCCGGTCGCGCGCGACGGTTCCCTATACTCGGCTCCCCATGGCCACCACCCAGCGCGACTACTACGAGATCCTCGGCGTGTCCCGCAGCGCGACAGACGAGGAGCTGAAGAAGGCTTTCCGCCGGCTGGCGCAGCGCTGGCACCCGGACGTCAACACGACGCCCGAGGCGGCCGAGCAGTTCAAGGAGATCAACGAGGCGTACCAGGTCCTGTCCGATCCCCAGCGCCGGCAGGCCTACGATCTCTTCGGGCGGGCCGGCCTCGGCAACGGCACGGAGGGCTTTGGCGGGTTCGGCGGCTTCCAGGGTTTCGGCGACCTGTTCGATGCCTTCTTCGGCGGGACCGCCCCTGGTGCCACGCGGCGCGGTCGAGCCGTGGCCGGGGCCGACCTGCGCTACGACCTGCGCCTGACCTTCGCCGAGGCCGTCCACGGGACCGAGAAGGAGATCGAGTACCACGCCCCGGTGCGCTGCGAGACGTGCCGCGGGAGCGGCGCCGAAGCCGGCACGAGCCCCGTCACCTGCCCGCAGTGCGGCGGGAGCGGCGAAGTCCGCAGCGTGCGCCAGACGATGCTCGGCCAGATGGTGACGGCCGGCCCGTGCCCTCGTTGCGGCGGACGAGGCAGCCTCATCGAGAAGGCCTGCCCGACGTGCCGAGGCGAAGGACGCGTGGAAGGCAAGCGGACCCTGCGGGTGACGGTCCCGGCGGGGATCGACGACGGTCACCAGATCCGCCTGTCGGGTGAAGGCGAGGCCGGCCCGCGCGGCGGCCCGGCGGGCAACCTGTACGTCGTCGTCCACGTGGCGGCCCATCCGCGCCTGCGACGGGAGGGCACGGAGCTCTTCGTGCCGCTCGAGGTCTCCATCACCCAGGCCGCTCTGGGGGCCAGCCTCGTCGTGCCCACGGCCGATGGCGAGGAGACCGTGGAGATCAAGCCGGGGACCCAGTCGGGCACGGAGATCCGGCTCCGCGGCCGGGGCGTGCCCCACCTCCGGCGGGCCGGTGCTCGCGGCGACCTGCATGTGCTCGTCGACGTGCGCGTGCCGACCCGCCTGACGCGGCGGCAGCGCGAGCTGCTGGCCGAGTTCGCCACGGAGGCCGGCGAGGCCGTGGACCTCAAGGCGGAAGGGCTACTCGGCAAGGTCAAGGGCCGCCTGGGCTGATGGGTCGGCCGGGCTGATGGACCGGCCGGTCGGCGGCTGGCTCGAGCTGTCGGCGACCGTTGGCAGCGAGGCGGTCGAGGCGGTCAGCGAGATCTTCGCGCGGGTCGCCACGGGCATCACCGTGGAGGCTGCCTTCGTGTCGACCGACGAGGGTCTGGGGGCGCGCCTGGACCCGACCCGGCCGGCCGTTGTGCGGGCGTACCTCGACGCCGGGGACGCGACCGCGACCGAGGCAGCCGTCACGAGGACCGAGACGGCCCTGGGCCATCTGCAAGCGTTCGGCCTGGGGCCGATCGGGGAACTGCAGCGTCGCGCCTTCGCGCCGACCGACTGGGCTGCGTCCTGGAAGCAGCACTTCCCGCTGCTGCGGATCGGCCGCCGCATCGTCATCCGCCCGGCCTGGCGCCGCCACCGTCGACGCCCAGGGGACGTCGTGCTGGCGCTGGATCCGGGACAAGCATTCGGCACGGGTCTCCACCCCACGACGCGGCTCTGCCTGGAGGGTGTCGAACGCCTCGCCGAGGCCGGGTCGCTTGACGGGGCGCGCGTCCTCGACGTGGGGTGCGGATCAGGCATCCTGGCTCTGGCCGCGGCCGGATTCGGCGCCCGCCGGGTGCTGGGACTCGACACCGACCCGCTGGCCGTCGAAGCTACCCGGCGCAACGCCCGTCGCAACCGATGCGCCCGGCGGGTCCGGGCGCGTCTGGGCTCGTTGCCCGTGCCGGACGGCCCGTACGACGTGGTCCTCGCCAACCTCATCGGATCGCTGCTGATCGCCCTCTCGGAGCCCCTGCGCGAGGCCATGCGCCCGGGCGGCCGGCTCGTGGCGGGCGGTATCTTCGCCGATCGCGAGCGCGACGTGCGCCGCGCCTTGCGAGCAGCCGGCCTCCGCCCCACGGGCCGGCTGACCGAAGGGGAGTGGGTCACGCTGGAGGTGGAGCGGCCGGCCTGACGGCCGGCTCTGGTAGCCTGCTCGGGTGGCTGGAGCACCTCCTGACGCGCCCGGACCGACCGACCCGGCCTGCCTCTTCTGCCGCATCGTGGCCGGGGAGATCCCGTCCCGGCGTGTCCACGAGGACGACCTGGTGATCGTCTTCCATGACGTCGCCCCGCGGGCGCCGACCCACGTGCTGCTCGTGCCGCGCCGCCACATCCCCTCGGCGGCGGCCCTCACCGAGGCGGATGCCCCGCTCGTCGGCCGCCTCATGGCGGTCGCGGCGATGCTGGCCCGTGACGCCGGGCTCGCGGAGACCGGCTACCGGCTCGTCACCAACGTCGGCCCGTGGGGTGGCCAGACGGTCGACCACCTGCACTGGCACCTGATGGGTGGGCGGCCATTCGAATGGCCGCCCGGCTGACTCGGCCGGGCACCCGCCCGGGCCGGCGAGCGGGGCGGATCCTGGCCGCCGTCCTGGCCGCAGCCTGCGCCGGCTGCGGAGCGGCACCCGCGACGACGTCGCCGGCGACCACGCCGGGCGGCAGCGTGGTCGTCGTGCCCGCCGAGCCGGGCCTCACGGCGGCCGAGGCGACGACCGTGACGCTGCTGCGCCGCAGCCTCGCCACGGGCGGCTTCCAGCTAAGTCCGGTCAACCAGCCCGTGCAGCCGGCCGTCCCGAGCGTCTTCGCCACGACGCCCGTGGTGGTCTACCGCATCGAGCTGGCCGACCCCGACCAGGGCTATATCCTGATCTACGACTTCCCGGCGCCGTCGGGCGCCGCCGCTGCCGCAGGCGCCCTCGCCACGTTCGTGGGCAGCGGCTTCGGCCAGACGACCTATCCGCTGGACGCCGAGTTCTCTGTGGCGTCGCTCGGGGCAGACGTCGTCTTCGCCTGGTGGTCGCCCGGGCGGGCGAGCGACCCGGCGGTCACCCAGGCGGCCATGCACCTGGTGGCGGCGGTCGGCACGGCGGTACCGGTCACGAAGTAGCCGGCGCGGGCGGTGGATCCGTCTGGACCCAGGCGCGCACGGCGTCGCGGCGAACCTTGAGCGTGTGGGTGCGCGGGAAGTCGGGTTCGGGCCAGAAACGCCACGCCACGACCCGCTGGTGCATCCCGAGCGACGTGTTGGCGGCCTTGACCGCCTGGTCGACGGTCGCCCGCAGGGTGGCCACCTCCGCCGCCGACCGTGGCCGGACGGGCGGCGTCGGGGCGCCTGGCGCGAGCGCGATGGCCGGCGCACCCGGCGGCAGGACGACGGCCTCGATCCTTCCTGGTGCGGTCTCCAGCACCACCGTGTCGCCCAGCCCGGCCACGCGCAGGGCGTTCTCGATGTCCTCGGGATAGACCTTCATGCCGTTGGGCAGGGCGATCATGTCCTTCAGGCGGCCCGACAGGACCAGGCTGCCCCGGTCGTTCCAGTGGCCCACATCTCCCGTGCGATACCAGCCGTCCCCGGTGAAGGCGGCGGCCGTCGCCGCCGGGTCGCGCCAGTATCCCTGGAAGACGGTCGGGCCGGCGACCTGGACCTCGCCGTCGCCGGGGTCGATGCGCACGCGAGCAGGTGGCATGGGCCGGCCGACGGTCCCCAGGTCATGGTCGCCGGGATGGTTGGCCGTGGCGAAGCCGCACTCGGTCGACCCGAAGCCCTGCACCACCACCACCCCGATGTCCTCCCAGGCCTCCTGGAGGGCCGGCGGCAGGAACGCGGCGGCGCAGATGAACAGCGTCAACCCGCCGCCGAGCTGGGCGTGGACGGAGCGGAAGAGCCAGCGCCTGACCGCGTACGGCAGGTGGCGACCGAGCCCGCGGGCCCGCTCGAAGCTGGACGTGCGGCCGAGTCGGGCGACTTCGCGCGTAAGCGCCGCCCAGAACAGGTCCAGCAGCTGGGGCACGACGACCATCGTCGTGACCCGGTGGGCCCGGATGGCCTCGAAGATGACCCGCGGGTTCCGCGATCGCACGTACAGGATGGGGGCGCTGCCGTGGAGCCCGTAGTAGAGCTCCAGAACGCCGAACAGGTGCGACAGCGGCAGGAGCGAGACGATGCGGTGGTGGCGGTGCGGGATCACCGCGTCGGTGGCCTGGACCGTGGCGAGCAGGTTGCCGTGGCTCACCACGGCCCCCTTGGGGTTGCCCGTGGTGCCCGAGGTGAAGACGACCAGGAACGGCGTCTCGCGCGTCGCCGCGGGCCAGCCGGCGAGACGTGCCTCCCAGTCGGGCGGGAACGGCACGTCGGGCGGGCCGGCGGGAGCCGGCGTTGTGGCGGGAGCCGGCGTTGTGGCGGGAGCCGGCGTTGCAGCAGCCGCCGCCGCCGTGCCAGGGGTCGGGGGCGCGGCCGTCAGCCAGTCGACCGCGCGGATCTGGACATGGCCAAGGGCCACGTCACGCGGGTCGGGCGCGTCGCGGCCAGTCCCCAACGCGAGCCAGCCGGTGTCGGCGAGGCGGACGATCCGCTCGATCGTCTGGGGCGCCATGCGCAGGTCCAGCGGCACGACCAGGACTCCCGCGCGCAGCGCGCCGAGGTAGAGGATGGGCACCTCGGGTCCCGGCGGGCTCCACACCAGCAGCCGGTCGCCGGGCCGCAGGCCCAGGGCCCGCAACCGCCACGCCGCCGCCAGGGACCGCCGTCGGACCTCCGTGCCCGACCAGGCCACCAGGGCCCCATCGTCACCGACGAAGGCGAAGATCTCGTCCGATCCAGCGCGGTCCAGGGCGCGGTCGGCCAGGTCGACCAGCGACCGATAACCGGTCGGATCAGGGAAGCCCTCGGCCATGGTCAGCCAGCATCGGACCGCCCACCCCGACCGTCAAGGGGCCGGGCCCGCCGGCCTAGGGAGCGCTGGCGGCCGGGAGGGCCACGAGGACCGCGTCGGACAGAGCGCCGCTGCCGCCCATGACGACGACCGCGTCGGGCTTCATCGCTGCCATCCCGGCCGCCGTGGAGGCCGGCAGCGGCGTGGACGGCATGGCCAGCAGCACCGGGTCACCAAGCGAAGCGGCCAGCGATGCCCCAGTGATGGCGTCCGGATAGTTCACCCCGCTGGCCACGTAGACCGCCGATGGATGCGAGCCCCCGGCCACCTGGGCGGCGATGAGCTCGGCCGTGGCATACCGGTCCGCCCCGCCGTACCGTATGGGGGTAGAACCGGCGATCTCGCCCAGGTCGGTGGCCACGGCGGCGGATACGGCGCTGACCCCGCCGACGATCACGATGTGGGTTGGCGTCAGCACGTCGACCAGCGCGTCTCGGACGAAGCTGGGGATGGCGGTCGGCTGCACGTACAGGACCGGGGCGCCGAGGAGGGCGGCCAGCGGCGCGGCCGACACGGCGTCGGGGAAGTTCAGGCCGTTGGCCACCACGACCGTGTCCACATGGCCGGGGAAAACGGCCTCGGCGAGGCCCGCGGCGGTCGCGTACCGGTCGGGACCGGCCGCCCGGCTGACCTGGCCGGCGGCGGGCGTCGTGAATGCCTTGAGCTGGTTGAAGACCGCTTCCGAGACGGCCCCTGAACTGCCCAGGACCACGATCCGGGCGGGCGCCAGTCGGGTCAGCTGGGTGCTGATGGCGGCCGGGATGGCGGTCGGCTGGACCAGCAGGAGCGGCGCGTGCTGCTGGCCGGCGAGGGCCGCGGCAGCGGCCGCATCGGGGAACTCGGTACCCGACGCGACGTAGACCACGGCCTGGGGCGCCGGGTACTGGGCCGCGGCGGCGGCCGACGTGCCGTAGCGATCGGGTCCGGCCAGCCGCGCGTCGGGGATGTACCGCGCCGTGTAGGTCGTGTCGCCTGACGGCACCACCACGCTATGCGAAGCCGCGCCGCCGTCGGACCAGGCCACGAAGCCATACTGGGTCGGGCCTGACGTCTGGAGCGGCGGCGCGACCAGGCTGATCGTGCTGCCCTCGATGAACGTGTCCACGAACGGGGCCGGCGCGCTCACATCGCCGCCGCTCAGGGTGAGTCCCGTCGGATCGCTCTGGAGCGTGACGGTGTGCGCCTTGGGATACAGGTAGACCGTCGTCGTGTCCTGGAGGTCGTGGTCATCGGTCGCCGTCAGGGTGATCTCGAGCAGCGATGGGTAGTCATGTTGCGGCGCGCTGAAATGCCCCGAGGCGACGCCGGCGAACGACTGCAGCTCGTGCGTGTGACAGCCGGCCTGTGGACAGTGGTAGATGTGCACGTCCCAGCTGAGGGCCGCCGCGGGCAGCGTGCCCTGCTCGTTGTCGCTGGCCGAGCCGGCGAAGCTGATGTCCTGCCCGACCGAGTAGAAGGGCGGCACGCCCGCCGGCTGGATCGGCGGCGGGTCGCCGTTCGTGTCAAGGGTCGGCTGGGCGGGAGGCGGCGAGCCGTCGATCAGGGTGATGCTGGCGGTCGGCGGGGTGTCGCCGGCGGCGATCGTCAGCGGCGCGCTGGTGTTGCTGACGCCGTTCGCGTCGGTCACCCGCAGGCGGACGTGGTACGTCCCGTCGGCGTAGACCTTGGTCGGCGTGGCCGAGGTGCTGTCGCCGAAGGTGCCGTCGCCGTCGAGGTCCCAGCTGTAGGTCAGCGGCGGGGCTGACGTCTCCGACCCGGAGCCGTCGAAATGGACCGTCAGGGGTGCCGCACCGTACGTGACATCCGAGCTGATGACGGCCTCGGGGACTCCGTAGCTGATCTCATCGATCCGCCCGCCATCGTGGTCGACATAGAACATGTCGCCGTTCGGCCCGGCCTCGAGGTCGACCGGGCAGGCGATGCAGTTGGCGCCGGCCGCGCCGCTCAGGACCGTCACGATCTTCGTCGGGTCGGGGAGGCCGTTGGCGCCGGGTTGCATGGCCCAGATGCAGTCCCGCGAGTGGTCACCGAAGAACAGGGCGCCATGGAAGGCCGAGGGGTAGGTCGCGCCTTCGTAGAAGGCGACGGCGCTGATGACCGACCCGTCCTGCCAGTCGCACGGACCGGGCGGGCTCGGTGACGTGGTGTGGCAGGCGCTGCCGGACGGCACGCAGGCGCCGTGGTTGTAGACGGTGTAGGGCGCCACGCTCGTCGGCTGCGGCGAACAGAGATCGAGCGTCGTGTCGGTGTAGTACGTGTCCTGCTGGTTGCCCTCGACGCATGGCCAGCCGTAGTTGGCCGTGGTCTTCGTATCGGGCACGCTGACCCTGTCGACCTCCTCCCAGGAGTTGTAGCCGACGTCGCCCACCCAGACATCGGTGCTGCCGGGCTTGAAGGCGAAGCGGAACGGGTTGCGGAAGCCGTACGCGAGGATGCGTTTCGCGTTGGCATCAGGGCTTGCGGCGTAGGGATTGCCGGGTGCGCCCGCGCCGTTCGTCTGCAGTCGCATCAGCGTGCCATTGAGGACCGTGGGGCCGTCCGTGCGCCGGACGCTCTGGGCGCGCAGCGCGCCACCCTCCGCGGTCGGGGCACTGGGCGCCGTCCCGACCGCCGTCGTCGGGTCGCCGCATGGGTTGGCCGGCGTGTAGACGTGGCCGGCCTGGTCGGCCTGCGTGCCGCCGTACTGGCCGTAGTCCTCCCCGCCCGCACCGGGATTCAAGAAGCTCGAGCCCTCGCCCATCGACGCGTAGAGATACCCGTCCGGCCCGAAGGCGAGGTTGCCGACCGAATGGCTGGGGAACTGCTGGCAGTCGTCGGTCAACAGGACCGTCTCTGGGCCGGTGCTGACGTAGCCGCCGTTGCCGTCGCTTGCCGCGGTCAGCCGGGCGATGCGGCCCTGCGCGGGGCAGCCGTCAGTGGTCGAGCCTGGGCCCGTGTAGTAGGGCGGAGCCGGCGGATCCAGGACCTGCGTCCCCGGGCAGGCATCGTTCCATTGGGCGGGCGCGTCCCAGTCAGGGTTGCCCAGGTCGTGGACCGGATCGTGGTCGTACGTGTACATCACGTACACCGACGGGTCGCTCGGGAAATCCGGGGCGAGGGCCATCCCCAGCAGTCCGCGGTCCCAGTAGTCGTCGACTTCGGCCGAGAGGTCGGCGAATAGGTGGGGCGTGTCACTGGCGACGCTCGTGTAGTCGACGATCTGGCCCCCCTTTTCGGCCACGAAGACCACGCCGTTGGCAGCGAACCGCACGACCGTGGGGTGGTCCAGGCCGGTGAAGACGGCGGTGTCGACGAAGCCGTCCGCCGCGGTCGTCGTCGCGTCCGGGCTGACGGTGCGTGGCTCCGCGGAGGTGCTGCCGGTGGCGAAGAGCCCGGGGTCGGGCGGCGTGACGGGGGTGGCGGCGAGCGCTGGCGCCGCGGCCGGCCCAGCGACGCCCGCCAGCATGGCGCTCGCGATCGCGAGCACCATGGCGCTCGCGATCAGGCGCTGGCGGAATGGCGAGCGTCGCGCAGGCATGCCCCGACTCCCGACGGTGATATCGCCGGAGCGTGCCGCCCGGCGGGCCGATGATGACCGGCGCACCCTACCACCGTCGGCGAGGCCGCGGTACTCAAGGGTTCGCAACTTGTTGCGCGGCGACACCGAGGGTCCCGGGGTGTCGGGGGACCATCTTCCGGGCCAGCGGTCGCTCCGGCATGGTAGGGTCCACCGCAACCTCCGGGCAGTCGTCCCGGCGATCCCAGGGAGATGGCATGCGGCTCGTCGGCGCCTCGCTCATCCTGCGCCGGGCACTCGCGTCGGGCGCCGCCCTGGCCCTGGCCCTGACCGCGCTGGGCGCCTCATCGATGGTCCATCCCACGACTGCCGAGGCCGTCGCCGCGCCGCCCGGCAAGCCCATCCTCTCGCTGGTCGCGGTGCCGGGGTCGGGCACCTACGACGAGCCGGTGCTGGTCACCAGCGACGGGTCGAGCAGCCGCCTCTTCGTGGTCCAGCGGACCGGCGCGATCAGGGTCATCGACGGCGGTGTCGAACAGGCGACCATGTTCCTGGACCTCGCCACGCTCGGTATCGGGTTCAACGACGCGGGTGAAGAGGAAGGCCTGCTCGGCCTCGCCTTCGATCCCGACTTCGCCGCCGACCACACGTTCTACGTCTCGTACACGCGCACGGACGGCAGCCTCCAGGTTTCATCGTTCACGACGGCCACGGCGTTGGCCGATACCGCCGGCACAGCCGCCACGCCGATCATCGACATCCCCCACCCGGTCAACACCAACCACAACGGCGGGATGCTGAACTTCGGGTCCGACGGCGACCTCTACATCGGCACCGGTGACGGTGGCGCGGCGGACGACCCCGGGCCCGGCTGTGGCAACGCCCAGAACACGAACGTGCTGCTGGGCAAGATCCTGCGCATCGACGTGCACAGCGCATCACCGCTGCCGGGCAAGGCCTATGGCATCCCCGCCGACAACCCCTTCGCCAGCGGCTCGGGCGGGGCCAAGGAAGTATGGGCCTGGGGCCTGCGCAACCCGTGGCGCTGGAGCTTCGACTCGGCGACCGGCGACATGTGGATCGCCGACGTGGGGCAGGACACGTACGAGGAGGTCGACCACGTCGGCGGCGCCAGCCCGGGCAAGGGCCTCGACTTCGGGTGGCCCTACTACGAGGGCTTCCACGTCCAGAACTTCCACCACTGCAGCGCGCCGGTCCCCAACGAGGGGCCGTTGCTGGCCTACAACCACACGCAGGGCTGCGCCATCATCGGCGGCTTCGTTTACCGCGGCACCGAGTGGCCCGACCTGGTGGGCCGCTACCTCTTCGGCGACCTGTGCTCCGGGACCATCTGGGACGTGCCGGTCACGGCGACCAGCCCGGCCACGCCCGAGGCGCTGCTGCAGACCGGCCTGTCGCTGACCGGCTTCGGCGAGGACGCGGCGGGCGAGCTGTACGTGGAGGACATCGACGGCGGCGTCCACCACATCGTTTCGGACACGACGCGGGTGTCCGGCGCCGACCGCTACGCCACGTCGGCCGCGGTCGCCGCGCTCGGCGGCTACGCCCCGGGCGGCACGGTCTACCTCGCCTCGGGGACGGGTTTCGCCGATGCCCTCTCGGGTGCCCCGCTCGCCGGTCGCGACCACGCCCCACTCCTGCTGATCCCCCCCTCATGGCCGCTGCCTGCGGTCATCTCCACCCGCATGGCCGCGCTGGCTCCCAGCCATATCACGCTCCTGGGTGGGGTCGGGGCCATCCCCAAGACGGTGGCCGACCATCTGGTCACGACCTACCTCGGGGGTGACGCGAGCAAGCTGACGCGGCTCGGCGGCGTGGACCGCTACGACACCTCGGCCGTGATCGCCGACCCCCTGCGGAGCGGCGAGTACAGCAGCGGGGTGGGCGGTGTCTTCATCGCCAGCGGCTTGAACTTCCCCGATGCCCTGGGCGCCGCGCCGATCGCCGGGCGCATGGGCTGGCCTCTCCTCCTGGTGCCCGGCACGGAGACCACCTTCCCGCCTGAGGTCTTCACGGCGCTCCAGCATCTGCAGCCGACCAAGATCTGGGTCGTCGGGGGGCCGAGTGTCATCGCGTTCGCGGTCGTCGAGTACCTGCGGAACTACTTCGACGTGGCGGACCCCATCTACGGCGCCGACCGCTACGAGACGGCGGCGGCCCTGGCCCGGCAGTTCCCGCCGGGAAGCGTCCCTCCGTCGGTCCTGTACGTAGCCTCCGGGGCCGGCTTCGCCGACGGGCTCTCGGTGGCGCCGGTGGCCGCGCTGCAGGACACCGACCTGCTGCTCGCGCCGTCCGGCGGTGCGCTGCCGGCCACCGTGCATGCGGCGGTCTGTGCACTCGACCCCGTCAGCCTCGTGGTGGTGGGCGGCGCGGCGGTGGTGTCCGACCAGACGGCAGGAGGCCTGGGGCAGCCCTGCACCTGAGCCCGGAGCCGCCAGGCGTGGTACCATTGCGTCTCGCCCCGGACCGTCAACAGGTGGTGCGGCCGACCCTTCGGGAGCCGCAGGCGGGTCCGTGGCCAGGCCACAGGAGCCCATCGTTGAACCCCGCCCGCCTCACCAAGCCCGCGCTCGAGCCGCCCAAGCACGTCATCGCTGAGTATCGCCACCGGGAACTCCACGTCACCTGCATCTGCGGATGGGAAGGCAGTGTGGGCACCGATCCGCGCCAGCCGGACGAGTGGAAGGCGCACCTGGCGGCGAACCGCGACGGCAAGCGCTGATCGACGACCCACCGCGTCACACGCGCGGCTCCATGGCACCCGATTGACCGGCCCCGCACCCGCGGCTACACTCCGCAGGCCCTGACGCCGGGCTGCCCACTCGGAAGGCCCGCGCGTCGTCACGAGCCCGAACCCCGGCAGCGGGCCATCCAGTGACTGGGTCGAACTCCGCCGGCGGGAGGTGAACCGTCATTGGCCGAAGTCCGAGTCGGCGAGAACGAGACCTTCGAGAGCGCCCTGCGCCGCTTCAACAAGAAGATCCAGCAGAGCGGCATCCTCGCTGAGGCACGCCGCCGCGAGCACTACGAGAAGCCGAGCGTGAAGCGCAAGCGCAAGGAAGCCAAGCGCAAGAAGGCCGCTCGCCAGGGCTAGAGGCCTCGCCGCCCCGCTGGGGGCGGCGTGGCTCCCCTCAGGAGCCCCCACGGTGACCCTTCACGACCAGATCCAGGGCTCGATCATCGACGCCATGCGTCAGCACGACGCGGCGCGCCGGGACGCGTTGCGCATGGTCGCGGCCGCCCTCTACAACGCCGAGAAAGCCGCCCGGCGGCCCCTCACTGACGATGAGCAGCTGGCCGTCCTGACCCGCGAGGTCAAGCAACGCCGCGAGTCGGTCGAGGCGTACACGAAAGCCGGTCGCCTCGATCTGGCCGCCGGCGAGCAGGCAGAAGCCGACCTCATCCGCACCTTCATGCCCCAGCCGCTGGATGAGGGACAGCTCGACGCGCTTGTGGAGAGCGCCATCGCCGAGACCGGCGCCTCGTCCGCCCGTGATCTGGGCCGCGTCATGGCCGTCCTCGCCCCGCGTATGCGCGGGCGTGCCGACGGCCGAGTGGTCAGCGGCCTGGTGGCGCAGGCGCTGGCCCGGCGCGACCTGGCCGGCCATGCCCACGGATCGGACGGCACGTGATCGCCCGCCGGGTGAGCCGGGCGGCGGCCTTCACCCGCCGCGATGCCGTCCGCCTCGTGGTCAGCGGGGCGATCCTGGCGGCCATCGTGACGGCCATCCTGTCGATCGACCTGCTGCCGTCGCCCGCGTTCCAGGCCACCGTCGACCAGCCCGCCCCGGTCGATGTGTACGCCCCACGGGCGGTCGAATACACCAGCGCCCTGCAGACCGCGGCCCAGCAGCAGGCGGCCCGGGCCGCGGTCGCCCCGCAGTACGACTACACCCCGGCCAGCGGCCAGGCGTTCGCGGCACAGCAGGTCGCGGCGCTGCAGCGCGAGGTCGCCCCGATCGATGCCGCCTTCGGCGCCAACCTCACCGCCGATGCCCGCCAGGCCGCCCTCGCGGCGGCCCTGCCCGATCTCAGCGCTGCCAGCCGGACCACCCTGCTGGACCTCGACGCCAGCTCCTGGACGGCCCTCCGCAGCCAGATGATCACGACCCTGGAGGAGGCGCAATCGGTCGAGGTCCGCGACACGCTGCTGCCCACCGCGCGCGCCGCCCTGGGCCAGCGCCTTCCCACCAGCCTGCCGGCCGACCAGCGCGCCCTGGCCACGGAGATCCTCACGCCGCTGCTGGTCGCCGACTCCGGCTACGACCAGGCGGCCACGACCGCCGCCCAGGATGCCGCAGCGGCCGCTGTACCGCCCGTGGTCGTGCACGTCGCCAAGGGCGAGCTGGTGGTCCTCAAGGGAGCGCGCCTGAGCGCGGCCGACGTCGAGGAGCTCGATGCCCTGGGCGTCAACGGGCAGCCCACGGACACCTACCGGGTGGGGGGCTGGTTCATCCTGGCCATCCTCGTGATCGGGACGCTATTGGCGTGGCTCTGGCGCTTCCGGCCGGAGCTCTGGCATCGCACCAACACCCTTGTCCTGCTGGGGCTGCTCCTGATCGCGGCGACGGCCGGCCTGGAGCTGACCGCGACGCGCTCGATCCTGCCCTTCTTCCTGCCGCTTGCCGCGATCGGCATCCTCACGGCCATCCTGCTCGACGCGGGGACGGCCACGATCCTGACCGCCCTCGTGGCCGTCATGGCGGCGGTGGTCGTCTTCTCCGTCGAGTTGGGGGTCTACACCCTCCTCGGCGGGCTGGCCGGCATCATCGCCGTCCGCCGCGGGGAGCGGGTCCAGCAGTTCATCCAGGCGGCCATCGTGATGGCCGTGGTCAACGTGCTGGTGGTGGCCATCTTCGGGCTGCTCGGCCAGCACGACCTGACGGGCACGCTCCAGCTGT
This sequence comes from Candidatus Sulfotelmatobacter sp., assembly GCA_035622975.1. Taxonomy (GTDB): domain Bacteria; phylum Chloroflexota; class Limnocylindria; order Limnocylindrales; family CSP1-4; genus DASPUH01. The sequence continues at coordinate 15,731 of DASPUH010000118.1, forward strand.
GGGGCGCCGCTTTCGTCGGAGCGGGCGGGTCGGCCGTCGCCGCCGCGGGGACCTTCGCCGGCCTCGGCAACGTCTTCGGCATCACCACGGCCTTCCAGCTGCTGGAGCTGGGCAACCCCTCTCAGCCCTTGCTGCGCCGCCTGTTGCTCGACGCCCCGGGGACCTATCACCACTCGTTGATGGTCGGCAATCTGGCCGAACGAGCCGCCGAGGCCATCGACGCCGACCCGCTCGTGGTGCGGGTGGCCGCCCTTTATCACGACATCGGCAAGCTCGGCGACCCGAACGCGTTCATCGAGAACCAGGCCGGCCGGGAGAACATCCACGACGACCTTGAGCCCGCCCAGTCGGCGGCCCTCATCAAGAGCCACGTGGCCAACGGCATCGACCTGGCCTACCAGTACCACCTGCCCAAGGCGCTCATCGCCTTCATCCCGCAGCACCACGGGACGGCGCTCATGAGCTTCTTCCTGGACAAGGCCCGCCAGCAGGCGGTGGAGGAGACCGGCCTGCGGCCCGGCTCGCCCGAGGCCGAGGCGGCGGCCGCCGGCATCGACGAGCTGCGCTTCCGCCACTCCGGCCCGCGACCGCAGACCCGTGAGGCCGCCATCCTGATGCTGGCCGATTCCGTCGAGGCGTCGGTCCGGTCGCTGGACAGTCACGACGAGCCGGCCGTGCGGGCGATGGTGGACCGCATCATCCTGGAGCGCCTTCAGGACGGCCAGTTCGACGAATGCGACCTCACGCTGCGCGACCTGGAGCGCGTCCGCGAGGCGTTCGTCCAGCAGCTGCTGGGCATGTACCACCGGCGCATCGCCTATCCGCAGAACAAGATCGTGGAGCTCGAATCCCGTCGGGCCGCCGGTGGTGGTCGCGGCGCCTGAGCGGCCACGACGGTGAGCGGCGAGCCGCCTCGCCGCCTGTATCGACCGCCGTGGCGGATCGACGTCACGGTGCGGCCCGGGGTGCTTCCGCCCATCTCCGCCGCGCGCCTGGCCGATACCGTCGCGGCGACCGCGTCGGCCGCGGGTGCACCGGCTCCCGCCGTCATCGGCCTCATCCTGGCGGACGACCGTGAGCTGGCGCGCCTGAACCGCACTGCCATGGGCCACCGCGGCCCGACCGACGTGCTCTCCTTCCCCCTCCTGCCGCCCGACGCCTACCCGCCGCACCCGGGTGCTGCCCAGATCACATCGCCGGCAGATGGAGCGGCGTTCGCCCTCCCGCCGCGCACGCGGCGCTGGCTCGGTGAGATCGTCGTCTCCGTGGAGCGCGCGATGGCACAGGCGGAGCAGGGCCGTGGTGGTCAGGACGGCCGCCGGCGCTGGATGGGCGCCGACGAGCTGCGGCTGCTGGTGACCCACGGGACGCTGCACCTGTGCGGCTGGGACCATGCCGATCCACAGGAGGGCGAGGCCATGCGCGCCCTGGAGCGCCGCCTGCTGGGCCTGCCCATTCCGGACCTCGTGAGCGACCGGTGAGCCGCCCCGACCCCCACGGCGCCATCCCCCTGCCGACCCTCCCGCCGGCCGCCGGCCGGGCGTCCCGCGTCAGCCGCCTCGTGCGCGGGGCGCTGCGCCTGGAGGACCTCGTGCTGATCGTCTGGGTCGGCCTGCAGCCCCTCGTCCTCCGGGTACTGGGCTACGGCCCGAGCCAGACGAACAGCGGCGGGCTGGATCTCATGGACGCCCACGATCCGCTGCTCGGCCTGGTGGAACTCGTCGCCGTCGGCGGTGCGCTGATCTGCCTGGCCACGCGACCGGCCATGTCGTCGGGGGCGGCCGGGCGCGGCGCACCGGACTTCGCCGCCCTCGGACCGCTCACGGGCGGCCTGCTGCTGGCCACCGTCATCGGGACGCAGAACCTCTTCGGGATGGCAGAGGCCGGCTTCGGCGTGGCCTTCGCGGCGGTCGTGGTGGCGTTCCTGCTGTCGTCGGCCACGCCGCCGGTCGCGATACCGGTGCGACGCGTGCTCGTGACGCCGTACGTGCTGGTGTCGGCCAGCCTGTTCAACGGCCTCATCGGGCAGGTCGGTGGCGTGTTCGACCTGCATTCGCTCGTGGGGCAGGACATGGGGCAGCTCGCCCACGTCCTGCCCCAGCTGCTCGTGGTGATGGTGCCGTTCGCCGCCGTGTACTACCTCATGCTGGTCTACGCCCCGCGGCAGCTGGCCGTCGCGGACGGTGGCCCCGTCACCTGGCTGGTGCGGTTCGCCGTCTTCCTGGTCGTGGAGATCGTGGCGGTCAGCGTGCTGGCGGCGACCGCCTGAGGCCTATGGGCCGTTGACCAGGCCGGAGGTGTCCACGACCTCGAAGTCGCTGCCGTGGAGGGTCTGGAGCTGGTGCAGGTCGTCGTCGTTCCAGCGGACGTCGGGTGCCCCGCTGACGTACCACGGCGAGCCGTTGTCGGCCAGGATCATGCCGTACGTCTTGAGCGCGGTGAGGACGACCTGCGCCTGCGGCCCGAAGCCGGAGATGTCGACCGAGGCCTTGAGGCGCACCCGCAGGCCCATGGGCGGGTCGCTGGTCGGACCGCACGACGTCTGGCTTGCGAAGTGGCGAGCGGGATAGATGTAGCCGGTGCACGTGCTGGGGGCCGTGAAGCGCAGCGCGTGCAGGATGGCGCCGGCAGCGACCTCGTCGTAGCGGACGAGGCCAGCGAAGATGGGCAGGCCGGCGGCGTCGGCGCTCGTCCAGCCGTCATGTCGCAGGGCGTTCGACGTGAGGTCCCAGGTCGCCCCCGAGCCAGCGTGCCAGGTCGAGCCGGACTGCGAGGCGGCGTACAGCTCCCACAGCCGGCAGGTCACCGGATCGACCATCAGGAGGTGGCGGTCGCTGCCGCCCTCGATGACCGGAGACGGCGGCACGGGGTACGGCACGTGATCGGACTCGGAGCTGTAGTCGAACGTGACCGTGCTCGTCGGGGTAGTCGGCGAGACGATGTTGTAGGGGATGCCGTCCCCGATCGCGTCGAAGTCGGCGTGGAGATGGCTGGCCAGGCCGATCTTGGCGATCATGTTGGCCGAGTCGGCGGCCACCGGCAGGCCGTCGACGGGGACGTTCCACACGTTGTCCGACGGGAAGACGGAGCACGCGCCGGGCAGCGGGGCGTTCGGGTCCAGGTCGTCGCTCATGGCCAGCAGGACCCGGCCGCTGACGGCGCCGTCGCCGCCCAGCACGACCATCGAACGCGCATCCAGACGGGTGAGCTCGGTCCCGATCGAGGCCGGCAGGACCGTCGGCTCCACGAGCAGCAGGGGCACGCCGTCCCTCGCCGCCAGCGGTGCACCGGACAGGGCGTCGGCGAAGCCGGTGCCGGACGCGACGTACACGACCGACGCAGGCGGCAGGCTGGGGTAGCCGGCCTGCGAGATCAGGGCGGAGGTCTGGTACCGGTCGATACCGGCGATGCGGCTGGCGCCGCCGGCCGGCGTGGTGAGACCGTTGAGCTGTGACAGGACGGCGTCCGAGACGACCGACGGGCCGCCCAGGACGACGATGGAGGCGGGTTTGAGGCGTTGCAGCTGGGCCAGCACGAGCGGCGGGATCGCGTTCTGCTGCACGAGCGCCAGTGGGGCGCCCTGGTGACCGGCCAGGGCCGCCGCGGAGAGCCCGTCGGGGTAGTCGGTGCCGGCCACGAGGTAGATGACCGGCGTCGTGGTCGCGGGCGTGGGGTAGGTCGCGAGCACCGCCGCGGACGTGGCGTAGCGGTCGCTGCCGTAGAGGCGGCTGGCGCCGCCGGCGGGTGTGGTCAGGGTCTGCAGCTGGGTCATGACGGCGTCGGAGACGACGCTCGGGCCGCCCAGGACCACGATGTAGGTGGGCTGGAGGCGCACCAGCTGGGCATGGACCGCCGCGGGGATGGACGTGGGCGCCACGAGCAGCAGGGGAGCGCCGTGGGCGCCCGCCAGTGGGGCCCCGGACAGGGCGTCCGCATAGCCCGCGCCGCTGGCCACGTAGACCGTCGCCTGCGGCGCGGCGTACGTCGCGGCGACGGCGGCGGACGTGGCGTACCGGTCGGCTCCGGCGAGGCGCGTGATCGGCGGAACGTACCCGGTGGCCCATGCGCCGGCGGCCGCGAGCATCGCCACCATGGTCGCCGACAGGGCGGCCGCGGCCAGCGGACGCCGGCGGCGCAGGAGCGGCCAGGCACCGGTCAGCAAGGCGGACATGGCGGCTATCGTCGTGCGCACCTGGATGGCCCGCCACCCGGACGATGGTCCCGCCGCGTGTGTTTCCGTCTACCATCGGCACCACGGGCCGCGCGCCGGCAGACGGCGATCGTGGCCGTTCGGCGTGCCCGCCGGGAGGGAGCTCCGTGAAGATCGTCGTCGGCCTGGGCAATCCCGGCCGCCAGTACGCCGCCACCCGCCACAACGTCGGCTGGATGGTCGTGGAGCGGCTGGCCGACCGGGCGGGCTGGGGCGGCGGTCGCGAGCGGGACGCGGCGCGGGTCGTGTGGGGCCGCTACCGCGACCTGGACCTGGCGCTCGTCAAGCCGCTCACCTTCATGAACGAGTCGGGCCTGGCCGTCCGCAAGGTCCTGGCTCGGGAGCACGCGCCGCTCGACCAGCTGCTCGTGGTGTGCGACGACTTCGCCCTGCCCTTCGGTCGGCTCCGCCTGCGCGCCGCGGGCAGCGCCGGCGGCCACAACGGGCTGCGGTCGATCATCGGCGAGCTGGGCAGCCAGGGTTTCGCCCGTCTGCGCGTCGGCATCGGCGAACCGGACGCCGGGGCCATCGATCACGTCCTCAGCCGTTTCGAGGCCGCCGAACGGGCGGCCCTGCCGCAGGTCATCGACGCTGCAGCGGATGCGGTGGAAACCTGGGCTCGCGACGGCGCCGCACGGGCCGCCAGCCAGTGGAACGCCTGGCACCTGCCCCAGGCGACGGAGGACCCGGCCGCCGCGACCGGAGCGGCCGAGGCACAGGCGCCGGACCTGGCGCCCGATCGCGTCCGCCGCTCGACGACCGGCTGGCGCCGCCTCCTGCCGCGCGACCGGGGCGCCGTCCCGCGCGAGCCCGGCGCGTGACGGATAGCTCGACGCGCCTGCGCGGCCGCAGCGGCCGCGACCGGCGGCTGGCGGAAGCGTTCGAGTCGGCGAAGCGTCATCCCGCGCGGGCCGGCGATCGCTTGCACCCGTCGCGCCGCTCGGCGGACCTGGCCGTCCTGACCGATCTCCTCGCCGGCAGCGGCACGCTCCAGTCGCTGGCCGCTCGTCTCGCCCGCCGGTCCGGCCCGGGCGCGAGGGTCGGGACGGCCTTGCGCCACGTCACCTATGCCGGGATGCCGCACGGGGCGAAGAGCTTCGTCGCGGCGGCGGTCGCGCGGGCCACGGGCGAGCGACTCCTGTGGATCGCCCGCGACGCCGAGATCGCCGACCGCGTGGTGGAGGAGCTGGAGGCGTGGTTCGGCGACCCGGCCGCAGTCGTCACGCTGGAGCCGCGATCGGCGCTGGCGTACGAACGCTCGGGGCTCATCGGCGACGAGTCGGCCGCGCGGGTGGCCGCCCTGGCGGCCTGGGCGGGAGGCGTACCGCGCGTCCTCGTGGCGAGCGTCCAGGCGCTCTTCCAGCGGACCCTGTCGCCGGACGACTTGCCACGCGATCCGCTGCACCTGGCGGCCGGGCGCCGCGTGTCGCAGGACCGCCTCCTGGCGGAGCTCGTGCGGCTCGGCTACGAGCCGGTCGTGGAGGTCGGTGGCCGGGGCGAGTTCGCGCGGCGCGGCGGCCTCGTCGACCTCTACCCGCCCGGCGCGCCGCTGCCGGTGCGCGCCGAGTGGTTCGGCGACGAGGTGGGATCCCTGCGCGCCTTCGACCCGGCCGACCAGCGCGGCGTGGGTCCGGTCCAGGACGTGACGATCCTGCCCGCGAGCGAGTTCCTCATGCCACCCGAAGGTCGCGAGGCCTGGCTGCGCGAGCGCCTGGGCCGGGCCGCCCGGGCTCTGCCAGATCGCCTGGCCGCCGATCTGGCACATCTCGTCGACACCGGCGATCCCGGCGACGCGGCCGAGGTGTGGGGCGGCGTCCTCGCCCCGGCCACGGCCCTGGACCACGTGAGTGACGCGATCTGGGTCCTCGACGAGCCGCCCGACGTGGAGCACGCCACGGAGACCCTGTGGGCCCAGGCGACAGAGCGCGCCGCCGACCTGGTCGGGGCGCGCGAGCTGACGAAGACCTGGCCCAGCGTCTACCTGGAGCCCCGGGTCTGGCGGGCGGCGCTCCATGAGGCCCGCACGCTGGAGCTGCACTGGGAGAGCGACGCGGAGGGTGCGCCGCCCGGCGGCAATCCCTTCGGGTGGCGCGAGCCATCGCTGCCGCCGGCGCCACTTGGCCGGCTCGGCGAAGTGGTCGAGCGCTGGCGTCGCGACGGCCAGCGCGTCGTCGTGACCTCCGACCAGTCGGCCCGCCTGGCCGAGCTGCTGGAGGACGCCGGGGTCACCGCCGCCCCAGTAGTCGGGCTGGGATCGGCGCCGCCGCCGGGAGGCGTGGCCCTCGTCGAGCGCAGCCTGAACGGCGGCTTCGAGGGCGGCCCCGAAGGGCTCGTCGTGCTGACCGACCGCGAACTCTTCGGTACCGTCCGGGTCCGCCGGCCGCGGGCCCTCCGCCGGGTCGTCCCGCGCGATCTGCTCGAGCGCCTCCAGCCGGGGGACGCGGTCGTCCACATCGACCACGGCGTGGCCCGGTACGCCGGCCTCGTCCGCCGCTCGGCGGGGGGCGCCGGTGACGAGGAGCGGGACTTCCTGGAGCTGCACTTCGCGGGCACCGACCGGATGTGGGTGCCGGTCGAGCAGATCGATCGTCTCAGCCGCTACGCCGGCGACGACCAGCCGGTCCTGAGCCGCCTGGGGGGCGGGGAATGGCTGCGCACCAAGGCGCGCGTCAAGCGCGCCGTGACCGACCTGGCGCGCGAGCTCCTGGAGCTGTACGGCGCCCGTGCCAGCGCCCGCGGCCACGCGTTCGGGCCGGACACGCCCTGGCAGCAGGAGCTGGAGGCGGCCTTCCCCTACGAGGAGACGCCCGACCAGCTGCGGGCCGTGGCCGAGGTCAAGGCGGACATGGAGGCCGAGCAGCCGATGGATCGCCTCGTCGTGGGCGACGTCGGCTACGGCAAGACGGAGGTCGCCCTGCGGGCCGCCTTCAAGGCCATCCAGGACGGCCGCCAGGTGGCCGTCCTCGTGCCCACGACCGTGCTCGCGCAGCAGCACCTGGAGACGTTCCGGGCCCGCTTCGCCGCGTACCCCATCGGCGTGCGCATGCTGAGCCGGTTCGTGCCGCCGGCCGAACAGGAGCGGACGGTGGCCGGCCTGGCCGACGGCTCGGTCGACCTCGCGATCGGGACGCACCGCCTCCTGTCGCGTGACATCCGCTTCCGCGACCTGGGCCTCCTCGTGGTCGATGAGGAGCAGCGCTTCGGCGTGGCCCACAAGGAGCGCCTCAAGCAGCTCCGCACAGAGGTCGATGTCCTGACCCTCTCGGCCACGCCGATCCCCCGCACGCTCAACATGGCCCTCGTCGGCGTGCGCGATATGAGCGTCATGGAGACGGCACCGGAGGACCGCCTGCCCATCCAGACGCGCGTCGCGGAAGCCTCGGCGGGGCTCGTCCGCGACGCCATCCTGCGCGAGCTGGACCGCGGCGGCCAGGTCTTCTTCGTCCACAACCGGGTGGAGACGATCGAGGCCCAGGCGGAGCAGCTACGACGCCTCCTGCCCGACGCGCGGATCGTCGTGGGCCACGGCCAGATGGCGGAGGGCAGCCTGGAACGGGTGATGCTGGCCTTCTCGCGCGGCGAGCACGACGTCCTCGTGTGCACCACGATCATCGAGTCGGGTCTGGACATCCCCAACGCCAACACGATCGTCATCGACCGCGCCGACACGCTCGGCCTGGCCCAGCTCTACCAGCTGCGGGGCCGGGTCGGCCGGTCCAGCCGGCGGGCCTACGCCTACCTCCTGTACCGCCGTCGGGGCCAGCTGACGGAGGTGGCGCGCAAGCGGCTGCAGGCCATCTTCAACGCCTCCGAGCTGGGCGCCGGCTTCCAGATCGCCCTGTCCGACCTGGAGATCCGGGGCGCCGGAAACCTCCTGGGGGCCGAGCAGCATGGCCACATCGCGGCCGTCGGCTTCGACCTCTACACGAGCCTCCTGGCCGAGGCGGTCGAGGAGCAGAAAGCCCTGGCTGAGGACCGCCCGGCTGAGGTGGCCCGCCCGGGGGCGGTCATCGACCTGCCCATCGATGCCTACCTGCCCGACGGCTACGTCCCCGAGGCGGCCCAGAAGCTGGAGGTCTACCGCCGCCTGGCCCGCGCAACCGACGCAGCAACGCTCGACGCCGTCCGTGCCGACCTGCTCGACCGCTTCGGCCCGCTGCCGCCGTCGGTCGAGCGGCTGCTGGAGGTCGCCCGCTTGCGGCTGGCGGCCGATGCGGCCGGCATCACCTCGGTCTCCCGCGAGGGTGGCCAGCTGGTGGTGCGCTTCGCCCCGGGCTGGTCGCGGGTCGACGCGGTGCGGGCGATGGCGCCGACCGGGGTCAGCGACCCCGTGCGGGCGGCGGCCGGCGGCGTGACGTACGCCTCCAACCAGATGCGAGTCCGCCTGCCGCGCGACACGGCGGCCGCCTGGCGGCTGACCCGGTCCATCGTGGAGCGGCTGGTCCCGCGTCCCTAGGGGTCGCGCGTCTGCCTGTGGGGCACAGCTTGCCTCCGGGGCAAGCAACGAGCCAGGAGATCCGCATCCGCGACGATCGATCGGTCCCACGGGCCCGAAAGCGGTGCCACCGGCGTCCAGCAGGTCGGTTCCTTGCCTCGGAGGCAAGCGAGAGGCCGGACCACGCCGATCCCGCGGCGGCCAGGTCGGTTGCTTGCCTCACAGGCAAGAACGAGCGGGCCGAGGAGACCTTGGGACGTTGGCCACCACCGAAGGTCGCCGGCGGGCCCGCGACGCCATTCGACGCCGACCGCCGGGCTTGCGCGGTCGGGCCGGCGGTGCCAGCATGTAACGCCTTCCGCCGAGCAACTGGGATTGGGTGTGGCAGTCCCGTGACGGGGTCGCTGAGTGGAGGTGGCGCCGATGGTCGAGCAGGTCGCCCTCGTGGTGAACGGGGTCGCGCGGACCGTGGAGGTGGAACCCAGACGGCTGCTGGTGGAACTGCTGCGCGAGGACCTGGGCCTGACCGGGACCCACGTCGGCTGTGACACCAGCCAGTGCGGCGCCTGCACTGTCCTGGTCGACGGCAGCGCCGTCAAGTCGTGCACGATGCTGGCCGTCCAGGCGGACGGCAGTGCCGTCACGACCATCGAGGGCCTCGCCCCGGAAGGCGGCCTGCATCCCGTCCAGCAGGCGTTCTGGGACAAGCACGGCCTGCAGTGCGGCTTCTGCACGCCCGGCATGATCATGGCGGCGACCGACCTCCTGGGTCGCGAGCCGGACCCGACGGACGACCAGATCCGCCACGCCATCGAGGGCAACCTGTGCCGCTGCACGGGCTACCAGAACATCGTGGCCGCCATCGGGGAGGCGGCCCGCATGACGCGTGACGGGGCCGCCGACGCGGCCGGCCGCGCGTCCTGAGCGGGGAGGCGAGCACGATGGCCACCGACGTCCTGGGCACCTCCGTCAAGCGGGTGGAGGATCCCCGCTTCATCACCGGCAGGGGCCGTTACCTCGACGACATCCAGATGCCGGGCATGACCCACCTGGCGATCCTGCGCAGCCCCTACGCCCACGCCCACATCCGCTCCGTCGACGTGTCGGCGGCTCGATCGATGCCCGGCGTCCTGGCCGTCTTCACCGGTGCGGACATCCCCTACAACCCGCTGCCCATGGCCTGGCCGGCCGGCGGCGTGGCGGGCATCCAGAACAACATCAACACGCCCCGCGTGCTGGCCACCGACAGCGTCAAGTGGACCGGCGAGGGCGTGGCGGCAGTGGTCGCCGAGACGGCCGCCCAGGCGGTCGACGCGCTGGAGGCCATCCATGTCGCCTGGGAGCCGCTGCCGGTCGTGGTCGACGCAGAGGCGGCCACCCAGCCCGGCGCGCCGCAGCTCCACGAGAACGCGCCGCGCAACGTCGTCTTCGAGTGGTCGGTCGGCGACAAGGCCGGCACCGACCAGGCCGTGGACACGGCGGAGGTCGTGGTCCGCCAGCGCATCGTGAACCAGCGCCTCATCCCCAATCCGATGGAGGTGCGCGGCGACATCGGCTGGTACAACCCGGGCACCGACGAGTACACGGTCTGGATGTCCAGCCAGACGCCGCACATCCAGCGCCTGCTGCTGACCGCCTTCGTGACCGGCATCCCCGAGCACAAGGTGCGCTGCATCAGCCCCGACGTGGGCGGCGCGTTCGGCACCAAGATCTTCTGCTACGCCGACATGGCCCTCGTCATGTTCGCCAGCAAGGCCATCGGCGGGCGACCCGTGAAGTGGGTGGAGGACCGCCGGGAGAACTACCAGTCGACGATCCACGGGCGTGACCACATCACGTACCTGGAGATCGCCGGGAGGCGCGACGGCACGGTCACCGGGCTGCGCGTCAAGACGTACGCCAACCTCGGCGGCCGCCTTTCGACGATCGGCCCCGGCATCCCCACGACCCTCTACGGGCGGGTCCTGTCGGGCTGCTACAAGATCCCCCACGTGTACTGCGAGGTCACCGGGGTCTACACCAACACGACGTTCGTGGACGCCTACCGCGGGGCGGGCCGGCCGGAGGCCACCTACGTGGTCGAGCGGGCGATGGACCTCTTCGCGGCCGAGATCGGGATGGACCGTGCGGAGGTTCGGCGGCGCAACTTCATCGCCCCCGACGCCTTCCCCTACGACAACCCATCGGGCCTGGGCACCGCGTCGGGCGGGGCCAAGATCTACATCGACTCGGGCAACTACGAACCGGCCCTGGACAAGGCGCTGGCCATGGTGGGGTACGCCGACCTGGCGAAGGCCAAGGCGGAGGCCCGCGGCCGCGGCAAGTACCTGGGGCTGGGCCTCTCCACGTACATCGAGGTGTGCGGCGTCGCCCCCTCCAAGTGGATCGGCGCGGTCGGGGAGGGCTGGGGCGCGGCCATGTGGGAGTCGGCTAACCTGCGCGTCCACCTGACGGGCAAGGTCATCCTGACCATGGGCACGCAGCCCCAGGGCCAGGGCCACGAGACGACCTACGCCCAGATCGTGGCCCACGAGCTGGGCATCCCCATGGAGGACGTCATCGTCCAGCACTCCGACACGCAGGGCGCGCCGTTCGGCTACGGCTCGTACGGCAGCCGCACCTCATCGGTCGGCGGCACGGCGGCCGTCAAGGCGGCCGCCAAGGTGCGCGAGAAGGCGCGGGCCTACGCGGCCCACATGCTGGAGGCCTCGGTGGACGACATCGAGGTCGAGGGCGCCGAGTACCGCGTCAAGGGCTCACCGGACAAGAAGAAGACGCTCCAGGAGATCGCCTTCGCCCTGGACCTGGGCTTCAGCCTGCCGGAGGGCATGGAGCCGTACCTGGACGAGACCGTCTACCACGACACGCCCAACTGCACGTGGCCGTTCGGCACGCACGTGGCGGTCGTGGAGATCGACGCGGAGACCGGCAAGGTCGACCTCGTGCGCTACGTCGCCGTGGACGATGTGGGCAAGAAGATCAACCCCATGATCGTCGACGGCCAGCTCCACGGCGGCATCGTCCAGGGCGTCGGCCAGGCCCTCTGGGAGGGCGCGGTCTACGGGTCGGACGGGCAGCTCCTGTCGGGCTCCATGCTCGACTACGCCCTGCCCAAGGCGTCCTGGCTGCCGAACCTGGAGCTGGACGAGACCGTCACCCCGTCGCCCGTCAACCCGCTGGGGGTCAAGGGCGTCGGTGAGGCGGGCGCGATCGCCAGCACCGCCGCGGTGGCCAACGCCGTCATCGACGCGCTCGCGCCGTTCGGGGTGCGCCACCTGGACATGCCGTACACGCCACAGACCGTGTGGCGGGCGATGCACGCGGGGAAGGGAGGCCAGGCATGATCCCGGCGGCCTTCGACTACGTCCGCCCCGCCTCGCTCGACGAGGCGCTGGGCCTGCTGGGGCACGACGGCACGAAGATCATCGCCGGCGGCCAGTCGCTGCTGCCGCTCATGAAGCTGCGCCTGGCGCGGCCGGAGCGGCTGGTGGACATCGGCGGGCTGTCGGCCCTGCGCGGCACGCGCCGGCTCCCCGACGGGGGCCTCGCCGTCGGCGGCCTGACCCGCTACGTGGACCTGATGGCCGACCCGGCGCTGGGCGCGTACGCGGCACTGGCCGACGCGCTGCCGTCGATCGGCGACGTGCAGGTTCGCAACCGCGGCACGGTCGGCGGGGCGCTGGCCCACTGCGACCCGGCGTCCGACCTGCCGGCCGTGCTGCTGGCGTTCGAGGCGCAGGTCGTGGCCCGGTCGCGGCGAGGCGAGCGCACGGTCGCCATCGCCGAGTTCTTCCACGGCCCGTTCCAGACCGCCCTGGCGGCCGATGAGGTCCTCACGGAGATCCGCCTGCCGGCGGTCGCCGCGGGGCGTGCCTCGGCGTACGTCAACCTGGAGCAGGCGGCGTCCGGGTTCGCCATCGCCGGCGCCGCGGTCGACCTTGGCAGGGGCGGCGCAGGCGCGCGCGTCGGCGTCACGGGGGTCGGCCACGTGCCGTACCGCGCGACGGCCGTGGAGCAGGCCCTGGCCGGTGGGGCCGACGCGGCGAGCTCCGCCGCGCATGCCGCCGACGGCCAGACCGTGAACAGCGACATCCACGCCGACGCGGCCTACCGGTCCGCGATCGCGGCGGTCGTGGTGCGCCGCGCCATCGAGGCTGCACGGGCCCGACTGGGGTGAGGACCGCCCGGATCCGCCCCGGCCGGCCGGCGCCGGCGGGGCTGGTCGGGGCGGTGCTGACGCGCGACCTCGTCGCAGGGGAGGGTCGCTGGCCCAAGGGACGCCAGTTGACGGCCGCCGACCTGCGGGCCATCGCCGCCGCCCCGGACACCGCAGGGCGTGACACGACGGTCCTGCTGCCGGATCGGGGCGAGCTGCACGAGGACGACGCGGCGCGACGCCTGGCGCGCCTCGTCGGCGGCGGAGGCCTGGCCGCGCGGCCGCCACGCGAGAGCCGGGTGGACTTGATCGCCCGCCGTGACGGCGTCGCCTGGGTGGACACGGTGCTGCTGGCCAGCCTGGACGCGATCGATGCGCTGGAGGTCTTCACCGTCCTCGACGGCCAGGTCGTACGGGCCGGCCAGCTCGTAGCCAGCGTCAAGATCGCGCCGCACCTCATCCCCGGCCGCGTCCTGGACCGCGCGGCGCGGCTGACGGCCGGCCGACCCGTCGCGCGCGTCGCGGGCTTCCACCGCCGGCGCGTGGCCGCGCTCGTCAAGGAGTCGCTGCACGCACCGGCGCGGGCCCGCTTCGAGGCCAGCGTGCGGCAGAAGGTGGAGGCGCTGGGCTCGACACTCGTGGGCCCGGTGTACGTCGCGGATGAGGCCGGGCCCGTCACGGCGGCCCTGCGCGACCTGGTGGACGCGAACCCGCCGGTGGACCTGGTCCTGACCGCCGGCGGCGCCAGCACCGACCCCGACGACCCGTTCTACGTGGCGCTCGCCGCGGTCGGCGGGCGCGTCGTGCGGCACGGGGTGCCCGCCCATCCTGGCTCGATGGTCTGGCTGGGCCGGGCCGGCCGGACGACGATCCTGGGCCTGCCCACCTGCGGCGCGTACTCGAGGGCGACCGCCGCGGACCTGCTGCTGCCCTGGCTCCTCAGCGGCGCGCCGCCCACCCGCGCCACCGTCGCCCGCCTGGGCCACGGCGGCATCCTGACCCGCGACATGCGCTTCCGGATGCCGGCCTACGCCCACACCCTCGACGCGCCCGAGGGATAGCGGCCGGTGAGTCCCGACCAGCGCGGCGAGTAGACTCGCGGCCATGCAGTCGATCGAGGAGCAGGACGGCCACGGCGTCATGGCGGACCCACCCGCCGGCCTGACGATCGAGGGCGTCCAGGCGGCGTTCCGGACCCGCGGCTACGTCACCGACCGGTCGCTGGCGACGACGATCTTCCTGGCCCTCCAGCTGGGCCGGCCGCTGCTCCTGGAGGGCGAGGCCGGCGTGGGCAAGACGGAAGTGGCCAAGGTCCTTGCCTCTACCCTTGGG
>DASPUH010000119.1:0-14000 GCA_035622975.1 Candidatus Sulfotelmatobacter sp.
CGCACCCGTCCTGCTCGTCAACCCGACCTCGATCCCCGCCGCGATCGCCCACGAGCTGAGCGTCCTCCAGCCGACCACGATCTACATCGCCGGCGGCACGGCCAGCGTCTCGACGGCCATCCAGACGGCGCTCGGGGCGTACATGGGGCCGTAGACGAGTGGCGACCCGGAGCGGGGCCCTCAGTCCCAGGCGTCCCTCCCGAGCAGCGAGATCAGCATCACCAGCACGAAGACCACGACCGGGATCGCCAGGATCACCTCCAGGAGCACCGTGCCCTGTCCAGACTGGAGGACCAGGCCGAGCAGGGCCCCGAAGATCACCGCGTAGAAGAGGCCCAGGAGCGCCGAGCAGCCCAGGGTTCGGCGGCCCGGCGCGATGATGAGCTTCAGTCCAAATGCTGCCCAGAAGATGTTGCTGATGACCCCGATGAGGATCAACGTCCGAAGCGTGTCGTCCAGGGCGATGCCCTCGACCTCGCCGGCGCTGCCCGCGGCGATGTAGCTGACGATGCCCACGACCGATGGCAGGAACCAGAACAGGCCGACCAGCCCGACCAGCAGGCGCAGGCACCCCACCCCGCGGCGCGGCTCCGCCACCTGCTCGGGCTGGGGCGGCGGCTCGAGCGGGCGCCCCCACTGTGTCCCCGCGTAGCGCTCGCTGTATGACTGGGGCGGCCGCTCAGGGTCGGGCGGGCCGCTCATCCAGTCAGCACGTCCTCGCCCGCAGCGATCGCTGCCGCCACGCGCGCCACCTCCCGCATCGCCAGCCGGTGGATCCAGGGCCCGAACGACACGCGGGCCACGCCGAGCTCGGTCAGCCGCGCCGGTGACGGGGCCTCCGGCCGGGCGTAGATGTTCACCGGCCCGCGGATGCCTTCCACCAGCGCCGTGATGGTGGGCTCATCGGCCACCCAGATGGGATAGATGCAGTCGGCGCCGGCGTCGAGGTAGAGGTTGCCGCGGCGGATCGCCTCCTCGGTGCGCGTCTCCGACGGCCCGACCCAGCGGATGTGGACGTCGATGCGGGCATTGATCACCAGCGGGACGCCGGCTGTGGCGGCTGCGGCTCGCACCTCACCCAGCCATCGGGCCTGGATCTCCGCGTCGCGCACCCCGCCGGCGCGGTGGTCGGTGTCCTCCAGGTTGCAGCCGACGACCCCGGCCCCCAGCATGCGCTCGACGAACTCGTCGGCCGTTAGCCCGTAGCCCGCTTCGGCGTCCATCGTCACCGGCGCCTGCACGGCCGCGGCGATCCGACCGGCTGCGGCGAACATCGCGTCGGGCGGGGCCTGCTCGCCGTCCTCGAAACCAAGCGCCTCGGCCACCGCGGCGCTGGACGTCGCGATGACCGGGAACCCGGCGGCCTCGACGGCCCGTGCGCTCGGGACGTCCCACGCGTTCGGCAGGATCAGCGGACGACCCGCCACGTGGAGCGCCCGGAGGCGCTCGGCCAGCGCCACCAGCCCGGCCCGGTCGTCCCGCGCGGCGCTCATGCTCCGGGCCGGCCGACCGCCACGGTGTCGGGGACGTGGTGGAAGAGCGTCGGGTCGGCGCGCCCCGGCAGCACGCGGATCAGCCCGGCCGGCCGCAGGCCCATCGACGAGCGGCCGCGCGGGCCGTCGAGGGTGATCGAGTCTCGCCCGGTCGAGACCTCCTGGACCGTGGCATGGGCGCCGGGTACGAGACCCTGCTGCTCGAGGTACACCAGCAGCTCGGCGTCCTCCTCCGCCTGTTCGGTGATGCGGTAGATGGTGACCGTCATGCCGGCCTCGATCTGGTTCAGCGGCGTCCCGCGTGGCCGTGCGCGTGCGGCGTCCGCGTCGATGGGATTGCCGTGCGGGCAGGTCGTGGGATAGCCGACGAGCTCCGCGATGGCGGCCTCGACTCGCGGCGAGACCGACCCCTGGAGACGGCCCGCCTCTTCGTCGGACTCGGCCCACCCCAGCCCGATGACCGATGTGAGCAGCCACTCGAGCAGCGAGTGGCGCCGGAAGATGGTGTCCGCGGCCTCCCGGCCGCGCGGCGTCAGCGACAGCTCGCGTCCGTCAGCCACGTGCACCAACCCGTCGGCCACGAGCCGACCGACCATCTCCGACGCCGCCTGGGGCGAGACGTGCAGGCTGCGGGCCAGGACCGACGCCTGCGTCGTCGTGCCCCCGTCGGTCATGGCCCGCACGGCCAGGAGGTAGTGCTGGGCGGCCTCAGAAGGGACGAGCTCGGGGGCGCCGTCGTGCGGCTGGCTCATGCGCCGATGGTAGCGCCAGCAACTGCCCGCCACGTCGTGTCAAGGGGGCTTGAATCGCGCCATCAGGAGCGCTTGACGACCTCAGCGACGGCCCGCTAGCATGGTCGCCTAATCCCGAGCCGCCAGGTCGGATATGGCGGGTGGCAGGACACGGCCCAGGTGGAGGCGCCCGTGCTGGCGACGTTCGTGATCGGCCTGCGAGAGGGACTCGAGGCGGCCCTCATCGTGGGCATCGTCGCGGCCTTCCTGCGCCAGCGCGGCCGCTCCGACGCGCTCCGCCTCGTGTGGCTCGGTATCGCCATCGCCGTGGCCATCTGCGTCACGGTGGCGGTCGGGCTGCAGCTCCTGTCGGCGGAACTGCCGGCGGCCCAGCAGGAAGGGCTGGAGACGGTCGTCGGGGCGGCGGCCGTGGTGATGGTCAGCTACATGGTCGTGTGGATGCGCCGCCACGCCCGCGACCTGAAGGGTCAGCTCGAAGGCGCCACCGCGTCGGCGCTCGCCGAGGGGACAGCCTGGGCCCTGGTCCTGATGGCCTTCCTGGCCGTGCTACGCGAGGGCTTCGAGACTGCGGTCTTCCTGCTGGCGGCCTTCCAAGCCGCCGTCGATCCCATGCTGGCCGGCCTCGGCGCCCTGATCGGGATCCTCATCGCATGCGTCGTCGGCTACGGCATCTACCGCGGCGGGGTGCGCCTCAACCTGTCGCGGTTCTTCCGTTTCACCGGCCTCGTCCTGGTCCTCGTGGCGGCCGGCCTGGTGGCGACGGCGCTGCACACGGCGCACGAGGCAGGCTGGCTGGACATCGGCCAACAGCAGGTGATGGACCTGGGCTGGCTGGTCCAGCCGGGTTCCATCCAGGAGGCTCTGCTGACGGGCGTGCTCGGGGTCCGCCAGCAGCCGGTCCTGATCGAGGTGCTCGGCTACCTGCTGTACCTGGTCCCGCTGGGCCTGTACGTGGCCTGGCCGCAGCGCCGCCCCGCGCCCCGGGTGTCGTCGGGCACAGCGGACCAGGCGATCGCACCAGCGCCGCATTGATGGGTCTGCGGACCGCCCTGTCCCTGGGTCTCGTGGCGGTGGTATCGGCGGCCTGCGGTGGCAACGCCACGCCGGGCGCCAGTGGTTCGGTCGAGGCCGCGGCGACGATCGTCCACGTGACCATCACGCCGGACGGCTGCCCGCCCGACCCGTCGACCATCCCGGCCGGGCCGGTCACCTTCAAGGTCGCCAACGATGGCGCGTCAAGCGCCTCGGAGGTGGAGCTCGAGCAGAACGACGTGGTCCTGGGTGAGAAGGAGGATCTGCCGCCCGGCCTCTCAGGTACGTTTTCGCTCGTCCTGGCGGCCGGGACGTATGCGCTCTCCTGCCCCGGCACGACCGCCGGCACGGCATCGCTCACCGTGACGGCAGCGTCCGGCGGCGCACCATCGAACGCTCCTGCCGCCAGTCCATCTGGCGCGGTCAGCGCATCCACGACGGCCGCGCTGGCCCAGGCGACGGTCGCCTACGCGGTCTACGTCCGTACCCAGGTGGCCCGACTGGTCACTTCGACGACCGCCTTCGCGCAGGCGGTGGAGGCCGGGGACGTGGCGCTGGCGAAGAGCCGGTACGCCGCGCCGCGCGTGTTCTATGAGCGCATCGAACCGGTCGCCGAGAGCTTCGGCGACCTCGACCTGCGCATCGACGGCCGTGCTGACGACGCGGCCTCAGCGGATGCGTTCACCGGCTTCCACCGGCTGGAGCAGGCCCTGTGGGTGGCCGGCGACACGACCGGCATGACGCCCATCGCGACCCAGCTGGTGAGCGACGTGACGCAGCTCCAGGCGCTCGTGGCCTCCGCGACCTACCAGCCAGCCCAGCTGGCCAACGGCGCGAGCGAGCTGCTCGACGAGGTCGCGTCGTCCAAGATCACCGGCGAGGAGGAGCGGTACTCCCACCTCGACCTCATCGATTTCCAGGCCAATGTCGATGGCGCGCAGGAGGCGTTCGAGCTGCTGCGGCCGGCCTTGGTGGAGATCGACCCCGCGCTCGCCTCCACGATCGAGGGGCGCTTCACCGACGTGGACGCGAGCCTCCAGCTCCACCGCCAGGGCGACGGCTTCGTCCTCTATACGGCCCTCAGCGCAACGGACACGAGGACGCTCGCGCAGGCCGTCGATGCGCTCGCCGAGCCGCTGTCGCAGGTGGCGGCCGAGGTCGTCGGCAACGGCTGAGCACGGCTTCAGCCGCCGCCGCTTCCTGACCGCCGGGGCCGCCGTCACCGGTGCCACCCTCATCGGTGGCCTTGGCGGGTACGAGGCTGCCGTGCTGGGACGGGACGACACGCAGGCCGTTTCCGGTGGCCCGACCGCCACGAGCACCCCGCCCTCGGCGGCCGTGCCGTTCACCGGCGCGCACCAGGCGGGTATCGCGACGCCCGCTCAGGACCGGCTCGCGATGGCCGCCTTCGACCTGTCGACATCCAGTCGCGATGACGTCGTGGCGATGCTCAGGACATGGACGGCCGCCGCCACCCTGATGGTCCAGGGCCGACCGGTCGGCGACGTGGAGAACGCCCCGCTCGCCCCGGCAGTCGACACCGGTGAGGCCTACGGCTTGGCGCCGGCCAGCCTGACCCTCACCGTGGGCTTCGGGCCGTCGATGTTCGACGGGCGCTACGGGCTTGGCAGCCGGCGCCCAGCAGCCCTCGCGGACCTGCCGCAGCTGCCGGGTGACGACCTCGACCCCGACCTGTCCGGTGGCGACCTGGTCGTGCAGGCGTGCGCCGACGACCCGCAGGTCGCATTCCACGCGGTGCGAAACCTGGCCCGCCTGGGGCGCGGGACGGCAGCCGTGCGGTGGTTCCAGCTGGGTTTCGGGCGGACGTCCAGCACCAGCAGCGCCCAGGTCACGCCGCGCAACCTGCAGGGCTTCAAGGACGGCACCAACAACATCGTGGCCGAGGATGCGGCCGCCATGGACAGCTTCGTATGGGTCGGCGACGAGGGCGAGCAGGCCTGGATGCGCGGCGGGACGTACATGGTCACGCGCCGCATCCGCATGTTCATCGAGGCCTGGGATCGCGACAGCTTCGGCGACCAGGAGAGCGTCATCGGGCGCCACAAGATCTCCGGCGCGCCCCTCGGCGCCCAGGCGGAACACGACGCGGTCGACCTCACCGCCGTCGATGCGCAGGGCCACCCGGTGATCCCCGCGACTGCCCACATCCGCTTGGCCGCTCCGTCGAACAACGGCGGGCAACGCATCCTGCGGCGGGGCTACTCGTTCACCGACGGCATCGACCCGGTCACGGGCGAATTGGATGCGGGCCTCTTCTTCATCTGCTTCCAGCGGGACCCGCGGGATGGCTTCGTGGCGCTCCAGCGTCAGTTGGGCGCGCATGATGCGCTGAACGAATACATCCGCCACACGGGGAGCGGCCTGTTCGCCTGTCCCCCCGGCGTGGCGACCGGCGGCTGGTGGGGGCAGGGGCTCCTCGGCTAGAGCGGGCCGCAGGCCGGGCGGCGTAGCCCGAGGGGCATCGCGGACGAACCGACTGGTCTATCGTCGTTGGCCAGCCGATCCACATGGAGGCCTTGGATGATCAGCGAACCGGTCCGAGCTCTGCTCGTGGCCCAGGTCGGGCACGAGCTGGGGGCTCACCAGATGTACATGGGCATCGGGCTCAGCTTCGAGCGGCAGAGCCTGAACGGGTGGGCGAAGTTCTTCCGGGACCAGGCCATCGAGGAGGCCGGCCACGCGACACGGATCACGACATTCCTCATCGACAACGAGGTGCCGTTCGACCTGCCGGCCGTGCGATCCGCAGTGACCACGTACGGATCCGCCACGGAGGCCGTCCAGGCGGCGCTTGCCAGCGAGGTGCGTGTCACGGCCCAGTTCGACGCCCTGGCCGCGGCCGCCATCAAGGCCGGCGACCACCGCAGCCTGCAGTTCCTCCAGTGGTTCATCGACGAACAGGTGGAAGAGGAGCGCACGATGCGCGGTCTCCTCGACCTCCTCGCCAGTGGCGTCAACCTGTTCCAGGCCGAGCCGCTGCTGGAGAAGCTGGGCTAGCCTCGCGCGACGCGGCAGACGCAGGGAGGACGTCGTGGCCCGACTGGTCGAGTGCGTGCCCAACTTCAGCGAGGGTCGCCGGCCGGACGTGGTCGACCGGCTGGCCGCGGCCGTGGTGTCGACGCCGGACGTGTACCTTCTCGATCGCACGTCCGACGCGGACCACAACCGCTCCGTCCTCACGTTCGCCGGACCGCCGCAGCCGGTCGCAGCGGCCATGGAGGCCGCGGTCGCGGTGGCCCTGCGCCGCATCGACATGACGGCCCACGAGGGCCAGCATCCCCGTATCGGGGCCGTGGACGTGGTGCCCTTCGTGCCGCTCGGCGACAGCACCATCGACGACTGCATCGAGATGGCGCGAGCATTCGGGGCCCGGATCGCGGAGCGCTTCGACCTGCCGGTCTACCTGTACGCGAGGGCGGCGACCAGGCCGGATCGGGTCATCCTGGCGGACGTCCGGCGGCCCCAGTTCGAAGGCCTCCGCGAGACCATCGGCCAGCACGGCCGGGAGCCCGACTACGGCCCACCGCGAGTGCACCCCACGGGCGGCGCCGTGGCTGTCGGGGCGCGCCCGTTCCTCATCGCCTACAACATCAACCTGGCGTCACCGGACGTGGACCTCGCCAAGCGCATCGCGCGACGGGTCCGCGAGAGCTCGGGCGGCCTGCCACGCGTTCAGGCGCTGGGGCTGCCGCTGGAGGAACTGGGGTGTGCCCAGGTCTCGATGAACCTGCTCGACTTCAGTGTGACCTCGCTGTGGTTGGTCTGGGAGACGGTCCGCGCGCTCGCCGCTGACGAAGGCGTGGGACTTCGGGAATCGGAGCTCATCGGGCTGGCGCCGCTGGCGGCACTGCGTGAGGTGGCGGACCACATCGGGGCACCGGACGACGACTCCGTGGAGGCGCGCCTGCGCGCCGCGGCGGAGTGGCTCCGCATCCGCGACTTCCGGCCCGACATGGCCCTCGAGCTGCGGCTTGCCGCGGCGATGGGGGGCTCCGCCTCGTGACCCTGCGCGTCCTGGCCGGCGGCCGCGCGCGGAGCGGCAACCGGCCCGGCCTGCTCGTCACGGGCGCCGCCGAGATCACGACGTTCGCCGGGGGCGTCAGGCGCGGGGCGGGCCAGGACGAGGCGGCCGTGCTGACGGGTGGCCGGCCGGAACTCGCCATGTTCGATGGGCGCATCGTGGCCGTCGGGACGCACGATGAGGTGCAGCGGCGGCTCGCGGCGGAAGGCCTGACCGACGAGCGCCGCTTCACGACCCTCGACGCACGCGGCGGTACGGTCACGCCCGGGCTCATCGATCCCCACACCCATCTGCTGTTCGCCGGCACGCGGGAGGCCGAGCTGCGGCTGCGGCAGCGCGGTGCCGGCTATCTGGAAGTGCTCGCCGCGGGTGGCGGCATCCTGGCCACCGTGGCGCGGACGCGCGAGGCCTCCGAGGAGCAACTGGCGGAGCACGGTCGCCACTGGCTGGACCAGATGCTCACCCGGGGCGTGACCACGGTCGAGGCCAAATCGGGATACGGGCTGGACCGGGCCACCGAGCTGCGGCTGCTGGAGGTGGCGGCGCGGCTGGGCGCGGAGGGGCCGGTGGAGGTGGTGCCGACCTTCCTTGGCGCGCATGCCGTGCCGGCCGAGTTCCGCGATCGGCCGGAGCCGGCTGAAGCGTACCTGCGATCGGTCCTGCGGGACCAGCTGCCGGCCGTGGCCGCACAGGGCCGGGCCCGCTTCTGCGACGTCTTCTGTGAGGCCGGCGTCTTCACCGCGGACCAGTCGCGCCGGCTGCTCGTGGAGGCCCAGCGGCTGGGGCTTGAGCCGCGCCTCCACGCCGACGAACTGGAGCCCTCGGGCGGCGCGGAGCTGGCCGCCGAGCTGGGAGCCGCCTCGGCGGACCACCTCGCCGCGCCGTCTCGCGAGGGCGTCGCGGCGCTGGCGCGGGCCGCGGCCGGCGAAGCCCCTGTGGTGGCCACGGTGCTGCCCGCCACGAGCCTGTTCCTCATGACGGAGCACGGTGCGCCGGCCCGGACCTTCATCGAGCGGGGCATCCCGGTGGCCCTTGGCACGGACTTCAACCCGGGCACCTCACCCACGCCGAACCTGCCGCTCGTGCTCTCGCTGGCGGTGCTGCGCCTGGGCCTCACGCCGACCCAGGCCCTCGCGGCCGTCACGATCAACGCCGCCCAGGCGCTCCACCTCGCCGAGACCCACGGCTCGCTGGAGGTGGGCAAGCAGGGCGACCTCGTGGTGTGGGACGTGCCGGGGCACGAGCTGATCCCCTACTGGCTGGGCGCCGACCTCGTGCGGGCGGTCGTCAAGCAGGGCCAGGTGGTGCTCGCACGCGGCTGAGCCGCGAGGCCGGCACGCGTGTCAGCCGCGGCCGCGCTGCTCCAGCATGATGAGGGTCAACTCCTGGGGCACGGACGAGGCGGTCACCACGAGGCGCGCCTGCGTCGCGGGCGCCTGGCCGACCCCCATCTCGTGCAGGAAGCGGGCGACCTGCTGCTGGCCTTCCGCCTCGTCCTCGGCGACCGCCAGCGGCACGACGAGGTTGGCATCGAGCTGGGCCACGAGCTCCGAGGCGCGGACCGCGGTCAGCCGGCCCCCGATGGGGATGCAGACCACGTCGACGGCCCCGATCTCCCCGATCATCCCCTCCGTGAGGGGATGGCCGATGTCCCCCAGGTGCACTGCGTGCAGCCCGTCCAGTTCGTACACGAACGCCACGTTGGGGCCCGCGATCGCGCCCTTCTGATCGTCGCGATACGTGCGCACGCCGTTGATCAGCACGTGGCGGATCTCGTACTCGCCGGGGCCGTCCAGCTGGAACGCGGGCTCCAGGCTGGTGGGCCGGACGACCCGGCCATCGGGCGCAGCATGGCCGCCCCGCTTGCCGCGGCTGACCTCGGGGTGGGGGTCCGCATGACTGTAGGTCACGATGTCGGCCGTGAGACCGCGTCCCGTCGGCCCGACCACACTGCGGTACGCGTCCGCGGCGATGGTGCCCTCCTTGCCGCGCAGGCGCACACAGCCGCCGCCGTACCAACTGATCTCCACGCGGCGATTCTGCCAGACAAGGGAGAACGGGGAGCGCCTGCCCAATCGGCGCTCCCCGTTCGGAGGGAGGGAGAGGGAACTGGAAGCGGTGGGCTTCTCAATTCCGCACTGCCTACGCTAACCGCGCTCCGTGAAGCGACAAGCGCCCACACGATGAAGAAACCGACACCTCGGCCGGTCGCGGTTACATCACCTCGGGCGCCGAGATGCCCAGCAGGGCGAGCGCATTCGCCAGGGCCATGCGGGTCGCCTCGACCAGCCTGAGCCGCCCCGCGGAGGTGGCCGGGTCGGCCGCGTCCACCACCCGCCGGTCGCGGTAGTAGGCGTGGAAGGTGGTCGCCAGCTCGGTGGCGTAGGCGGGCACGCCCTGCGTCTCCTCCGCGATGGCGGCGTCCTCCACCACCTCGGGCAGGCGCAGGAGGGCCTTGGCGAGGCCCTGGGCGACCTCGTCGCCGTCGAGCGCCCCAGCCATCGTCGGGGCGGGGGTGAGGCCGGCCTCCGCCGCCTTGCGCAGGAGCGAGGCGATCCGCGCGTGGGCGTACTGGACGTAGTAGACGGGGTTCTCGGCCGACTGCTTCTTCGCCAGCTCGATGTCGAAGTCGATGCCCACGGTCGCCCCGCGAGCGGCGAAGAACCAGCGAGCGGCGTCGACCCCGATCTCGCTGAGCAGCTCGTCGAGGGTGATGAACTCGCCGGCCCGCTTGGACATGGAGATCTCCCGGCCGTCGCGCACGAACCGCACCCAGGCGATGAGCAGCACGCGCACCGAACCGGCAGGCAGGCCCATCGCCTGGGCCGCGTTGCGCAGGCGGGCGACGGTCCCGTGATGGTCCTGGCCCCACAGGTAGAGCAGGGGATCGAAGCCGCGCTCCCACTTGTCCAGGACGTAGCCGATGTCCGAGCCGAAGTAGGTGTACTCGCCGTTGGAGCGGCGTACAACGCGGTCCTTGTCGTCGCCATAGTCGGTCGAACGGAACCACAGGGCACCGTCCTGCTCGTACAGCGTGCCCGCGGCTCGGAGCCGCTCCACCGCCTGGTCCACCCAGCCGTCGCGGTACAGGGAGCTCTCGCTCTTCCAGACGTCGAAGCGGACGCCCAGGCGGGCCAGGGACGATTCGATACCCGCCCGGACCCGTTCGGAAGCCCAGCGGCCCACGACGTCGGCTGCATCGACGCCAGCCACGGATGCCGCGGCGAGCGCCTCGTCGGGCAGCTCCGCGGCCAGCTCCGCCACGTACTCGCCCCGGTAGCCCTCCTCGGGCACCGGGTCGCCCTGGCGGAGGGCCAGCACGGACACGCCAAGGTGGCGGACCTGGGCCCCGAAGTCGTTGAAGTAGTACTCGCGCGTCACCTCGTGACCGGCCCCTTCCAGCACGCGGCAGAGGAGGTCGCCCACGAACGCCCCGCGGGCGTTCCCGATGTGGAGTGGCCCGGTGGGGTTCGCCGAGACGAACTCCACGTTGACGTGCCGCGGCCGCGCCTGGTCGAGATGGCCGAACCGCGGCCCGGCCGCCAGCGCCGCGTCGACAGCCGCCTCGAGCCAGCCAGACGCCAGCCGGACATTGATGAAACCCGGCGCGACGGCGCCCACGTCGGAGAGCAGAGGGATCTCGCCGGGGCTCCCGGCGGCTGCCGGCAAGGCCTTGACGAGCGTCTCGGCGACGGCCAGCGGCGAGCGGCGCATCGGACGCGCCAGCTTGAAAGCGAGGTTCGTCGCCAGGTCGCCGTGGGCCGGGTCGGCCGGACGCGCGACCTCGATGACGGGTCGTTCATCGTCCGCCAGCGCCGGCAGCAGGCCGGCTGCCTCGGCCGCCTCCCAGGCACGGGCGAGCAGGTGCTGGACGGCTCGTCGGGCGGACGGCGCCAGGGCCGGGTCATGCGGGGGAGCCATCGGCGAGAGCGTACCCGTTCCGGTCGACCGCCGAAGGTACGTGGTCCGGCAGGACCGTATGTGGTGACCGGTCACAACGCTTGTGGGCGGTCGTGTGCGCACCGCTGCACTTAGGGCCAGTGCAGATGGGGACCAATGGTCCTAGACACGGCCCCGGACCCGAGGCACTATAGGCCCATCCATCGGACCAGTGGCGCCGACCTTCATCCCGGCGCCCATAGCACTCATCGAAAGGGCGTCAGATGATCCACGCGAACCTTCGCCGGAGCCGCGGCGCGGCTCTGGGCGTCAGCCTTCTCGCCGCCGCCGCACTACTCGTGCCGGCCGCGGTCGCCGCCAATACCCTGCCCGAGACGGTCACCGTCTCGTGGTCGCTCCCGGTCGCGCCGGATGTCCAGCTCGATGCCGCAGGCAAGCTGCCGTCCAACTTCGGGGCGATCTTCCCGCAGGTGTACGTCGCGCAGGTCGACGGCGCCAGCCTGGGCAGTGAAGACCTGCTGCCCCAGTGCGGCTACGTGCAGGAGGATGTCTACCTGCTCAAGACCCAGGACGACGTCGACCTGCTGGCCTCACTGGAGGCCAACGGTCTGACCCTGTCGAACGGCAAGGCCGGCGACCACTCCATCGTCCAGTCCTGGATCTTCGAATACGCCGGCGACTGCTCGACGCCCACGCCGTCGGAGAGCGCAAGCCCGAGCGAGAGCGCCACCCCGACGCCGTGCGGGTGCGCCACCCCGACGCCGAGCGAGAGCGCCACCCCGACGCCGAGCGAGAGCGCCACGCCCACCCCGAGCGGTTCGGCTGAAGCCTCGAGCGGCACGCCCACCCCGAGCGGTTCGGCCGAAGCCTCGAGCGGCACGCCTGGCGTGACGCCGCCGGCCACGTCGACCGACGGGACGAGCGGTGGCTCGGGCAACGGCGCCCTGCTGTTCGTGCTGGCCCTCATGGCCCTGGGCACGACGGGCGTCCTCGTTCTGGCCCCCAGCCCGGTGAGCCGTCGCCGCCGCCGCTGATCCGATGATCCGGGCGCGTCCCACTCGCGCCCAGCCTGCACGACAGGACGGACGCCGGTCCCTGGACCGGCGTCCGTCTCTTTGTCCTAGCCGATCTCCACCCGGAGGCCGGGCCGCGCAAGCTCCACCGGTCCCTTGAACACGCGGCGGGCGCCGGCCGCCGCCGCTCTGAGGTTCTCGTCGAGGATGTGGGTCAAGAGCAACCGGTTCGCGCCGCCGGCCACGGCGGCCTGACCCGCCTGGGCCGACGTGAGGTGCTCCACCTCGTCCACGGGCTGGGAGTTGCCGAAGCTGGCCTCGGACAGGAGGACGTCGCCTGGGCGCAGCAGGGCCACCAGGTCCTCCGGCCGTCCACAGTCGCCGGAGTACACCAGGCCCGACCCCTTGCCACCGGCGATGGCGACGCGGAAACCAAAGCTGGCGTCGGTGTGCGTCACCCGCCCCACCGTCACGTGGAACGGACCGATGTCCCGAACGCCCGGCGCCAGCGCCGGTTCGGGGCCCAGCACGTCCAGGAAGCCGGCCTCCCCGTTGAGCTCGTCGTAGCGGCGGCGCAGGTCGGCCGGGCCGTGCAGTGCGACGTGCCCGGCGGGATGCGGGGCGTACATGAGGTAGTGCCGCAGGGGCACGAGGTCGATGTGGTGGTCGGGGTGGAGGTGGCTGATCAGGATCGCGGTCAGGCTGGCCGGCTCGCGCCGCCGCGCCAGGTTGGCGAAGCTGCCGTGACCAAGATCCAGCAGCAGGGCCGCCGATCCGTGCTCGACGAGATAGCAGGAGCTGCTGAGCCGGCGTCGCGTGTACGCGGGGCCCGGCCCGATGATGGTCAGCCTCATCGAGCGGCTCCGGCAGCGATGGGCGACGAACCCGACAGGTCGATCTCCAGCGCCCCGCCGCCCCGGCGGAAGGCCAGGCGCTCGAAACCCGCCGCCCGCAGTACCGCGTATGCCTCGGGCAGCGCGGCGGCGAAGCTGGCCACCCGGTGGGCGTCCGATCCGGCCACCACGCGCGTCCCCCCGAGCGCCCGGAAGCGACCCACCACGGCCGCCGGCGGGTAGGGCTCGCCGGGGTGCGGGAATGGACCCGGGATGTCGGTGCGCAGGCCCGAGCTGTTGACCTCGAGCGCGGTCCCGGCCTCGACGAGCGCCCGGAGGACGCGATCGTAGGTGTCAGCGTGGCCCTCGTACTCGAAGGGCCCGTAGTACGGCACGAGCCACCGCTTGATGACGTCGAGGTGGCCGATCGTGTCGAACAGGCCACTGCGGGTCGCTGCGACCACCTCTTCCCAGTACCAGGCCCCGGCCTCATCGACCGTACGCGATGCGGTCCATGCCGCGGCGGTCGCCGGCCGCGCCAGCGGGTGCTCGCGCGCGACGTGCACGGACCCGATGACGTAGTCGTAGGCGTGGGCTCGCAGGTGGGCGCGGATCTCATCCTCGTAGCGGGCCTGCCAGGTGATCTCGACGCCCAGGCGGATGGCAGGTCGGTCTTCCCAGCGCTCGGCCGCTTCGCGCACCACTCGCTCCCGCCGGTCGAACTCCGCGTACGCGTACGCAGGTGCCCCGGGTTCGAAGTCGAGATGGTCCGTGATGGCGAGTTCAGCCACGTTCCTCGCCCGGGCCAGCGCCGCGTACGCGTCGAGCGGCACGTCGGCGTCCGGCGAGAGGTCGGTGTGGAGGTGGGCGTCGAGCGGAAGGTCGAGCGCCGCGGCGGTCGGCTCGGGCGGGGTCATCCGCCACAGCGTACAGGA
>DASPUH010000120.1:0-2196 GCA_035622975.1 Candidatus Sulfotelmatobacter sp.
TCGCTCAAGGTGAAGACGATCGCCGACCACGGCTACACCGACGCCGCGGCCGACCCCTCCAAGTTCCCCGCCGGCCTGTTCAACGTGATCACCGGCTCGTACGACTTCGCCAACGCCTTCGTCGAGGTCGACGGCGTCTACACCAACAAGCCGCCGGGCGGCGTCGCCTACCGCTGCTCGTTCCGCGTCACCGAGGCCGTGCACGCCATCGAGCGGATGGTGGACATCCTGGCCCACGAGATCGGCAAGGACCCGGCCCAGGTGCGCCTGGACAACTTCATCCAGCCGGAGCAGTTCCCCTACAGGACGCCGACCGGCTGGGAGTACGACTCGGGCAACTATCCCGCCGCCCTCAAGAAGGCCCTGGACCTCATCGGCTACGACGACCTGCGCAAGGAGCAGGCGGAGAAGCGGGCCCGGGGTGAGCTCATGGGCATCGGCATCAGCTCCTTCACCGAGATCGTCGGCGCGGGACCATCCCACGACTTCGACATCCTGGGCCTCAAGATGTTCGACAGCTGCGAGATCCGCGTCCATCCCACGGGCAAGGTCCTCGCCCGCCTCGGCGTCCAGACCCAGGGCCAGGGCCACGAGACCACGTTCGCCCAGATCATCGCCGAGGAGCTCGGGTTCCCCGTCGCCGACATCAAGATCGAGGAAGGCGACACGGACACGGCGCCCTACGGCCTGGGCACGTATGCCTCGCGGTCCACCCCGGTGGCCGGCGCGGCCACCGCGGTCGCCGCCCGCAAGATCCGGGCCAAGGCGCGCCTGATCGCCGCGCATCTCCTGGAGGCCAACCCGGACGACCTCGAGTGGGAGAACGGCCGGTTCTTCGTCAAGGGCTCGCCCGACCGGGCCAAGACGATCCAGGAGATCGCCTTCGCCGCCTACACCAACCATCCCCAGGGCATGGAGGCCGGCCTGGAGGCGGTCGACTACTACGACCCGCCCAACCTGACCTTCCCCTTCGGCTCGTACGTCTGCGTCGTGGACATCGACAAGGGCACCGGGCAGGTCACCGTGCGGCGCTTCGTGGCCGTCGATGACTGCGGCAACATCATCAATCCCATGATCGTGGACGGCCAGATCCACGGCGGCCTGACGATGGGCTTCGCCCCCTCGCTGTACGAGGAGATCACGTACGACGAGCTGGGCAACAACCTCAACGGCACGTTCATGGACTACCTCCTGCCGACGGCCGTGGAGACGCCGGCGTGGGAGACCGACAAGACCGTGACACCCTCGCCGCACCATCCCATCGGGGCCAAGGGCGTGGGTGAATCGGCCACCGTGGGGGCGCCGCCGGCCATCGCCAACGCGGTCGTGGACGCGCTGTGGCACCTCGGCGTGCGCAACGTGGACATCCCCATGACGCCGCAGAAGATCTGGCGCATCCTGCACGAGAAGGGAGTCACCGCATAGCGGCCACCGTCACCGGCGACCTGCTGGGGCGGGCCGCCGAACTGGAGCGGGCCGGCCGGCCGTACGCCATGGCCACGGTGGTGGCCATCGAACGGCCGACCTCCGCCCGGCCTGGCGCGTCCGGCCTGGTCTTCCCCGACGGCACCATCGAGGGCTGGGTCGGCGGCAGCTGCGCCCAGCCCGTCGTCGTCCGCGAGGCGCTGCGCTCGCTGGCCGACGGCGAGCCGCGCCTCATCCGCCTCAGCAAGACGGGCGGCGAGGGCCGCCGCGGCGACGGCGTCATCGAGTACGTCATGACCTGCCACTCGGGAGGCACCCTGGAGATCTTCGTGCAGCCACACCTGCCGCCGGCCGAGCTCTGGATCATCGGCGCCACTCCCATCGCCCAGGCGTTGGCGCGCGCCGGCGCCGCCGCCGGGTACCACGTCAGCGTCGTCGACCCCGTGGCCGACGCGGACGTCTTCGGCGAGGGCGTCGACGTGCACGCCGGCATGGACCTGGCCGGCCTCGCGCCGGTATCTGCGCCGTACGTCGTCGTGGCGTCGCAGGGCGGCTGGGATGAGGAGGCCCTGGAGGCCCTGCTGGCCCGCGACGTGGCCTACGTGGGCCTCATCGCCAGCCCGACGCGCGCGGCGGCCGTGCGGGCCTACCTGCACGACGCCGGCGTGGCCGACGAGCGCCTCGGCGCGCTGCGGGCGCCGGCCGGCCTGGACCTGGGGGCCCAGACGCCGCCGGAGGTCGCCATCTCCATCCTGGCCGAGCTCGTGCAGG
>DASPUH010000121.1:0-6642 GCA_035622975.1 Candidatus Sulfotelmatobacter sp.
CATCGAGGTGGCCGACCGTGCGCTCATCGCCGCGGAGCGGGTCGATCTGGTCGGGCTCGTCGCCGACACGCTGGTCACCAAAGGGACGGCGCTCGGCCATGTCGGGCGTGCCTATGAGGGGCAAGGGGCGGTCGAAACGGGTCTCCACCTCGCCCAGCGCCACGGCCTCGTGTTGACCGCCCTGCGCGCCCGGGTCAACCTCGGCGTCCTGATGGGTCATGTGGATCCCCGGGCGTCACTCGAGAACGACCGCGCTGGTCTGGCGGAAGCCCGGCGTTTGGGGCGGGCAGCGACGGTGATCAGCTTCCTGTTCAACGTGAGCGCCGGGTCGGTCACCACCGGCGACTGGGATGAGGCCCTACCTGCGCTGGAGGAGCTGCTCACGGGCGAGCTCGAGCCGGAGGAGCGCATCACGCTGCTGGTGGCGCTTCTGGGTGTGCGGGACTGGCGGGGCGAAGAGGTCGATGCACTTCTCGCCGAGGTCGAGCGCCTCGCGGTGGATATCGATCCCAATGTCCTATCCAGTGTCGATGATGCGAGGGCCGGTCGAGCCTTCGCGCGGGGCGACTTCGAAACGGCCGCCGCGGTGTACCGGCGCTTGGCCGAGCCGGGCACCAACGCTGCGGACAGCATGTTCACCCTGGCCGCTCGGGCCTCCCTCCTGAGGCGCGATGCCGCCTCCGCATCATCCGACCTGGAGGCGCTCGAGGCGACCGGTATCCACGGGCTGCTCATCAACGCCCGTCGGCTCTCGATCCGAGCCGGCCTCGCGGCGCTCGACGGTCGATCGGCCGATGCCATGGCGCTCTACCGCGACGCGCTGCGAGGCTTCCGCGATCTGGGCCTGCCGGTCGACGAGGCGTTCACCGCCATCGAGATGGCGATGCTGCTGGATCCAGCCGACCCGGAAGTCCGCGCCGCGGCCGACGCTGCCCGCGCGATCCTCACACGGCTGCGGGCACGGCCGTTCCTCGAACGGCTGGAGGCCGCCCTGGCGCGGCCCGCGCCGCCCCTGCCTCTTATGCCGACTCGAGCCGCGGACACGTCACCCGTCTGAGGCACGTCAACACAGCTGCCGGCAGACCCGACTCGCCCCGGCCGTAAGGTCCGAAGGGGTGTGCACTTCGGTCCGTCCGGCCCTGTCGCCCGTGGGTCCGGGTGGAGAAGGTAGCGGCCAAGGAAGGGGCGTGAAGATGGCGCAACCCGAGTTGCTGGTCGCGGACTTCATGACGATCGATCCGATCGTCGTCAGCGTCGACGCGTCGCTCGAGGAGGCGGCCCACCTGCTCCGTGCCTACTCCATCAGCGGGCTGCCGGTCATCGATCTGGACGGCAACCTGGTGGGCGTGATCAGCCAGACGGACCTCCTGGCTGCTGACGACGCGTCGGTGAGCCGGCTCGTGCGCGGCAAGCAGAGCGCCCTGCGGGTCGGCGAGCTCATGAGCTCCCCGGCCGTGACGGTTCCCATGACCGGCTCGCTCGACGAAGCCGCTCGCCTGATGCTGGACCGCCACGTCCATCGCGTGGTGGCCATCGACGATGCCGGTCGGCCGGTCGGTGTGCTCTCGTCGATGGACTTCGTGGCCCTGTACGCGGAGACGTCGACGGCCGGCCGAACCGCCTGACCAGGCGTTCGGCGTACGCTAGGGCCATGGACGTCCCGCCCGGCGATCCAGCAGCCCACGGCGGGCGGTCAAGCGTCGTCGCGCTGCACCGCCCCCTGAGCGCCCCGCCCCATCGCGTGTTCCGCGCCTGGTCGGATCCCGAGGAACTCGTGCGCTGGTTGCCGAGCCGGATCGAAGGGGACCTGGCGGTCAAGGCTCGATCGGTCCTGGTCTGGCCGGAGGAACGCGTCTGGTGGGATGTGATCGTCGCGGAACCCGATCACAGCTTCGTCTTCCGCCGCGCCTGGACCCCGGACGAGCGCCTGGTCACGCGGGTCGCGGTGACCATCAGCCCGCTCGGTTATGGCTGTCGCCTTGACCTGGAGGACGGACCGTTCCCCGTCGATCAGGTGTGGGGTCTCGAGGCCTGGGCACGGGCCATCGAGCACTGGACCGCCGCCCTCGCCCAGCTGCGGGCCCACCTGGACTTCAGCGTCGACCTGCGGTGGCGGTCACCATCGTGATCCCCGACGAGGTGGCCGACCTGCTGCGCACCAACGTCCTGGGTCACGTGACGTTGACCAGGGCGGACGGGTCGCTCGTGACCCACGTGATGTGGATCGACTACGACGGCGAGCACATCCTGACGAGCTCGCCGGTCGGCTCGTACAAGAGCCGCGCTCTGCGCCGACGCCCGCAGGTGGCCATCTCCGTCGTCGATCCATCCGACCCCTGGCGACGCCTGTCGATCAGCGGCCACGTCACCGAGATCCGCGAGGACGACGGGCTGGAGTTCATCAACCGCATGTCGCAGCGGTACACAGGGTCCCCTTACCCACGCCCTGGCCGGCGCGAGATCTTCGTCATCACGCCCGACCGCGTCCGGCCCTTCACGGGACGGCGCTAGGCGCCCTTCGGTCGAGAGCCTGACGCGATGCGCTACCTCGAGGTCGGCGATCTGCGCTTCTCGGTGATCGGCCTCGGCACGTGGCAGTTCGGATCCCGTGAGTGGGGCTACGGAGCGAGGTACGCCACCGAGGTGGCACCGGCCATCGTGCGGCGGGCGGTCGAGCTCGGCGTCACCCTCGTTGACACCGCCGAGATCTACGGCTTCGGGCAGTCGGAGCGGATCGTGGGCCGGGCGATCGCCGGACATCGCGAGGCGGTCGTGGTGGCCACGAAGCTCGTCCCCGTGCTGCCCCTGGCTGCGGTCGTCGACTGGCAGGTGCGCGGCAGCCTGCGACGCCTGCAGGTCGAGGCGATCGATCTCTACCAGGTCCACTTCCCGAATCCCCTCGTCACGCCGCGGAGCACGATGGTGCCGCTGCGGTCGCTGGTCGAGCAGGGTGTGGTGCGCCATGTCGGCGTGAGCAACCACTCCCTCGGCCGCTGGCAGGCCAGCGAACGGGGCATCGGTCGGCCCATCCTCACCAACCAGGTCCGTTTCAGCCTTGCCGCACCGCTCCCCCGCTGGGAGCTGGTGCCATATGCCCGTGAGGCCGGTCGCCTTCTGATCGCCTACAGCCCGCTGGGGCAGGGTCTCCTGAGCGGGCGCCACGCTCCGGGAGACGTGCCGCCGGCCGACGTGCGCCGACGGAGCTCGCTGTTCCGGCCGCGCTCCCTGCGGGTAGTCGAGCGGCTCCTCGACACGCTGCGCGAAGTGGCCGCAGCCCATGCCGCCACGCCCGCCCAGGTGGCCCTGGCGTGGTTGATCGCGCAGGGCCCGGTCGTCGCCATCCCGGGCGCCCGCACGGTGGCCCAGCTGGAGGAGAACGTCGCCGCGGCCGAGCTCGAGTTGAGCGGCCCGGAGCTCGACCGGCTCACCGCGGCATCGACGCGTTTCCAGGCGGCCCTGCGGCCCTGAGGTCTCGAGCGGCGCCACAACGAAGTGGCCCCTCCGAAGAGGGGCCACTTCCACTGTCCCGGTGAAGCCGGTGGACAAGCCACCGGTCTTCTGCCACGTCGCAAAGCATCTATGACGCCGGCTGCACCGGCTACCCTAACCCAACCTACCCATGACGTTGCGACTGGGGCAGCAACGCTGGCTGAGCAGCAAGGCCAGTCTACGCTCGCGGAAGCCCCGGCTCAAGCCCGACGCATGTCCCCAAGGTTAATAATCCGCAACCTTTGTGGCCCGGAAAGGGGGTTACCTTCGGCGGTCGTCGGGCATCCGTTCGGCGGTCGCGGACAAGGGTATCGGCCGTCCCACGGTTCGCTCGACGGTGGTCTTCACGCGGCCGCAGCAAGGGCCGCCCGGAGATCGAGCCGGCCGGTGAGCAGCACCTCGCCCAGGATCAGCCCGTGCACGCCGGCCGAACGCAGCCGGGTCACGCCCTCCAGGTCCTGCACCCCGCCCGCCACAAGCACTTCCGCGGCACCCCGGGCGGACGCCAGCTCGATCGATGCGAGGTCTGGCACGCTGCCGCCGTGGGAGAGCACGAAACGGCGGACGCCCGCCTCGGTCAGGCGCGCCACGAGGTCGGCAAGCGTCGGTGCAGCCCCGCCCCGCCAGGGGTACTCGCGCAGGCGCTCGGCCCGCGGGTCCAGGCCCACCGCCAGCCAGTCGCCAGCCAGGGCGATGCAGGCCGCCAGCCGCGCCGGCTCCTCGGCGACAGCGAGGAGCGGCATGACGATGCGGGTCGCTCCCGCGGCGAAGGCAAGCTCGATCTGCTCCGGCCCGTCGATCCCGCCCGCGAGCTGGAGCGGCGTCGCGACGGCACGGGCCACCTCCTGGACCACGTCCGTGTTCATCGGACGGCCCGCCCGCGCCCCGTCCAGGTCCACGAGGTGGACGAGCGGCGCCCCGAGCTCCACGAAACGGCGGGCGATCCGCTCCGGGCGGTCGGTCGGGGTGCCCTCACCGCTCGCGGCGCCGGGCCAGTAGACGAGGCGGGACCGTCCTCCCTGGACGTCCACGCTGGGGATGACCTGCATCAGGCCGGGTCCGGCAGGGCTCCCCGCATCGGCCGCGGGCTGACCGGCCCGCCACCTTCGCCGGCCAGCTGGCGGCGATGGAACGAGATGGGGATGCTCCCCCCGTACAACAACGCGTCGTGGAAGCGCTTCAGCGAGAAGTCGGGCCCCAAACGCCGCCGCTCGTCGTCGCGCAACCGCAACAGCATCACCTTGCCCAGGAGGTAGGACAGCGGCTGCGTCGGCGTGAGGGTGTAGCGCTTGACCTCGGCCAGCGCGTGGGGCCGTTCGAAGCCCGTGTGCTCGACCAGGAAATCGGCCGCCTCCGTCACGGTCAGCTCGCCCCGATGGAGTCGCACGTCGAGGACGATGCGGCAGGCCCGCCAGATGGCGTCGGTGTACAGCGCGAACATGCAGGGCGGCCCGGCCTCGAAGCCCTCCTCGCGCATCATCTGCTCGCTGTACATGCCCCAGCCCTCCACGAATTCGGGGGCGTCGAGCATCAGGCGGGCGAGGCTGGGATGGGTGGTCGCCGCCGAGAGCTGGAGATGGTGGCCCGGGTACGCCTCGTGGATGCTGGTGTTGATGATCGAGCTGCGGTTGTGCTCTCGCATGGCGCGGCCGCTGCCGTCGACCGACGGGGTCACGACATAGATGCCGGACGGGTGCTCGTCGAAAGGCGGGGCCTCGAAGTAGGCGGCGAACGGCAGCGAGTTGCGGAGGTACTGGGGGGTCGCCACCACGCGCAGCGACTCGCCCTGCGGGATGGTGGCGAGATCGCGCGCCAGGATGTGCTGGCGGGCGCGGAACATCGCGTCGCGGTAGCCCTCGAGGGCCGCCTCGAAGGTTGCCGCGTGGTCCGACTTGATGCGGTCCAGGACCTGGGCCTCGGTGGAGTCGGGGTCGATCTCGAGAGCCACCCGCCGCCGCGCCGCCTTCAGGTCGGCCAGTTGCTGCCAGCCGATCTCCAGGATGTCGTCGCTGGTCAGGCCGTCGAAGGCCCGCAGCCCGACCAGTTCGTCGTACCGCTCACGGCCCAGGGCCACCTGTCCGTCCGAGCCGTCAAGGCGTCCCGCCAGCCAGGTCCGGTAGGTTTCGATGGCACCCCGCGCGACGCGCGAGGCACCTTCCAGGCGGCCCTGGCGGGGGTCGTCCGCACCCCATGTCGCGCGCCCAGCCGCCTCGACCTCGTCGAGCAGGCCGCCGACTTCGGCGGCCGACTCCAGCTCCAGCTCGTTCCACATGCGCACCGGGCGCGGCCCGAGCAGTTCCGGCGCCTCCCGCAGCACCCGGGGGGAGTCGGCAAGCCGGGCGGTGATCGACTCCAGGCGCTGGTCGAGCGGCGCGAAGTCGCGCGCGAACAGGATGAAGATACCGTCACCGACGTCGTCGATGGCCGAGGCGCGCTGCTCCCACTGGCGCTGCACGTCCTGGTCGAAGATCGCCCGCCGCGCGCCCAGGATGGCGATCTCGCGCTCGAAGGCGACCTCGTCGGACAGGGCGTCGGCGTCGAGGGCCTCCAGGTCGGCCAGGTAGCGGTGGGCCTCGGTGATGCGCCGCTGCATCGCGGACCGGGTGCGTGAGCCGAGGCGATCGTCGTGCGCATGGATGCCCAGCGACGTGGCCAGCACCGGGTTGGCCGCCATGATCGCGTCGAACCGCGCCTGCACCAGCTGCCGGAAGGCTGCATCGGCGGCCCGGTGGCCACCGTCGGCGGTGGGCCCCCCGGCGAGCGCGTCGCCCTGGAGGGCCGTCATGCGTGGACCGGCACGGCCGCGGCGCCGACTTGCACCAGGGCGCCGCGGACGGCCCCCAGGACGCGCTCGATGTCAGGCCCCTCGACGCCGTAGTGGGTCACGGCGCGGACCTGGCCGTGCGGATAGTCGATCATGAGGACACCGGCCTCCCGCAGGGCGGCCAGGAAGCGCGCCCGCAGGTCGCGCGGCGCCAGCGCCGCGGCCGGCATGTCGCCCCGCGCCGCCCGCACGCGGAAGAAGACGAAGTTGGTGCGCACCCGCTCCACGTCCAAGTCGGCCACGCCGGGCATCCCGGCGAGCCCTTCGGCCAGGCGACGGGCGTTGGCGTGGTCCTCCGCCAGCCGTTCGATCATCCCGGCGGGCCCGTC
>DASPUH010000122.1:0-8124 GCA_035622975.1 Candidatus Sulfotelmatobacter sp.
CCCACCCGGGACTGGGAGTGCTACTGCGGCAAGTACAAGCGCATCCGCTACAAGGGCATCATCTGCGACAAGTGCGGCGTGGAGGTCACCCGCGCCAAGGTCCGCCGCGAGCGCATGGGCCACATCCAGCTGGCCAGCCCGGTCAGCCATATCTGGTACTTCAAGGGCACGCCGAGCCGGCTGGGCATCCTGCTCGATATCAGCCCGCGCAACCTGGAGCGCATCCTCTACTTCGCCCTGTACATCGTCACGTGGGTCGACGAGGACGCGCGCCAGCGCATGCTGCGGCAGCTGGAAGAGGAGGCCGAGGGACGTGGCGGCAAGGGCGGCCGTGCCCTGGCCGAGCTGGAGGACCAGCTGCGCGCCGACAACCATCGCCGGCGCGATGAGCTGACCGCCGCCCTCGAGGCACGCCGCGCGGAGCTGGAGGAGCAGCGCGCCACGCGCACCGCTGAACTGGTCGAGGCGCAGCACCGTTCGGAGGAAGCCCTCGGCGCCGCCGGCAGCAAGGGGGCCGCCGAGGCCGTCGTGTTCGAGCCGACCGGCGAGGTCATCCTGCCCGCCGGCGAGGGCGCCGACAAGGCCGCCCGGAGCCGCCTGCAGAAGGCCGCCAAGGACGAGATCGAGCGCGTCAACACCGACATCCAGGCCATCGAGGCGGAGGAGGAGGCGCGCGTCACCCGCGAGCTGGCCGACCTGGACCTGCAGCGCGACGCGACCCTGGAGGCCGAGCGCGAACGCCTCAAGGTGGAAGCCGAGGGCACGCGGGAGGACGTCCGCCGGGCGCGCGACGAGATCGAGCGCCTGAAGCCCGGTCTGATGCTGCCCGAGACCTCGCTTGACGGCCTCAACCTGCGCGACCTGGACCGCAAGTACGGCTCGGCCGTGCGCGGCTCACGCCTCTTCGGGGCGGGCATGGGCGCCGAGGCCATCCGCGAGCTCATCCAGCGCATGGACCTGGAGGGGCTGGCCAAGCAGCTCCACAGCGAGGTGCGCACCACCTCCGGCCTGCGCCGCAAGAAGGCCATCAAGCGCCTGCGCCTGATCGAGGCCTTCCGGCGCAGCGGTACGCGGCCGGAGTGGATGGTCCTGTCCGTCCTGCCGGTCATCCCGCCCGACCTGCGGCCGATGGTCCAGCTCGACGGCGGCCGCTTCGCCACGTCCGACCTCAACGACCTGTACCGCCGCGTCATCAACCGCAACAACCGCCTCAAGCGGCTCCTCGAGCTGGGCGCCCCGGAGATCATCATCCGCAACGAGAAGCGGATGCTCCAGGAGGCCTGCGACGCGCTGATCGACAACGGCCGCCGCGGCCGCGCCATCGCCGGCACCGGCAACCATCGCCTGAAGAGCCTCTCCGACATGCTCAAGGGCAAGCAGGGCCGCTTCCGCCAGAACCTGCTGGGCAAGCGCGTCGACTACTCCGGCCGCTCGGTCATCGTCGTCGGCCCGGAGCTCAAGCTGCACCAGTGCGGCCTGCCCAAGAAGATGGCCCTCGAGCTGTTCAAGCCGTTCGTCATGCGGCAGCTCGTGGAGAAGGGCTTCGCCCACAACATCAAGAGCGCCAAGCGCATCGTCGAACGCGTGCGCCCCGAGGTGTGGGACGTCCTGGAGGACGTCATCAAGGACCACCCGG
Organism: Candidatus Sulfotelmatobacter sp.; assembly: GCA_035622975.1. Taxonomy (GTDB): domain Bacteria; phylum Chloroflexota; class Limnocylindria; order Limnocylindrales; family CSP1-4; genus DASPUH01. The sequence continues at coordinate 1,637 of DASPUH010000122.1, forward strand.
TCCTGCTCAACCGCGCCCCCACGCTGCACCGCCTGGGTATCCAGGCCTTCATGCCCGTGCTCGTCGAAGGCTCGGCCATCCAGATCCACCCGCTCGTCTGCACGGCCTTCAACGCCGACTTCGACGGCGACCAGATGGCCGTCCACGTGCCGCTCTCGGCGGCAGCCCAGGACGAGGCGCGGCGGATGATGCTGTCGACCGCTAACCTCCTCTCGCCGGCCAACGGCAACCCCATCGTCTCGCCCACCCAAGACATGGTGCTGGGCTGCTACTACCTGACCCTCAAGGCGGAGAACGACGAGCGGCCGGTGCTGCCCTTCGCCTCCGAGGAAGACGCCGTGCTGGCCTACCACCTGGGCCGCATCGACCCGACCGCACGCTCGCTGGCGCTCGATGCGCCCATCGACGTTGAGGTCGAGTCGTGGGAGGCACTGGCCGCGTCGGCCGACGGCGAAGAGCCCGGCCCGACGGGCCACCTCGTGCGCCAACGGCTCCGGACGACGGTCGGCCAGGTCCTCTTCAACCAGGCCCTGCCCGTCCCGCTGCGCTTCAACAACGAAGAGATGACCCGCTCCAAGCTGGGCGAGCTCATCGATCGCTGCTACCGCGAGCTGGGGCCCATCGAGACGGCCCACCTCGTGGACGGCATCAAGTCGATCGGCTTCACCTACGCCACGCGCGGCGGCATGACGATCTCGATCGCCGACATCAGCGTCCCGCCCCACAAGCGCGAGCTGCTGGGCAAGGCCGACTCGGACGTCACCGACATCGACCGCCAGTTCCAGCGCGGCCTCATCACCGACGACGAGCGGTACGAGCAGGTCGTGCAGATCTGGCAGCGCACCACGCAGGACGTCTCCAACGAGATGATGGAGGCGCTCGATCCGCGTGGCCCGCTGACCATGATGACCCGCTCCGGCGCCCGCGGGAACAAGGGCAACATCGGCCAGCTCGGCGGCATGCGCGGCCTGATGGCCGACCCGTCCGGCCGCATCATCGACGTGCCCGTGCGCAGCAACTTCCGCGAGGGCATGACCGTCCTCGAGTACTTCATCTCGACTCACGGCGCCCGCAAGGGCCTCGCCGACACCGCCCTGCGGACCGCCGACTCGGGCTACCTGACGCGGCGCCTGGTCGACGTGGCCCAGGACGTCATCACCCGCGATGACGACTGCGGCACGCTCGAGGGCACCTGGATCACGCGAGACGAGACGGCCGAGTTCGCCGGCTCGGAGCCGGAGGCGTTCGCCCGCCGCCTGGTCGGCCGCCTTGCTGCGGCGCCGGCCAGCCACCCCGCCAGCGGCGAGGTGCTCGTCGAGCGCAATGTGCTCATCGACGAGGAGACCGCCCACGCCATCGACGAGTCGGGCCTGAGCGGCGTGCTGGTCCGCTCGCCCCTCACGTGTGCGTCACGGTACGGCGTGTGCCGTGCCTGCTATGGCCGCAACCTGGCCACCGGCACCCTCGTGGGGGCCGGTGAGGCGGTCGGCATCATCGCTGCCCAGTCGATCGGCGAGCCCGGCACCCAGCTGACCATGCGCACGTTCCACACGGGCGGCGTAGCCGGGCTGGACATCACGGCCGGCCTGCCGCGCGTCGAGGAGCTGTTCGAGGCCCGCGTCCCCAAGGGCAAGGCCGAGATCAGCCACATCGACGGCGTCGTCGAGCTCATCCAGGGGGAGAACGGCGCGCGGCGTGTCAAGGTCACCAGCCGCGAGGGGTACGACACCCCGCTGGAGCTGGGCAAGTCGCAGGAGCTCCTCCTGGAGCCGGGCGACAGCGTGGAGATCGATCAGGTCGTAGCCCGAGTGCCGGGCAAGGAGGCGGCCGACGAGCTGCGCAGCCCGGTCCGCGGCGTGCTGGTCAAGGCCGGCAAGCAGCTCTCCGTGCACAGTGAGGACGTCGTCGAGCGGGAGTACCAGATCCCGCACAACGCCAAGCTGCGGGTGGAGAACGGCCAGGAGATCCGCGCCGGTGACGCCATCACGGACGGTCCCATCAACCCCCAGGAGTACCTGGAGACGCGCGGCCGCGACGCCGTGCAGCGTTATCTCGTCAAGGAGGTCCAGAAGGTCTACCGCAGCCAGGGCGTGACGATCAACGACAAGCACATCGAGATCATCGTCCGCCAGATGCTGCGCAAGGTCCGCGTGGACCAGCCCGGCGACAGCGAGCAGCTGCCGTTCGAGCTCGTCGATCGCTTCGACTTCGAGGAGATCAACGACCAGGTGCTGGCCGAGGGCGGCGAGCCGGCGACGGCCGAGACCGTCCTGCTGGGCGTCACCAAGGCCTCGCTCAACACCAGCAGCTTCCTGGCCGCGGCCTCCTTCCAGGAGACCACCAGGGTGCTCACCGAGGCCGCCATCAACGGCTCCAAGGACCGCCTGCTGGGCCTCAAGGAGAACGTCATCATCGGCAAGCTCATCCCCGCCGGGACGGGCGCGCCGGCCGCCGTCGCTGCCCGCCGCGAGGAGGAGCGTCGCCGCGCCGCCGAGGCGCTCGCCGGTGGCGAGCTGCCGGAGGGCTTCGGCGAGGAGTACAACCCGCTGCTCGAAGAGGCCATGGAGACGCTGCCCACGGGCGAGGACTTCAACCCGCTCCTGGCGGAGGCCATGGCCGGCGATCGCGACGACGAGGACCTGGGCCCGAACCCGTTCCTGGAAGGGGAGGGACCGGGCGACGACATGGGCGACGAGGGCTTCGAGTCGGACGACGACACCGAGCCGGCGGAGCCCTCGCTCACCGGGGAGTAGCGCCGATCAGCGGGGGGCGGGCTCGTTCGTCGCTGAGCCCGGGCCGGTCGGCCATGCGCGGACGCGCCCCGCGCGGCCTATGCGGACTTGCGTGCGTCGCCTGGCGGACCCGCCCACCCGGCCGTTGCGCCTGGCGGACCCGCCCACCCGGCCGTTGCGCCTGACGGCGCTAACGACGGAGCAGGGCGGCCCGGAGCCCCCGCCGGGCTCCCCTGGTCGTCGTCCGTTGCGGCACGCGCGCCGAACGCCGGCGCAGGACCCGCTCCTCCGCTGATAGCGCCGCTTGGCGCAACGCTGGCTCCCGGGGGTCGCGCGCGGGGAGGGTCGCGCGGGGCGGAGCGAGCGCGGTGACCTACCACGCCACGCTCGTTGACACGCAGAGCGGGCGATTGCTACAATCGCCCTTCGCGGCCGCGTCCGGTCGCGTGGTCGATGGTGCTCAGCACCCACCACGCCACGAGCGACGTGTGCCGACCCGCAATAGAACGTAGCCCTCCGGCCGTGCCGCGCCCCAGGCGGCGCCCGGACCCCATCCTGGAAGGAGCCCGCGTCACTCGTGCCCACGATCTCCCAGCTCGTGCGCCACGGCCGCAAGCCCGCCATCTCGAAGGTCAAGGCACCGGCCATGCGCAAGAACTGGAACAGCCTCCGGCAACGCCAGGAGTCGATCCCGGGCGCCCCGCAGAAGCGTGGCGTCTGCCTCCAGGTGCGCACGATGACGCCCAAGAAGCCCAACTCCGCGCTGCGCAAGATCGCCCGCGTGCGCCTCACCAACCAGATGGAAGTGACGGCCTACATCCCGGGCATCGGCCACAACCTGCAGGAGCACTCGGTCGTCCTGGTCCGCGGCGGCAAGGTCAAGGACCTGCCGTCGGTCAAGTACCACATCGTCCGCGGCACCCTGGACGCGGCCGGCGTGCGCGATCGCAAGCAGGGGCGTTCCAAGTACGGCGCCAAGGCCGCGCCGGCGGTCGGAGGCCGGAAGTAGCATGCCCCGCCGCACCGGCACGCCCCGCAAGGCCAAGTACGCGCCGACCCTGACCCGCACCACGGACCGCTTCGTGGTCAAGATCATGAAGGACGGCAAGAAGGGTCTCGCCGAGCGCATCCTGCGCCAGGCCCTGGCCCGCGCCGAGGCCTCGTCCCGCCGGCCCGGCATGGACGTGCTGGAGGCCGCGTTGCGCAACGCCACGCCCATCATCGAGGTCAAGCCCCGCCGCGTCGGCGGCGCGACCTACCAGGTCCCGGTGGAGATCCGCGGCGACCGGCGCATGTCACTGGGCGTCCGCTGGCTCGTCCAGTCGGCCCGCAAGCGTTCCGGCAAGTCCATGAGCGAGAAGCTGGCGGCCGAGCTCGTCGATGCCATGAACGGCCTCGGCGCGGCCGTCAAGCGCCGCGAGGACACCCACAAGATGGCCGAGGCCAACAAGGCCTTCAGCCATTTCAAGTGGTAGCCGGCGGCAGGACGGACTGACCCCATGGCACGCCAGGTCCCGCTCGGGCGCACCCGCAACATCGGCATCATCGCCCACATCGACGCGGGCAAGACGACCGTCACCGAGCGGATCCTCTTCTACACCAAGAAGATCTACAAGCTGGGCGAGGTCCACGAGGGCGCGGCGACGATGGACTGGATGCCGCAGGAGCAGGAGCGCGGCATCACCATCACGGCCGCGGCGACGACCGCGTTCTGGGGCGACCACCGTATCAACATCATCGATACGCCCGGGCACGTGGACTTCACGGTCGAGGTGGAGCGCAGCCTGCGGGTGCTCGACGGTGCGGTGGTCGTGTTCGACGGCGTGGCCGGCGTCGAGCCGCAGTCGGAGACGGTCTGGCGCCAGGCCGACCGCTACGGCGTGCCCCGCTTCTGCTTCATCAACAAGCTCGACCGCACCGGCGCCGATTTCTGGCGTGGCGTGGACTCGATCAAGGAGCGCCTCGGCGCGAACGCCGTGCCGATCCAGGTCCCCATCGGCCGCGAGGAAGGCTTCCAGGGCGCCATCGACCTGGTCCGCATGAAGGCCGTCTACTACCGCGACGACCTGGGCAACCAGGTCGAGGTGACGGACATCCCGGCCGAGCTGCTGGCGGAGGCCCAGGCCCACCACACCCGTCTGGTCGAAGCCGTCGCCGAGATGGACGATGAGCTGACCCACAAGTACCTCGAGGGTCACGACTTCACGGAGGCGGAGCTCAAGCGCGGCCTGCGCCTGGGCACGCTGCAGAACCGCATCGTGCCCGTGCTGACCGGCTCGGCCCTCAAGAACAAGGGCATCCAGGCCGTGCTCGACGCGGTCGTCGACTACCTGCCCTCGCCGCTGGACGTGCCGCCCATGATCGGCGTCGACCCACGCACCGGCCGCGAAGTCCTGCGCACCGTCTCCGACGACGAGCCCTTCTCCGGCCTCGTCTTCAAGATCGCGGCCGACCCCTTCGTGGGCAAGCTCGCCTTCTTCCGCATCTACTCGGGCACGCTGACATCTGGTTCGTACGTGCTCAACGCGACCAAGGGCAAGAAGGAGCGGCTGGGCCGCATCCTGCAGATGCACGCCAATCACCGCGAGGAGATCGACGCCGTGTACGCCGGCGACATCGCCGCCGCCGTCGGCCTCAAGGACTCGTTCACCGGCGACACCCTGAGCGACCCGGACCATCCCGTGATCCTGGAGTCGATGACGTTCCCCGAGCCGGTCATCGAGGTCGCCATCGAGCCCAAGACGAAGGCTGATCAGGACAAGCTCGGCGTGGCCCTCCAGCGCCTGGCGGAGGAGGACCCCACCTTCCGCGTCCAGACCAACGAGGAGACCGGCCAGACCCTCATCGCCGGCATGGGCGAACTGCACCTGGACGTGCTCGTCGACCGCATGGTCCGCGAGTTCCACGTCGCGGCCAACGTGGGCAAGCCGCAGGTCTCGTATCGCGAGACGGTCCGCCGCGCCGCCGACGGCAACGGGCGGTACGTCCGCCAGACCGGCGGCAAGGGCCAGTACGGGCACGCGGTCATCAAGCTCGAGCCCAACGAGAAGGGCGCCGGCTACCAGTTCACCGACAAGATCGTCGGCGGGATCATCCCGCGCGAGTACATCAAGCCGGTCGACGCCGGCATCCGCGAGGCGCTGGAGACCGGCATCTACGCCGGTTACCCCGTCGTCGACGTCAAGGTGACGCTGTACGACGGTTCGTTCCACGAGGTCGACTCGTCCGAGATGGCCTTCAAGATCGCCGGCTCACTGGCCATCAAGGACGCCTTCCAGCGGGCCGACCCGGTCATCCTGGAGCCGGTCATGAAGGTCGAGGTCACCATGCCCGAGGCTTTCATGGGCGACGTCATCGGCGACCTCAACAGCCGCCGCGGCCATATCGATGCGATGGAGGCCCGCGGCGAGGGGCAGCACCGCACCCAGGTGGTGCGCGCCTTCGTGCCGCTGGCCCAGATGTTCGGGTATGCGACCGACCTGCGGTCCATGACGCAGGGCCGGGCGACCTACTCCATGGAGTTCTCGCATTACGCGGAAGTCCCCACCAGCATCACCAACGAGCTGGTCCAGAAGTCCAAGGTCGGCTAGGGCCGGCGGGCGTACCGAGGAGCGACGATCCAGATGGCCAAGAAGAAGTTCGAGCGCACCAAGCCGCACGTCAACATCGGCACGATCGGCCACATCGACCACGGCAAGACGACCCTCACGGCGGCCATCACGAAGTACCTCGCCCTGAAGGGCGAGTCGGAGTACC
>DASPUH010000123.1:0-13001 GCA_035622975.1 Candidatus Sulfotelmatobacter sp.
GCCGCCAGCTCCTCTGGCCCCGAGAGGGCCCCGATCTCCAGGTCGTACTGCCGGCTCTGCCCGCGCAGGAGGGTGATCAGTTCACCCCGCTCCCTGGCGTCCCAGCGTCCCGCGTCACGGTTGGTCGCCGGCTCGAGCGCCATCGCGTAGGTGTCCTCGCCCATCATCCGCCACACCGTGTGGTGCGGCAGCTGCGAGATGCGGAACACCTGGTAGACGCCGAGCCCCAGGCGGCGGTTGACGACGGCCACGGGCACGGTACCCGCCGCTTCCGCGACCAGCTCGTGCTCGAAGCACGCCTCGGTGAAGTCGGGGATCGGGGCTGACAGGGTCCGGTATCCCTCGATCGGGACGCCGTAGTCGGTGGTCGTGCGCGCCGAGGGGACCAGGAGCTCCGACCCCTCGTCGATCACCGGGAAACCGACATTGCAGTGGTACAAGAGCAAGTGGGCCACGTCGACATGCCCGACGTTGACGACGGTGTCGTGGATGGTGAAGCGAGACTCGCCGACGCGGGCCTCGATGCGGCGCTTGAGCATCAGGTGCTCCGCGAAGATCGCGGACTGGAGCACCTCACCTTCGGCCCACAGGATGCACTCGTCCCCCTCCCACCGCTCGCCGTAGCCGACGAGACGTGCGGGCAGGCCGCCCACGCGTCCGTGCAGCCCGTACGTCTGCGTGGTCGTGATGTGGGGCTGGTTGAACTGGACGGTGTCCTCACCACCGAGGCCGAGGTGGTCGAGACCGACCGTCACGACCATGCCACCGCCCCAGGCCCGGAACCAGCCCATCCCCTGGGGCTCGTAGTACCAGGGCGCGACGATCCCGGCGTTCGACTGCCAGTTCAACGGGCGGCCGCCGAGCTCGCAGCGTCCGATGTCGAAGCAGCGGTCGACCACGACGTCGAAGCTGAAGCCCGTGCCCGTGCGGAACTCGATGAGCCGGACGTCGCGGCCGAGCCCGTCCCCCAGCGTGACGAGGCGCACGCCCGCCACCTGCTCGAGCCGGCCGACCCGTGCGAGAAGCTGATCCTTGGTGTAGTTCGACCCGAAGAGCTGCGGCATGCTGCCTCCCCTGCTGTTCGTCACCGTCGACCGAGGCAGGCGGTATGGGCCCGCGTTCGGCAATCGCGAACACAGCCGCATGATACGCCCACCGCGGCCGTGATCACTCCGCGATCAGGGTCGCGCCTAGCCGCGGCGCATCGGCCGCGCTCGTAGATATCGCGTTGTGTTCGCGAACGGGTAGCGCTCGCATGGGTCCGCGATCAGCGAGGCCCAGTCATCGCCACCATCGGAAACGCATCGGTAGTCGGCAGCCGGGGGCCTCGGCCCCCGGCTCGCCGTTCCAGCGGTACTTCAGCCGGGCTGCTGGCCGTCCTCGCGGAAGTAGACCTCGCCGAGGTAGCGGGTCATCGCCACGCCCCACTCGACGTCAGGGATCGTGAAGCTCTCGCCGAGGGCTTGCTGGATCGCCAGGTAGGGCAGGTTGGGCCCGGCCTCGACCGACAGGCAGATCGTCCCCGAGACGCGCGGGTTGATCTCCACCAGCTTGGGGATGCCGTCGGCCCCGTACTTGAGCTGGACGTTGACGTTGTAGTCGAAGCGGTAGGCCTCGTTGATGGTCTCGGCCACCCGCATGATCTCGTCGTCGCGGTGGACCACGCCGATGCTCGAGATCCCCAGCCTCGTATCGACCCGCTTCCGTGGCACCATCACCAGCGTCTTCCCGTGGTCCACCAGCGAGTCGACGCTGTATTCCATGCCGGGCAGGTACTCCGACACGATGAGCTCCTTGCGGAAGCCACCGGCGAGGATCGGGGCGACCATGTCGAGTGTCGTGACGGTGCTGTCTGGCTTCGTCTCGAGCAGCAGGTAGGCAAGGTCGGCGTCCGGGCGCAGGATGCGGAAGCCGCGCTGCCCGTTGGAAACGGCCGGCTTGAAGCAGACCGGTACGCCGGGATAGCCCAGGGCGTGGACGGCCGCCACGAACTCGTCGTAGGTCCGCACCGCGCGGTGCTCAGGGACGGGCACGGTCGTCCCGGCCAGGAACCGGTAGCAGCGCAGCTTGTCGAGCGACTCGCGGAGCGCCTCCGGGCGGTTCACCACGGCAAGCGCAGGGGCGAGCGGGTTCGGGTGCTCGGAGAGGGCGAGGAGTTCGGAGCCCGACAGGGGCAGGATGACATCGGCGCCGGTGCGCCTGACGATCTCCCCCATCGCGTCGACATAGCCCGCCGACGACGCCGCCGGGACGACGTGGCCCTCATCCACCAACCGCAGCCCGGCTGCGCCACTGTTCGCGTCGACCCCGATGACGCGGATCCCGCGGCCGCGCACACGGCGCAGGCTGGCGATGATCCCGGGGCCGCCGGGGGCGCCGCAGGCCGTGACGATGACGGTCAGGTCCCGCATCTCAGACCTTCAGTCGCATGATCTCGAACGCCTCGGCATACCGCTCGCGGCACTGGGCCCCGCGCATGCGGGCGAAGGAACGGATGATGTCGGGCTCGAAGTAGTAGCGGTCGAACTGGCTCTTGTAGCTCATCAGCGCCCGCACCTTCGTCTCGAGCTGCTCCTCGTCGAGCGTGAGATACAGGTTGGGCTGGAAGTCGAGCGAGCTGCGCGGCGATTCGTAGGCCACCACACTGACGTCGCGGAAGAGGCGCAGCGCCTCCTCCGCGGTGACCTCGTGATCCTGGTGCACGTCGCGCAGCGAAGGGCAGAACACGAGATCAGGCGCCAGGCGGTCACGCGCCGCGATGAGGATCCGGCGGATGTCCTCCCGCTTGTCGTGGAAGGTACGCCGCGGCAGATCCTCCACGATCATCGACGCCGGCTGGATGCCCAGCACACCCGCGGCGGTCTCGGCCTCCGCGATGATGTTCGCGTTGCGGGGGTCTTCCAGGCAGGGCGACAGGATCAAGTAGTCGATGCTCGCCTGCCGGCTGAACCGCGCGATGGTCCCGCCACAGCCGAGCTCCACGTCATCCGGGTGCGGCCCCACGACGAGGAGGCGTCGAAAATCGGTGTTCACGAACCCTCCGATCCCAGGAGCGCCGGCAACTCGCCGACCGTGGCGGCGCGTCGGTCACCGACGACGCCCGGGCGGTCGCCCACGACTACGGTACGGCAGCCGAGGTCCCGAGCGGCGGACATGTCGCCGGCTCGGTCAGCGATGACGACGGTCGCGCTGCCGGCCACACCAAGCATGACCAGGCAGCGCTCGATCTGCACGCTGCGGCTGGCGGTGTCGTCGCGCGTGACCACCAGGTCGAAGTACGGGCGGATCCCCAGGCGTTCCAGCGCCTCGTCCGCCGGGCGCCGGCCCTGGAGCGTCACGAGGGCGATGCGCCGGTCCGCCGCGGTCAGGCGGTCGAACGTGGCGACAAGGCCGTCGTCACGAGTGAGACGGCGGGCGACGGCCAGCTCCATGTCGTCGATCAGGCCGTAGGCGCGCACTCGTCGGCCTTCGTCCAGGGCCTCGAGCGACGGCAGCAGCGGTCGCAGGGGATCGTCCGTCCCGAGCGCGTGCTGCAGGCGCATCCGGACGTCCGGCCAGTCGATCCCGAAGGACACGAGTGTCCCGTCCAGGTCGAAGACCAGCAGGCGGACATCGTTGCCGAAGGCGCGATCAGGCGAGGTCGGCATAGAATGCCACCAGGCGAGCGGACTCCGTTTCCCAATTCCAGCGTCGATGGGCCGCCGCCAGGCAGCGCGCGCGGAGGGCCGCGCTTTCGGCTGCGGGCAGCTCCAGGATGCCGCGGATGGCGGCGGCGACGGCCGCGGGCGACGTCGGCTCGCACACGGCACCAAGCGGGCCCGCGGGATCATCCATGACGATCCGCCGGCGCTCGGGGATGTCGCTCGTCACGACCGGGACGCCGGCGGCGAGGCTCTCGAAGAGCTTGTTGGGCGTGCTCAGGTAGCTGTTCAGACCCTCGCCGTGGGGCAGCACGGTCATGACGGTCACGTCGGCGCCGGCGACCCATGGCAGGAGGTCGTCGGGCGCCACGGCGGGCAGGTCATGGACGCGGCCGCTGAGGGCATCGGAGGCCAGGATCGGCTCGATGTACCACGAGCGATAGCCCAGGAACACGAGGTGGGCGCGTCCCAGGCCGGGCATCAGCATCGCGTCAGCGGTCTGCTCGAGCCCCTGGTTCGCTCGGAAGGCGCCGTGGCAGAGCACGACCGGGCTATCGGACGGGATACCGGCGGCGCGCCGGAGGCGGTCCTCCGGCGGGACGGGCGGCGTCCATCTGGGCGGGCAATTGCGGACGATGACGACCCGCCGCGGGGCCAGCCGTCGCGTGAGCTCCTTCCCGACCGCCTCGTTGATGGTGACGAGGCCGGCCGCCTGGCACGCCATCCGGCGCTCCCAGCGAGCCATGGCCCAGCGCAACCAGCGAGGCTGCTCCTGGACCCGCCGCAGCTCCGTGAAGATCTCATGGCTGTCGTACACGTAGACGGCGCGGTCGCGACGGGCCGCCATGCGAGCGGCCGGGAGCGCCTCCATGTCGTGGGCGTGATGCACGTCCGCCGGAGGGGCGGCGGCCACCGCGGCCCGGTCCCAGGCCAGGTACTGGGCCCGCCAGCGGCGGACGTACTCCAGGCCCGGCAGGCGACTCGGCCGGCCCAGCGCCCGGTTCACGATGACGACCCAGGCGGCGCGGATCGCGACCCACGGCAGCGAGACGAGTGCGAACGTGATCGCCCGGACGGCTCGCACCGGCTGGCGGGGCCGGGTCGACAGCGCTCGTCGTGCCGACGCCAGCGAGAGCGGGAGGAGCTGCCAGGGCGCCGCGATCATGGTCACCCACCAGGTCGAGGACGGGGGCCAGGCCACCCGGATGATCGTCACATCGCCCACCAGCTCGGTTGACGGGCTGGGCTCGTCGGGGCCGTGGGCGACGCCGATCACCGTGACGCGGTGGCCGGCCGCGGCCAGGGAGGCCGCTTCGCGCAGCACGCGCGAGTCGTAGGTGACCGCGTTCTGGACGTACATGACGATGCGCATGGCGGCCCTCAGGCCGCGGCGGCGAGCGAGGCGAGCTGCTCGGTGATCGCCTCCGCGGCCCCCGCCCGTCGCAGGTCGAGCGAGGCGCTCCTCGCCCGGGCCTTGGCCTCGGCCTCCGGGACCGGGGCCAGCCGGTCGAGCTCGAAGGCAGCCCGCTGGGCGTCCAGGGCAACCGCCACCAGGCGACCACCGGATGTGGCGACCGCCTCGTGCCATTCGGTCGAAGGCCGCAGGACGAGGCACGGCACGGTCAGCCAGGCAGCCTCTCGCGTCACCCCGCCCGAGTCGGTCACCACCGCCGCCGCGTGGAGCTGCATGGCCAGCGAGGTCCGGTAGCCCTGCGGCTCGATGACCGTGATACCCGGGCCGAAGCGGATGCCTTCGCGGTCGAGGGCAGCGCGTGTGCCGGGATGGAGCGCCACGATCACCTGCCTGCCAGGCCGGGCGAGCTGTCCCAGGAGATTCGTCCATGCGGCGAGCGCGGCTGGCTCGCGATTCGACGCTCGGTGGATCGTCACGAAGATGTATCCGCCGGGGGCCAGCTGCATGCCGAGCCGCGCGCCGATCCCCTGGAGGACCGTCGCGTCGCGGATCGACGGAAGGACATCCGCCGCGAGGTCCTGCATGAGGTCACCCGTGAGGCTGACCCCGTCAACGATGCCTTCGGCCCGCAGGTTCTGCACGGCGGTCGGCGTGGGGGCGAAGAGCAGCCGGGCGAGGTGGTCCACCACCACTCGGTTGAGCTCCTCCGGGATCCGCCGGTCGTAGGCCCGCAGCCCGGCCTCGACATGCGCCACCGGGAGGTCCAGCTTGGCCGCCGCCAGGGCCGCGGCCAGTGTCGAGTTCGTATCGCCGACCACGACCACGGCGTCCGGCCGCTCGCGCACGAGGATCGGCTCGATGGCCACCAGCATCGCCGCGGTCTGCTCGGCGTGGGAGCCGCCCCCGGCGCCCAGCGAGTAGTCGGGGCGGGCCAGGCCGAGCTCGGAAAAGAAGCTCCCCGCCATGTTGTCGTCCCAGTGCTGGCCCGTGTCGACGAAGACCTCGTCGACGCGCTGGCGCAGGACCGGCTGGAGCGCACCCACCTTGATCAGCTGAGGACGCGTCCCGATGACCGTGACGACCCGCACCCGGTGCGGCCGCGCGCGAGCCTTACTCAAGTCCATGCCTGCTGGTGGCCATCGGCGTCCTCCATGTCCTGCTGCATTGCCTGCAAGCGTCGCCCTGTCGGCGTTGATGCCCTCGCGCGTGGCGGACCGATGATCGGCCCCGATCGAATGGCGAAGGCCGTCCGTGAGGGTACATGCGGGCGGCCTTCCGTTTCAGCCTTGGCAGGCGCGTGACATTCGGCACTTGGCAGGGCCGGCCCATGGACACAACCTCAAGACGCAGCAGCACCGCACGGGGAGGCATGCCATGTCCGTTCTCGTCGCCTACGCCAGCCGCCACGGCGCGACACGGGGGATCGCCGAGCGGATCGCCGACCGCCTGCGCGATGACGGCGTCGCGGCGGCGGCGCTGCCGGTGAACCAGGTGCGGGACGTGGCCCCCTATGACGCCTTCGTGGTAGGCAGCGCAGCCTACATGTTCCACTGGCTGGCCGACGCCAACCACTTCGTCGAGCGCAACCGGGCCGCCCTGGCGGCACGCCCGCTGTGGCTCTTCTGCAGCGGGCCGCTGGGCACCGAGCCGGTCGACGCCAAGGGACGAGACCAGCTCGTCGCCGCCGAGCCCAGGGAGTTCCCCGAGATGAAGGCGACGTTGCATCCGCGCGGGGCGCAGGTCTTCTTCGGCGCGTTCGACCGGGACGCACCGCCGGTCGGCCTCGCCGAGCGCCTCACCCGACACCTGCCCGCTGCGGCGCAGGACGCGATGCCGGCCGGCGACTTCCGCGACTGGGCCGCCATCGACGCCTGGGCCGACGGCATCGCCGCCGCACTGGCGCCGGCCTCCTGACGCCGATGCTCAGCGCGATGTCCCGCGCCACTCCCCTGGCTGTCCTGAGCCTCGCCTTCGTGGTGCTCAGCGGCTGCTCGGGCGCGGCCACGACCCCGGCGTCCGCGGCACCCTCCAGCGAGCCGACCGCTGCGGCGAGCCCGCTGCCCACGCCCACCCCTTCACCCCTGGTGAGCCCGACCCCCGACCTCTCCCCGCTGGCAAGCACCTACTCGGCGATCGCCACCGGGGCGACCGCCGCCCTGCACGAGTGCGATCGTGCCGCCACGGCCGCCGACCACACCCTGGCGGATGCGAAGGCCGTGGCGCGCTCCTGCCGGGACGGCTATCTCAAGTACATCGCCGCGCTCCAGGCGGTCGCCTGGGGCCCGGCGCAGCCACAGGCCGACGCCCTCATCGCCGCGGCGGACGCATGCGACGCGATCGTCGTGACGATGGTCAACGCCGCCGACGGCGCGGCGTTCCGCGCGGCCTACGCGCGGCTGACCCCCGCCACCGACCACCTGGTGGCGTGCGCCAACGCCATCCGCAAGGTGCTGGGCCTGCCTCCGGGCAGCTAACCGGCGAGGAGCGACGCGCTCGCCGAACGGGTCGTCTGAGCGGGCCCGCGGCCCCGGAACCAGGCGCCGAAGAGGGATACTGAACCCGGACAGGACCGGCGATGAGGAGTCAGGCCATGGCACCAGACCAGAAGGGCGCGTGGACGGAACAGTTCAGGATCGACGGCGACCGCCTGCTGACCGAGGTCAAGCGGCTGATCGCCGAGGGGAACGTCCGTCGGATCAGCATCCGCCAAGGTGACCATACGGTGGCCGAATTCCCCCTGACGGTCGGCGTGGCGGGAGCGGTCCTTGCGCCCTGGCTGGCCGCGATCGGGGCGATCGCCGCGCTGGTCACCGACTGCAGCATCGTCGTCGAGCGCATCGAGCCCCCGGCCGCTTGACCGGCGCGCGGCCCCGGCCGCTTCACCCACCGACGGCCGCCATCGCGACCGTCGACCGGCCCGACCAGCGGCGCTACGAGCTCACGGTGGACGGCGAAGTCGCCGGCTGGGTCACCTATCGACTGCACGAGCCGCGCGTCACCTTCATCCACACGGAGGTGCTGCCGGCCTTCGCGGGCCGCGGCCTGGCCCAGCGCCTGGCCGCCGACGTGCTCGACGATGCCCGGGCGCGCGGGCTGCGCGTGCGGCCGCTCTGCCCGTACATCGCGCGCTACATCCGTGAGCACCCGGCCTACCAGGATCTCCTCACCGGAGTGGAGGTGCGACATGGCTGACGGCTACGACATCGATCCCACCGTCCCACCGAGCGGCCCAGGGTGCGTCGAATGCCTGGCCGCCGGGGGCTGGTGGTTCCACCTGCGGCGCTGCGCCCACTGCGGCCACGTCGGCTGCTGCGACTCCTCGCCGTCACAGCACGCCAGCCGCCATGCCGGGGCACAGGGCCATGCCGTGGTGCAGAGCTACGAACCCGGCGAGGACTGGTTCTGGGATTACGTCAAGGAAGAGGACTTCGATGGTCCCCCGCTGGCGCCGCCGCGCCACCATCCCCTGGATCAGCCGGTCCCCGGCCCGGCCGGCCGCGTGCCGGACGACTGGGAGGATCGGCTGAACTGACCACGACGACCGAGCCGCCCCTGCCGCATCCCCGCCCGGACCATCCCTACCGGGCCGAGCTCGAGCTCGAGCGCAGGGGCTGGTATGAGATCACGGCCCTCGTCCGTGCCCTGACGCCCGAGGAGTGCCTCGTGCCGGGCTACCAGAGGGATGCGGACTGGACGGTCCGGGACGTGGTGGCCCACGTGGGTACCTGGCTCGCCGAGGCCCAGGTGCAGTTCGAACGCCTCGCCGCGGGGACGTACGAGGGCCACGACATCGATATCGATAGCATGAACGCCGTGTTCCTCGCCGCGATGGCCGACCAGCCGTGGGACGTCACGTGGGTCCAGGCCAACGCCGCCCGGACCATGATGGTCGCCATGTGGCACGGCCTGCCCGACCCATCCGATGAGGCGGCCTGGTGGATCCGCAAGTCGGGCGGTGACCATTACGCCGAGCACCTGGGCCGGCTGCGGGCATGGGTCGCGGAGCTCATCGAGCGCCGCGACCCGTGAGACGTCCGCTGACCGCTCAGCGGCCGAAGCCGAAGGTGCCCAGGAATTCCAGGAAGGTCGCCCTGTCGCTGGCCTCATCACCCGCCAGGGCCACGTACGACACCACATAGGCTCGCCCCTTGTAGACGACCACGGCTTCCATGACGTAGAGCTTCAGCTTGTTCTGCGTGACGTGGTACGTCAGCAGGCGCGCGGGGGAGCCGGCGATCGTGACGCTCTCCGTGTGTTCCGGCTTCCTGCCGAATACGTGGGTGTTCGCGCTGACGAGGTCAGCGGCGGCCTGGTTGAGGTTCTCAGGTGTGGCGGTGGAGGCCAGGTCGATCCCGGTGTCTTCCGGGCTGACCAGCTCGTCAGCGGAGGCCTTCGCGGTGTAGGTCCAATCCGTTGGCTTGGCCGCGTGATAGAGGTAGCGCTTCGAGCTGAACGATGACCAGATCTCCGCGGGGGCGGTGACCGAGGCGGGGCTGGGCCGGACCTTGACGTCCAGCGCCACGGTCACCGCCGCGACGCTCGCCCCGATCCGCTGCTGCCAGCCGCCACTGACGGCGAGCAGCACCGGCGTCCCGTTGTCATCCGCGTAGAGGTCGACCGTCAGATCCGCGCCCGTGATGCTGCCGTCGGCGAAGCCGAAGGCGACGGGCGCCGGACTGGTGCTCGTGTCCAGGGTCAGGTGATGCAGCTGCTGGCCGGCGTGGTCCTCGAGGCCCACGTCCTTGGCCGAGGTGATCGAAGTCACCAGCGAGTCCAGCGTGGCTCCCGAAGTCGGGCCGTAGCCTCCCGCTCGCGCCGGAGCAGCGAACCAGGGTCCGCTCCCCTGCTCGACATACGCCTTGCCGTCGGCCACGACCAGATGGCTGGCCTGAGTGGCGGTGCCGACCGTCAGCTGCAGGTCGCTCTGCTGGCTGGCTCCCACGACCGAGATCGTGCCGCTTACCGGCCAGGCTCCGGCGCTCGAGGTCAGCGTGCCGCTCACATCACCGTCCATGCCCGTGGCGGGCATCCGAGACAGCGTCCGGAGGGCCGCACTGCTGACGTCCGGGGTCGGCGACGGACTTGCCGCCGGCGCCACCGTGGCGGTGGCTCGGGCGGCCGCACTCGCGGGCGCGCTGGACGTCTGCAGCACCGTGGTGGGCGTCGAGGAGGAGCTCGTACCGCAGCCGGCGACGATCGCCGCGACGGCCGCGGCCATCCCCATCAGGCGGAAGAGACGTGGAGGTGCGAAGGGATGACCGGGGGCGGGGCGCATCGTTCTTCTCCAAGGTCATGCGACAACGACAGGCGTCGTTCGCACCATCAACGCGTTGCCTGCGCTGCTGTGACACCGCGGGACGTACGTCAGCCGGCGGGCGTGGACGTAGTAGAGGGGAGATCGAACGCGGCGTGGACCGCGATCGGCAGCAGCAACGAACCCGTGCGCCCCACGATCAGGCCGGCGACAAGGCCACTGGGGCGTGTCAGGGACCCCGCCGTCACAGCCGTGCCGGGCTCCTAGTCATCCGCGGTCCGTGCTGACATGCCGATAGCCTCGAGCTAAGGCGCCTGCGCGTGCATCGGGCAGCCGCCCTAGCCGATCGTCAGTAACACTAGAGCGGCCGCTGCGTCATCCCTGCGACGAACGATCTCGGGCGCCGAACCGGCCACCGGTCAGGCGGCGCCGCCCACTCGGGGGAAGGAGAACGGCTGATGCATCGGATCAAGCGCGGCCTGTCCATCGGCATCGCCCTGACTGCGCTCCTGGCACTGCCCGCCAGCATGTTCACCGCCGACGGCTACAGCCAGGGTGCGACCGTCAAGGTCACCCGCTGAGCGCGGGGGCCCTCGTCAGCCGGGCTGCGACCGAGTACCGTAGCCGCGAGCCGGCAGGCGGGATGTTGGTCGACGGGACGGTCGAGCGATGGCAGCGATGCGGTCGGTCCTGAGCGTGCGACGACAGCGGAGCGGCACGGTGGCGCTCCTGTGTCTCTTCCTGGTGGCCTGCGCCGGATCGCCAACGGGGTCGGGCCCGACTCCCAGTCCGACGGCCGTTCCGTCAACGCCCGCCCCGACCCGCACGAGCCAGCCGACATCCACCCTCACCGCCGCCCCGACCGAGCAGCCGGCGCCGGCTCCCTGGGCGCAGGTCCCCACCACGACGCTTCCGGCGGCACTCGTCCAGGCGCTGACGACCAACCCCAACGAGGGTGGGCACGTCTTCAGGGTGGGAGCGCAGTTCGTGGTCGCGGACCGCGGACAGCTGTGGGCCTCGACCGACGGCCTGTCGTGGGCCATGCTGGGGCAGCTACCCGGCGCCGACGGGGACGTGGTCAACGACATCACGACCGGCGGCCCGGGCTACGTGGCGGTCGGGTGGGACGGCACGGGGGGGGCGGTCTGGACGTCGCCTGACGGGGCCACGTGGACGGCCATCACGGATGCCTCGGTCTTCAACGGCAACGGTCTCGGTCACGACATCAACGCGGTCACCGATGGTCCGCACGGCCTCGTTGCGGTCGGGGGTGTTGGGGGCCCCTTGTTCGCCACCGGGCCCTTCATCCTCGCATCGGCCCAGGCGGCGGGTCAGGCCGCGGTCTGGACGTCTCCCGATGGCCGGACGTGGCACAAGGTCCCGGATGAAGCCAGCTTTGCCCAGGGCGAGATGGACGATGTGGCGGCGGGTGGACCGGGCTACGTCGCGGTGAGCCGAGGGGCCGAGTGCGGCGGTCCGTGCCCCGGGACCGCGGGTCCCCTGGTGTGGACGTCGGTCGACGGGCGCACGTGGCATCTCGTCGACGCTCGCCACGCGATCCACCCAAGCGGTCCCGCATCCGCCACGGTGGTGGCCGCGGAGCCCGGTTCTCTGGTGGTCGCTGCGAGCTCCGGACCGGCCCGCGCCTGGTGGTCGAGTGATGCGGGTGTCCACTGGACGGGGTCACCCATCGGTCCTGACGTGACGGACGTCGCAGGTCTCACCAACGTCGGCGGCAAGGGCTTCCTCGCGGTCGCCTCAGGGATCTGGGGCAGCGCCGACGGGCGGACCTGGGTGTCCCTGAGTAGCATCCCGCCCGACGATTCGGTGGTGTCCCTCAGCAGCGTGGCCTGCACCGCGGAACGCTGCGTGGCGACCGGCTGGGAGAACGCGGCCGGCACCTCGGGAGGCATCGCGACAGGGACGTACGAGATCTGGATCGGACCCGCGCGGGTCGGATCGTGAGGGCCGACCCACCTCACGCCAGGGCCTGCTCGCGCCGAAGACGCTGCCGGGCGCGGCACAAACGGGCCCGCGCCGCGCACGAACTCGTCCTCAACCGACTGGCGATCTCGTTGCCCGTCGCGCCGTGGACCGCCATGAGCAGGACCTGACGATCGGCCTCTTCCAGTCGACCCCACGCCTCCTGCAGCAGCGACACCTCCTCACGCCCGATGACGACCGCCTCGGCGGGCCTGGACGGAGCGGCGGCGACCATACCGCGCTCCTGGCGTTCGACGACCTGTCGATGGCGGGCGTGGCTGACCACGAGGTTGCGGCCCACTCGGTACAGCCACGCGCCGAAGTTGTCCGGGCGGCGGCCGGCACGCAGCTCCACGAGCAACCTGGCGAAGGCCTCCTGGCACACCTCTTCGGCCGTGTCCGGGTCCCGTGTCATCGCCGTCATCTGACGCTGCAAGGTCTCGCGGTGGGCTGCGTAGACGGCCTCGAACACCGCGTCCGCTTCGTGGGCATCCGGAGGTGCAGCGACTCCCGCTACCGTCGCCCATCCAACCGTGGCATCCACGTCGTGACCCTCCTGCTGTCTCGCCGGTCAACGCCGGCATGAGGGCAACGTCGGGCTAAGGCGGGAGGCGGGACATCGGGCGACCGCCGTATTTCCACGCCGCGACGTACCGCTGACGAAGACGGGGTTGCCGCGCGCGCCGCGGCGGCGCACTATCGCGCGGTG
>DASPUH010000124.1:0-13620 GCA_035622975.1 Candidatus Sulfotelmatobacter sp.
CTCGCGGATGGCCTCCGTCCCGACCGCCGCCTTCAGCTGGAAGACCAGCCCCGCCCGGATGGACTCGACGATGGCGGGCGTGCCGCCCTCCTCGCGACGCTCGATGTCGGTGAGGTAGACGTGCTCGCTGGGGTTCACGTACGCCACGGTGCCGCCGCCGGGGACCGTCGGCACGCGGTTGCGGAAGAGCTCGCGACGTGCCACCAGGACCCCCGGCGTGCCGGGCCCACCGATGAACTTGTGGGGCGATAGGTAGATGGCGTCCAGGTGGTCGGGGCGCACGCCCGCGCCCATGTCGATGGCTACGTACGGCGCCGCGGCCGCGTAGTCCCAGCAGGCCAGGGCCCCGTGGCGGTGCAGCAGCTCGCTGACGCCACGGACGTCGCTGGTGATGCCGGTGACGTTGGAGGCGGCGGAGAAGCTGCCGATCCGCAACGGCCGGTCGGCGTGACGCACCAGCTCAGCCTCCAGCTGCCGCTGGTCGATGTGGCCATCGTGGTCCTCACCGATGGTGACCACGTCGGCGATCGACTCCCGCCACGGCAGCTCGTTGGAGTGGTGCTCGAAGGGGCCGATGAACACCACCGGGCGCTCCGCCGCCGGGATGGCGTCGCGCAGGTGGTAGCGGTCGTCCAGGTCGGCCGGCAGGCGCAGGTTGAGGACGTCCACGAAGCGGTTGATGGCGGTCGTCGAGCCGGAGCCGCAGAAGATCACGGCGTGCTCGTCGGTGGCCCCCACGGCCGTCCGAATGATGTCCCGGGCGTCCTCGCGGAAGCGCGACGTCTGGAGCCCGGTGCCCGACGACTCGGTGTGCGTGTTGGCGTAGAGCGGCAGCACCGCGTCGCGGATGTAGTCCTCGATGAACGTCAGGGCGCGGCCGGAGGCGGTGTAGTCGGCGTAGATGACGCGGCGTGGCCCGAACGGGCCGGCCACCGCCTCGTCATCGCCGATGACCGCGGCGCGGATGGCGTCGACGAGCGCGCGGGATGGATCGACGACCGGGGTGGTCATGAGCGGGCCGCGTGGAGGGCTTCGCGGCTCAGCTCGTAGGCGCGGGCGTGGTCGCCCGTCAGGGCCGCCAGCTCGGCCAGTTCGGCCAGGACGTCGCGAAGCTGCTGGGCGCGCCCGAACCGGCGGGCGGCCTGCGCAGCCGCCTCCAGGCTGCTCGTCGCCGCACCGATGTCACCGGCCGCGCGAAGGGCTCGTCCGGCGGTCAAACCAGCACTGACCTCCGCCTTCCGGTTGCGACTCGCGCGGGCATGGCCCTGGGCCTGGACGGCGAGGTCCAACGCCTGGCCCGGCCGGCCCATGGCGAGCTCGACCTGGGCGCTGGTCTCCAGCGCGTGGGCCAGGAGGCGCCGGTCGTCCAGCACCCCGGCACGCTCCACGGCCGCCCGCGCGTAGCGGCCGGCCGCCTGGACATCGCCGAGCGCCAGATGCACCAGCGCGAGCTCGTTCTCCATCGCCGCCACCTCCCCGGCCCCGGCTGAGGCGCTGAAGAGGGCGAGGCTGCGCTGGCCCACGGTGACGGCTGCCTCCAGGTCGCCGAGCTCGCGACAGGACGCCGCCAGGCCATGCAGGAAGGCCGCCCGGCGCCGATCGTCCAGGTCCGCCGCGACGGCCCGGGCCTCCTCCAGGTAGGCCAGGGCCCGCTCGGGGTGGCCCTCGCGACTCTCGGTCGCGCCAAGGGCGACGAGCACGCGCAGGCGGAGGTCGGGACCGACCGCAGCTCCGGTCCGTGACCGCTGGAGGAGGTCCAGCAGCACCGTCCGCGCGTCGGCCGCGGCATCCATGAGGTACGCGGCGCAGGCCTGCCAGTAGCGGGCCTCCGCGGCCCGGAAGGCCAGGCCGAGCCGGTCGAATGCCTCGGCCGCCGCGACCGCCGCGGGCATGGCCTCGCGCCCCCGGTCCAGGCGGCACAGCGCTTCGGCCAGCCCGGCCAGCGCCGCTGCTCGCGGGGACCCCGCGGTTTCCCCCTCGAGCAACTCCCGGTAGCGACCGACCGCCTCCGACCAGGCCCCGGTGGCGAGGGCAAGGTCCGCCTCCAGCGCTCGCCAGGCCCGGTCATCCTGGCCGCCGAGCAGGCTCGCCGCGGTGGTCCCCAGCTTCGCCGCGAGGTAGCCGAGGGCGTCCACCGACGGGTTGGCCAGACCATGCTCGAGGGCCGAGATGTGGGCTTTCGTGTAGCGGCCGCCGGCCAGCTCCGCCTGCGTCAGGCCAGCCCGCCGGCGGGCCTCCCGCAGCCGCACGCCAAAGGCCTCGCCATCGGGCCGGGCGGTCGATGGGGGGGCGGACGTAGCGGCGCGCGGCACGTCGCGCAGTATACGCGGCGGTCGCATGGCATTTGACTCGCCACCGCCGCGGCCGGTCCGCGTCGCGATCCGCTGAGCGGCCGGTAAGGCAAGCCCAAGTCCGAGCCAAGACCCGCCTGTCTCAATGGGCGGCCGGTGGCCCGCCCTGAGGGCCACGCAACGGAAGGAGCGTCGGACCGTGTTGCGTCATCACTACCACCAGATCCGCGCGGCGGCCGTCGGGCTGCTGCTCGGCGGGCTGCTGACGATCATGAGCGTGGCGGCCGTCTTCGCCGACAGCACCGGCCCGCCGTTCCCGCGCTGAGCGGTGCGGATGGGCCGCCGGGGTCGGCGGATCGCGGCGGCCGCGTCCGCTCAGGGCGACGCGTCGGGCGACGCGGACGACGCTGGCGGCGTCGCCGTGTCGTGCGGGCCGTGGATGACGTCGATCAGGTCGCGGCTGATGATCAGCAGCTCCATGGAGTCGAAGCGCGGGCGGCCGGCGACCGCGAAGGCGCCCTGGTGCCACTCTGCCCTCAGCCGCCCTCGACCAACATGCCGGTGCGCAGCCGTGCCGCTCAGCCCTCGGGCGGTCCGGCGTCCTCGAAGGGATCGCGGCCGGGGTCGCCGCCGGCCGCCGCGACGTCCAGGCGGTCCAGGTAGTGCCACCAGCCCTGGTCGTGCTGGGCCATGGCCCCCACCGGCAGGCCCGAATGGCGCAGGTAGAGGACGGTCTCGGCGCCCTCCGCCACGAGCGAGATCTCGACCAGCGACGACCCTGGCGGCACGGCCGGGTTGCCCTCCCAGCCCCAGCTGAAGACGACTCGCCGCGGGGGCTCCACGACGTGATACTCGCCGAGGGCGATCCCCCCCGGCATCACGACCCGGTAGATCCCCCCGGGACGCGGATCCAGCTCGGCCTCCCGGCCCTTCCACTTGCGGTAGAGGTCGGGATCGGTGAGGAAGGCGAAGACGGTCTCCGGCCGGGCGTGGATGCGTTTCTCCACCTGGATGCTGTCGTCGCTGGCCGGGCTCAGGAACGTCATGCGAGGCCCCGCTCGGCCTGCTCGGCCAGGTCGGCGAGGACGTCCAGCCGCTCGGCCCACATGGCGCGCACCACATCCGCGAGCGGGCCCAGGCGGTGCTGATCGGCGCGGTAGTAACGCCGCGTGCCGTCACGGCGTTCGACGACCGCGCCCGAAGCCCGCAGGACGGCGAGGTTCTGCGAGATCGCAGGCCAGCTGACGTCGAAATGGCGAGCGATGTCGCCGGCGGCCATCTCTCGATCCCACACCAGGCGGAGGATCTCGCGCCGTCGCGGGTTGGCGACCGCGCGCAGGAGATCGGCTTGCATGCCTGGTAACTTAAGCGAAAACTTCGGGATTGACAAGGGGTACCCGGAGCCGCGATAGTTTAGGCGTCCCTTAAATACGGGCGGTGAGAAGTCAGGAGGCATCGATCAGATGGCAGCCAAGGTGATCCACGTCGAGGTCACGGGCAAGGACGGCCCGGCCCTCCAGAAGTTCTACAGCCAGGTCTTCGAGTGGAGCCTGGACACGAGCAACCCCGGTGGCTACGGCATGGCCCGCGGCGTCGCGGAGGGTGACTTCACGGCCGGCATCGGGGCGACGCAGGATGGCTCCGCGGGCATGGCCACGTTCTACGTCCACGCGGACGATCCACAGGGCACGCTGCGCCGGGCGGAGGCGCTGGGCGGGCGCGTGATCATGCCCCTCACCGAAGTCGCGCCGGGCACGACGATCGCGCTGTTCAGCGATCCGGAGGGCCATGTCGTCGGCCTGATGTAGGTCGCGGTGAGATACCCGCGTCAGCCGGCGGCCGTCACGGCAGCTGGCTGACGCTCCACACCTGGTTCAGCACATAGCGGCCGTCGGTCGTCGGATCGACCAGGTTCGGCTGGGCCTGATCGAGCACCACGTACGGGTGCAGACGGGCCTGCACGAGGGTGGTGCCGGCGAACGTCAGCTCCACCACCACGCCCTCCATCGTCTGGCGGCTCCAGTCCTGGCCGAACAGGAAGTTGCCGTGGCTGCCGATGACGAAATGGTCGGCGCCATCGGATCCCGGTGTGATGGAGACGGCCGATGCCCAGTGGGTGCCGCTGCCGAGCACGTCGTCCGCACCGTCGGCGAAGAACATCGCCCGCTGGGCGAGCTCCTGCGTGGTGAAGCCGTTGTGGTACTCCGGCCAACCCCACTGCGGCATGGCGAAGACCACGTCAGCCTGAGCGCGGGCCGCCGCGAGGGACGTCTTCACGTTCAGGTTCGTCAGGGGCGCCACGCCTGGTCGCCCAGGGCCGGCAGCGCCCGAGCCGACGATGTCGTCCCAGCCGACGAACGCGAACTTCACGCCGCGCACGTCCACCACTGCCGGGGCCAGGGCGGATGGCAGGTCCAGGCCGGCCCCGGTGTGGGCGATGTGGTCGGCGTCCAGGATCTGCAGCGTCTGCCGCACGCCGGTCGAGCCGGCGTCCGTGATGTGGTTCGACCCGAGCGTCACCACGTTGACCCCGGCCGACGCCAGCAGCGGGCCGACCCTGGGGTCCACGTTGAAGACGGTGCCCTTGGGGTGGTAGGTGAACCCGGCGAGCATGGGGCACTCGAAGTCGTTGACCGTGATGTCCGAGTCGGAGATGAGGGCGCGGACGGAGCCGGCATCGCCTGTTCGAACGGCCGTCACGACCGGCCAGCCGTCGCCGGTCGGGCCGGAGAACTGGGTGTCCATGTGGACGCCGGTGTAGCTTGCATAGCCGCCGTCGAGCACCCACGGCCAGCCTTTGCGGAGCACGATGGCCTCACGAGCCGGCCCGCGATCCGGACAGGTGTCGCCGGTCGAGTCGATGGTCCGGATCTGCGACGCGTCATACGCGGTCCAGGCCGCCGCCAGCCCGTTCGCGGTCGCCGTGAGCGGGTAGGGCTTGGAGCGGATGGCCGGGCCCCCGAACAGGTCGGCCCCGTCCACCTGCAGGACCTTCACGCGTGGGCTGACGAGCCCCGGCAGGAGCAGGGCGAGCAGGCCGGCATGGCCGTGGACGCGATCGGTGATGGCGTCCGCGGCGACGCACGGGCTGGACGGCAGCGGCAGCGCCTGCCCGTCCAGCCGCAGGTCGGTGAGACCACAGGGGATGAGGGCCGTGTCGAGCGCGGTCCGCACCTCGGCCGCCGTCAGACCGAGGCGGGGTTCGCGCACATCGGCGACCAGTGCCAGGTCGGTCGTCACCGCGCCGAGGGTGGGGCTGGCCGACGCCGGCGGGCTGGCCGGAGCCGGCGGTGACGCGGTCGGCGACGCGGCAGGCGGCGGGGACGGGGTTGCCTCCAGGACCGGTGTCGGCGAGCTGGTGCAGGCGGCCAGGGCGGCCGCCAGCAGCGTGACCATGATCCGGCGGCGGTCGCTCATCCAACCCTCCCTGCCGTGCCCCGGTCCGCGACGTGACAGCGCGGCGCACAGACTCTACGCTCCTCGCGATGGATGCCGATCGCAGCCGCCGCAGCCCCCTCGTGCTCCTGCTGGCAGACACGGAGGGCCCACATCCCGAGTTCTGCTCGTATCGGAACCGCCGCGGTATGCGCTGTGACCAGCGCGCCCGCTGGCGCGAGCGGGATGGCGTCCTGGGCTACTGCACGCTGCACCGGGCCAGCGCGGGCCTGGATGAGCCGACCGCCTGAGCGTTCCGCATGAGCCCTGCAGGCGACGCGCCGCCCCCCAGCGGTACGCCCCTCGACCTGCACCTCACGAGCGGCGATCTCCACGCCGAGTGGTTCGGGGCCGAGCGGGGCCGGCTCGTCGTGTGCATCCCCGGCCTCTCGGCCAACCTGCGCGGCTTCGACTTCATCGCCGAGCGCATCGCCGATCCGGCTCACCGCATCCTCACCCTGGATCTGCGCGGGCGCGGTCAAAGCCAGGTCACCGGGCCGGGCTCGTACGGCTGGGTCCATCATGCGGAGGACGTGCTCGCCATCGCCGATGCACTCGGCGCGTCGCGGTTCGACGTCGTGGGGCAGTCCATGGGTGCGTTCGTGGCGCTGGAGATCGCACGGCTCGCCCCGCAGCGACTGGGCTCGGTCGTGCTCATCGACGCGTGCGGCCTGCCGGACCCCACGACCGTGCCCCTCATCCGGGCGGCCGTCGAGCGCCTGGGTACGGTCTACCCGTCGGTGGAGATCTACCTGGACGCGGTCCAGCGCCTGGGCACGATCCGGCCCTGGAGTCCCTACTGGGAGCGTTACTTCCGCTACGAGCTGGTGCCCGTGGAGGGCGGCGGTGTGCGGGCGCGCAGCGACCGCGCCGCTGTGCTGGAGGACGCCGCGTACGGCGAAGAGCACGATCCGCGGACGCTCTGGTCATACGTGACGATGCCGACGCTGCTGCTGCGAGCGACGCAGGAGCTGTTCGATGGGGCCGGCTTCATCGTGCCGGCCGCCGAGCGCGACGCCTTCCTGGCGGCGGTCCCGTCAGCCAGCCTCGTCGAGGTGGACGCCAACCACTACGGCATCAACACGCACCCGGCCTCCAGCGAGGCCATCGCGGTCTTCCTTCGTTGAAGCTCCGACCGTGAGTTCCCCTCTGCGGCTCCGGGGGCGCGCCATCGTCGCGGGCGTCGAGCGCCCGGATGTCGTGGTGGACGTGGTCGACGGGCGCATCGTGTCGGTGGTCTCTGGGACCGCAGGTGGCGGCGTGGGCCGCGGCATCGAGCGGCTGGACGATGATCTGCTCCTCGCGCCAGGTTTCGTCGACATCCACGTCCACGGGGCGGGTGCCGCGAACGCGATGGACGGGCCGGACGCCATCCGCCACGTGGCCCGGACGCTGGCGGCACGGGGCGTCACCTCGTTCCTGCCGACCGCGGTCTCGGCCCCTTTGGATCGGCTGGCGGCATTCGCCGGCGACGTGGGTGAGGTCATGCAGGCGTCCGACATGCTGGGCGCGACCGTGCTCCACGCGAACCTGGAGGGGCCGGCGCTGGATCCCGGCCACGCCGGTGCCCACGCCCATGCCGCCCTCGTGGACCCGGCCGTGGTGGTTGCGGCCTTCAGGCACGATCCGGCCGCCTGGGATGCGGTGCGTGTCGTGACTGTGGCGCCCGAGAGGCCCGGCGGGCTGGACCTGGTGCGTCTCCTGGCGGCGCGCGGGATCGTCGCGAGCCTCGGCCACAGCGGGGCGACCTACGCCCAGGCAGAGGAGGCCTACGATGCCGGCGCGCGCTCCACGACCCACCTCTTCAACGCCATGAGCGGGCTGCCGCATCGCGGGCCCGGGCTCGCGCTGGCGGCGCTGCTGGACCGGCGGCCGGCGGTCGAGCTGATCGCCGACGGCCTCCACGTGGACGCGGCCATGTGGCCGCTGGTCCGCCGTCTTGCCGGCACGCGTGTCGTCCTGGTCTCCGATGCCCTGCCTGCCGCGGGCCTGACCGGCGATCGCAGCTTCCACCTGGGCGGCCTGGAGATCACCGTGCGTGACGGGCGGGCCACGCTGGCCGACGGCACCCTCGCCGGCTCGATGAGCCTGCTCGCGGAAGCGGTCGTGCGGTTTGCGGCGCACGGTGCGTCACTGGCCGAGACGGTCGCTGCCGCCAGCACCCGACCGGCGCGTCTTGTCGGCGCGCGCCGGAAGGGACGGATCGCCCGCGGCGCAGACGCGGACCTCTTGGCGCTTCGCGCGGACGGGACCGTCGCCCGGATCTGGCTCCGGGGCCGCGAACTGGACCCGGGTCAGCCCTAGGGGTTCGCGCCCGTCCAGCTCCCGCGGCCCGTGACCAGGTCGTAGCCGGGCAGGCAGGACGCGCCGTTGTTGCCGACCGTGATGTCGCGGTACGGGATGGCCGAGCCGTACACGTATGCGGCGTTGACCACGACGCCTGCGTCGGCGGAGCGGGCTGCCCACATCGGCGTCGAGGCGCTCGTGCCGCCCACCTGGTACCACGCCTGCGAGTTCCCGGAGGGGACCGTGTCGTAGACGGCCACGCCGGTGTTGGGATCGGCGTCCAGGGCGACGTCCGGGATGGCGCGCTTGCCCGCGCAGCTGACCTGTCCATACGTGGCGAAGCCGGCCTGCGCCGTGGTCGCCTTCTCGTACTTCGAGCAACCGCCGCCCGAGCCGCTCCAGCCCGTCTCCGAGGCCACCGACCCGTCCGCGTTGAGCGTCAGGGTGGTGCCGCCGACCGAGACGACGTTGGGTGACGTGGAGGGCCAGATGCCCGGCTCCCCGGTGTCACCCGACGCGGCGAAGACGCTCACGCCGGTGGCCGAGAAGAAGCCGTCGTAGAAGTGTTCCAGTGAGAACTCGCCCGTGCCCCAGCTGTTGGACACGTATTGCGCGTGGCCCTTGGCGTAGTTCTCGGCGGTGAGGAGGTTGCCGAGCGACGGCGTGGTCGCCTCGACGAGCAGGATGTGGGCGCCTGGCGCGATCGCATGCGCCCACTCCACGTCCAGGGCGATCTCCAGAGACCAGCCGGCATCGGCGGCCGGGTACTTCGTGCCACCGCTCTGGCTGACCTTCTTGAAGCAGCCATTGGCGGTGGTGCACGCCGGCAGACCGAACTGCCCGTCGAAGACGCCGAGGTCGGCTTCCGCGCTCGGATCGTCGTACGCGTCGACGATGGCGATCGTCCTGCCCGAGCCGGCGGTCAGTGAGGACGTGAAGCCGTAGGCGCCCTTGATGAGGCCGGGCGACATGCCGCTCGGCGTCGTGGTCGCCGCCTGGGCGTGGACTCGCAGCATGGGGTGGGCCCGTAGCTGCGACACGGGCGCTGCCGCCAGGGCCGCGGCGGGGACCAGCATCGCCCCGACAAGGGATCCGAAGACCAGCACCGCGAAGAGACGACGCATGGCACCCGCACCTCCGCCCGCCTGATCGATGGGCCGCCTGCCGCCGGCGGCGGGTACCGGCCACATTACCAAATCGCGACCTGGTCGCGCGGCCCTCGGTGACCTTCGGCCCTAGGCATCAGCGTCGGCACGGCTAGTCTCGCCCCAACGGGCTGTGAGGTGATGGATGCACCCGCCCTGTCTGCTGAGGGTCGGGCAGCCGCGTCGCGCCGCGTCGGCCCTTGCGGTAGCCGCGCTGGTGCTCGCTGCTGCCTGCAGTGGGATCGCGCCGGGCGGTGCCACACCGATGGGTCCGATCGTTTCGCCGGGACAGACCGTCTCGCCATTGGATCGGGCGCTCTTCGCCACCACCTATGCGCCGAAGGTCCCTGCCAGCACAGCCCCCACGGGCACTCTGGTGATCGGCGGCATCCTGTGGTCGCTGCCCGCCACCTTCAACCTGTGGTACTCACCGAACGCCCTCTACCTGATGCAGCCGGCGATGCGCGGCCTGGTCGCCATCACCTCGGATGGCAAGTTCATCCCAGACCTGGCGACCACCGTGCCCACGCCCGAGAACGGGGGCGTCGTGGTCAACGGCCTGACCTTCGACGTCAAGGTGACCCTCAAGCCCGACCTCAAGTGGTCGGACGGCACGCCACTGACGATGGACGACTACGTGGCCACGTGGGAGTGGGCCACCGACCCGCACCAGACCGGGTGCAGCCCATGCGCCGTCGGCTGGCCGGACATCGGCGGCATCGACGAGTCGAGCGACAAGCTGACCGCGACGATCCACTTCAAGGACCTGTACGCCGGCTGGCTTGGCTTCCTGACGAATGGGCCGTGGCCGGCCAAGTACCTGGATTCGGTGCCGGTCCCCGAGGCCTCGACGCTGTACCCGGCCAGCTCCGCCATGGCGAAGGTCCCGGTGGACGGCCCCTTCGTCATCGCCAACGTGTCGCAGACGGAGATCGATTACGCCCCCAACCCGTACTGGGCCGGTGGCGTCAGCACGGTCCACGCGCCGTACCTGGCCGGTCTCAAGTTCGTCGATGCCGAAGACGAGTGGGACGACTTCCTGAACGGCAGGCTCGACCTCGCGCTCGGGATGACTCAGGCCCAGTTCCTGTACATCGCCGGTGTCGTGCCGAGCATCGGCCGGGCGGAGGAGGTGCCCTCCTGGCAGTACGAGCACCTCGACATCAACAACGACCCCAACCACACCCGCGGCAACGACCTGTGGGATCCGGCCGTCCGCAAGGCGCTGGCCATGGCCATCGACAAGCAGGACATGATCAGCGCGCTGTTCCCACGCCAGAGCATCCAGCCGGCCTGCTCGCCCGCGCCGCCAGGCCTCTGGTACGGCGTGCCCGAGACCTGCCCGGGATATGACCCGGCGGCCGCGATCGGCATGCTCCAGGCGGCCGGGTGGGCCCTTGGCCCGGATGGCTTCTTCACCTTCCAGGGCAAGACGATCGATCTCGAGATGTGCACGACCGAGGACGACACGCGCCAGGCCGAGCTGTACCAGGTGCAGCGCTATCTGGCCGGCGTCCACGTCAGGAGCCACATCGAGTTGGTCGACGGGGGGTCCATCCTCTTCGCCCCGTGGGGCAAGACGACCCCCACCACGGACTGCAGCATCTACCGCGGCACCTACGACCTGGCCGACTTCGCTTGGGCCCCCAGCGGCGACCCGTACAACGACTACTTCTACATCTACGCCTCGACCCAGTGGCCGGAACTCGGCGACCACTCCGGGAGCAACGACACGCGCTTCAGCGATCCGAACATGGACGCCGCTCTGACGACCCTCCGGTATGCCGTGGATCCCGGTACGCAGGCCGTCGCCGCGAAAGCGGTGCAGGACGTGTACGTGGCCGGCACGCCGGAGATCCCGCTCTATTACCGTGCCGCGGTCGCCGGGGTGGGGGCGCACCTCGGCAACTGGCCGGGTTACAGCCCGGCTGCCTTCGGGCCGTTCTGGAACGTCGAGGACTGGTACTACCTGCCCTGACCGCCCGCGAAGGCCACCCCGTGGCCCGCGGCTTCAGGGACCCGTCGCCACCGGCCCGACCGCAAGCGTGTCGAGCATCGCCTCCACGAGCGGGTCGAATGCCTGGAACGCCTGATCGTCCGGCGCCTGGATGACGATGCGCAGCAAGTGCACGCCGACAGCCCCGACGATGACGCGGTAGCGGGTGCCGGCCAGCCAGGACTCACCGGCCCGCCCGGTGATGTTGGGGTTGAGGAGCAGCGCCGGCGGGTACGTCCCGGGGCACGCGTCCTCGGCGACCACCCCCACATCGGCTTGGCTGGCGACGAGGGTCCCGAAATAGCGCGTCGTGGGGGTCGTCGCCTGGAGTGCCGGCGTGTGGGTGAGCCACTCGACGTAGTCCACGGCGGTCGGGCTCAAGGGTCGCGAGTCGTGCGCGCACGCGTCCAGGGGGACCCGCGTGGGCCACGAAAAGCTGACGATGCTGGTCGGGTCGCTCGTCCGGCTGAGGGCGAACGCGGTACCGGAGGGCTGGGACAGCGACCAGCCGGCCGTGAGGGCGAGCGTGATGGACGGCTGGACATCGGCTTCGGTGTAGCGCCCTGGTGCCAGCTCCGGGTTGCCCCCGGCGTCGACGCCGATGACGCCGTGCTGCGGGCCGGCGAAGCCGAACGTATACGTCCCGTTGACGGGTGCGGTGGGCGATCCGCTCGACCCGGCCGACCAGGCGAGGAAGCCGCCCTGGAGCAACGCCGCCCCGAGCAGGACGACGAGCGCGGTGCCCAGGAGGGCGAACAGGCGAGCCGTCACGGTGCCGGATCGCACCACCGGGCCGCGGGCACGGACGAGTCGACCCGCTGGCGCCGGAGCCGTGTCGAGGAGCCACGCATGCACCGGTTGGGCGAGGCCCTTGAGGGCCAGCGAGCCGCGGTCGACGAAGGCGAAGGTACCTCCCGCCACGAGCTCGTGCACCGTGCTGCTCACGAGGATCTCGTCGGCACGGGCCTGCGCCAACAGGCGGGCGGCGACGTGGACGGCCACTCCGCCAGCCTTGCCGTCCACCTCCTCGACCTCCCCGATGTGGACGGCGGCCCGCACGTGCAGGTCGAGGGCCGGCACGCCGGTCACGATGGCGGCCGCGCAGGCGACCGCGTCCGTGGGGCGGGCGAACGTGGCGAAGAAGCCGTCGCCCGCGGTGTCCACCTCGTGCCCACCGAACCGCGCCAGGGCCTCGCGCACGAGTGCGTTGTGGCGCGCAAGCAGCGTCCCCCACGCCGCATCCCCGAGGGCGACCGCATGGGCGGTCGAGTCGACGATATCGGTGAAGAGGACCGTGCGAAGGTCACGCCCGCCGACCGACGACGAGTCTGGGGTGGCCGGTCCCGCGGGCAGGCTAATGGGTCGGCACCCCCCAAGGCTCGGGCCGCGGGGTCTGAAGCGTCGGCACCGTGCCCACGCTCGTCCCTGCCGCAGGTCTCGTCGGGTGACACCTGGTCGTCACGATCGACCTCGCCGGGTCCGCGACGGTCCGCGGCCCCAGGTCCCTGACTTCGCGACGCTGTGTGCGCCGCCAGCGCAGCATCTGACCGGCCTGCCACGGCAACAAGGGCCGAACGGATCGATTTGCTGCCGATCACCGCGGGGTCCCGCCGCAGCGGTCGCGAGTCCCGCCAAGCAAGGCTTAGTCGTTCACGCAGGCATGGCCACGCCGAGAGCGCGGATCTGGCGGGACACGTCGAAGAGGCCGAGGTCAGCCAGGAGTTCGCTGAGGGCTGAACGGCCCAGCCCTCCCAGGCTGGCCACGACGGCATCTCGAGGACTGGGCCCGATGCCGGTGATGCTTCGACCCTGAGCCTGGGAAGTGGCGATCCAGCCCGCCGGGGTGCGCCGAAGGTGGACCTGGGCCGCGAGCGAGCCGGTCGGCGCCTGCATCCGGAAGCGCACGTCGTTGGCGCCAGGTCGAGCCTGGTCCATCGAGTCGATCGTGTGCATGGCGCCACGGTCGCCCGGCGATGTGCCAGCTAGCGTGTCACGAGGGTGGAGCGGGAGACGGGGTTCGAACCCGCGACATGCAGCTTGGAAGGCTGCCGCTCTGCCAGCTGAGCTACTCCCGCGACTGCCCTAAGGCTACCTCCCCGTTCGACAAGGGCGCAAAGAGCTGACGTCGCGGGCGTCTCACGAGCTCTTTCCACAGGTCGACCTCGCATACATACTCCGGCCCATGGCACTCGGGGAGGGTGACGTCCTCGGCGACTACCGCATCGTGCGTCTCGTCGGCCGCGGCGGGATGGGGGCCGTCTACCTCGCGGACGATGTCCGCCTGGGGCGCAAGGTGGCCCTCAAGGTCCTGGCATCGGAGATGGCGGAGCTGCCGGGCGTCCGCGAGCGCTTCGTGCGCGAGTCGCACCTCGCGGCGGCGCTCGATCACCCGCACATCCTGCCCATCTACGAGGCCGGCGCGGTCGAGGGACAGCTCTTCATGGCCATGCGGTACGTGCCCGGGCCC
>DASPUH010000125.1:0-32493 GCA_035622975.1 Candidatus Sulfotelmatobacter sp.
GTCCTGACCCTGGCCTGGTCGCGCCAGCACCTGGCCGCGGCCGAAGGGGCCGAGAAGACGGCCGAGCGCAAGGCCTCCACCGGCTGGGCCATCCCCGGGGTGCGTGTGCGGGTCGTCGATCCCACGGGTCAGGACGTGCGCGCCGACGGCGAGCAGCTGGGCGAGATCGTGGCCCGCAGCAACGTGGTGATGGCCGGTTACTACCGCGATGACGCGGCCACCGCGACGGCCATCCGCGATGGCTGGTTCCACACCGGCGACATGGCCACCATCGATCCCGAGGGCTACGTCACGATCAAGGACCGCAGCAAGGACGTCATCATCCGCGGCGGCGAGAACATCTCCTCGGTGGAGATCGAGAACGCCCTCGCCGCCCACCCGGCGGTGCTGGAGGCGGCCGTCGTCGCCGTCCCCGACGAGCAATGGGGCGAGTGTCCCGTCGGGATCGTCGTGCTCAAGGAGGGGGCCAAGGCGACCCCCGACGAGTTGCTGGCCCACTGTCGCTCACAGCTCGCGGGCTTCAAGGTGCCTCGCGAGATCCAGGTCCGCGAGGCCCTCCCCAAGGGCGGCACGGGCAAGATCCTCAAGGGCGAGCTGCGCGAGCCCTTCTGGGCCGGCATGGACAAGCGCGTGGGGTAGAGCAGCGGGGTCACCGGGCCCGATCGTCCCTGTGAACATCACGGGTTCACTACGGCGGACGCGGAGGCGTGCCTTCTGTACGGTGAACCCGTGGGGTTCGATACGGCCACGGAGCCGCCCGATCCGAGGGTCCTACCGGCTCCGCTCCGCTGTTACGAACGTCAGGTGTCCATGCAGGCGGCGAAGCTCGGCCCGACCGGCGAGGGCGCAGCCGCGTCCTACGCGGCCCCGACCGGCCGGAGGTGTTACGCCGCATCCTACGCGGCCCCGATGGCCGCCGCCAGGAACGCCTTCTGGACGTGGAGGCGGTTCTCCGCCTGGTCGAAGACGACGCTCCGCGGGCCGTCGATGACGTCGTCGGTCACCTCCTCGCCGCGGTGCGCCGGCAGGCAGTGCATGAAGATCGCGTCGGGCGAGGCGGCGGCCATGAGCGCGGCGTCGACGCGGTAGTTGGCGAAGGCGCGCCGGCGGGCGACGGCCTGGTCCTCGCTGCCCATGCTGACCCACGTATCGGTGTAGACGCAGTCCGCGCCCTCCACAGCCGTGCGCGGGTCGTGCGTCAGCATGAGCCGCCCGCCCGAAGCCTGACCGCGGGCAGTGACGGCGCCCATACGATCCAGGTCCGGCCCGTAGCCGGGCGGGCAGGCTAGGCGGATGTGGATGCCAAGCGCGGCGCACCCCAGGGCCAGCGAATGGAAGACGTTGTTGCCCTCGCCCACGAAGGCGACGGTCAGGCCCTCCAGCCGACCGAACCGCTCCTGCAGCGTCAACAGGTCGGCCAGGGCCTGGCACGGATGTTCGAGGTCGCTCAGGGCGTTGATCACGGGCACCGTCATCGCCGACGCGAGCTCCTGGACCGTGGCTTGGGCGAAGGTGCGCGCCACCAGCGCATCCACCCAGCGGTCAAGCGTGCGGGCGATGTCGTCGGCGCTCTCGCGGCGGCCCAGGCCCACGTCCGCGTCGGACAGATACAGCGACCGGCCGCCGAGCTGCTGCGCGGCCAGCTCGAAGGAGACCCGCGTGCGCAGGCTCGGTTTCTGGAAGATCAGCACGACGGACCGCCCGGCGAGCGGCTGGTCGCGGTGGGCCCGCGCGAGCGCCCACTCGGCCTTCAGGGCGGCCGCCGACGCGAGCAGGGACGCCAGCTCGGCGGGGGTCAGGTCGCCGATGCCGAGCAGGTCGCGACCGCGGAGGCTCGGCGTGGCGGCCACGGGTCCCGCGTCAGCAGCCGGAGGCACGGCCGTGGCCGCCGGCGCGCTCACGCCACCTTCGCAGCGCCGTCCACGACGGTCGTCGGAAGGTCCGCGAGCAGGGGCTCCGTCCAGGCCCACGCCGCGCCATGGTGCTTGCCGATCGCGCCGTGGCGGGCCGCCTCGGTGCGCAGCGGCAGGCCGAAGATCTCGATGAAGCCGACCGCCGCCGCATGGTCGAAGGCGTCGCCGGTGTCGTACGTGGCGAGGCGCTTCTCGTACAGCGACAGGGGCGAGCGGCGGCCCACGAGCACGGCCGAACCGTGGTCCAGCCGCAGGCGCACCTCGCCCGAAACGACGCGCTGGCTGGAGGCGACATATCCACGCAGGTCGCGGTGCAGCGCGCTGAACCAGAGGCCGTCGTACGTCAGGCGCGCCAGCTCATCGGAGACGAGGCGGCCGAAGCGCAGCGTGTCCTTGGTCAGGCAGAGGCTCTCCAGCGCGCGGTGCGCGGTATGGAGCACGGTCGCGGCCGGCGCCTCGTAGATCTCGCGGCTCTTGATCCCGACCAGGCGATCCTCCACGTGGTCCACCCGACCGACCCCGTGGGCGCCGGCGAGGGCGCTCAGTCGATCGACCAGCTCGACCGGGTCCACCGGGGCCCCGTCCAGCTCGACCGGCAGCCCGCCTTCGAAGCTGATCGTGACCTCCACCGGCGCGGGTGCGGCAGCCGGATCCACGGTCCACTCGAACACGTCGGCCGGCGGCGCGATCCACGGGTCCTCCAGCACGCCCGTCTCGATGGAGCGGCCCCACAGGTTGACGTCGATCGAGTAGGGCGAGGCCTTCGTGATGGGCACCTCGATGCCGCGCGCGGCGGCGTAGTCGATCTCCTCCTCGCGCGACAGGCCCATCCCCACGCGCATGGGCGCGACCACCTCCAGGCCCGGGTCCAGGGCGTGGACGGCGACGTCGAAGCGCACCTGGTCGTTGCCCTTGCCGGTGCACCCGTGGGCCACGGCGTCGGCCCCTTCGCGGGCCGCGACCTCCACGAGTAGCTGGGCGATGAGCGGCCTGGCCAGGGCCGTCGCCAGCGGGTACACACCCTGGTAGAGCGCGTCCGCCTGGAGGTGCGGCCAGACGAACGAGCGGACGAAGCGCTCGCGGGCATCCACGACATAGGCGCGGGACGCGCCGGCCGACATGGCCCGCCCTTCGACGCCCGGACGCAGCGAGCCGCCTCCGAGGTCGACGGTCAGGGTCACGACCTCGGCATCGAACTGCTCGCGCAGCCAGGCCACCGCGACCGACGTGTCGAGGCCCCCCGAATAAGCCAGCACCACCTTCTTCACGCGGGTACCTCCACGGTCGGCAGGCCCTGGAGGGCCCGGAAGCGAGCCAGCCAGCGTTCCAGGCGGGCCTCGTCGGCGAACAGCACGAGCACGGTATTGTCGCCCGCGAGCGTGCCTTCCTGTTCCGCCGGGTGCGAGTCGTCGATGGCCTGGGCGATCACGTTCGCCGTGCCCGGTGCGCCGGTCAGGACCAGGATCAGGCCGCTGCGGCCGACGGTCACGGGGATGTCGGCGAGGATGCGCCGGAGGCGCTCCTCGGACGACGCCGGACGCGGCGCCGGCGCCAGATCCTCCGGCGCGAGGTAGACATGGCGCCCGCCGCGGGCGACCTTGACCAGGCCCAGGTCGGCCACGTCGCGGCTGACGGTCGCCTGGGTGGCCACGATGCCCCGCGCGGCCAGCTCGCGGACGAGCTGGTCCTGGCTGCTCACCGGCACCCGGGCGATGAGCTCGCGGATGGCCCGCTGGCGGACGTCACGGGCGATGACCGGGGCGGTCACGCCGCGACCGCCCGACCGGCCACGACGTGCGTGCCGAAATCCTTGTCCTCCAGGGCGCGGTGCACGGCCCCAGGGACCGAGGCGTTGGCGATGATCGCCTCGGCCCCGCTCGCACTCAGGGCCCCCAGGGCGGCGCGAACCTTGGGCACCATGCCGCCGGCGATGGTGCCGTCGGCGATGAGCGCCTCGGCCTCGTCGGGCGCGATGGTCGCGAGGCGATGGCCATCGGCGCCGTGCACCCCGTCGACATCCGTCAGCAGCACGAACTGGCGGGCGCCCAGGTCCGCGGCGATGCCGGCCGCGGCGTCGTCGGCGTTGACGTTGCAGACCAGGCCCTGCTCGTCGCGCGCGAGGGGCGCGATCACCGGCACCTGCCCGGCCACCAGCAACGCGTCAAGGAGGTCGCGGCGGACGCCGATGACGTGGGCCACCAGGCCCAGCTCAGGGATGCGCTGGCCGATCAGGAGGCCCCCATCCACGCCGGAGAGCCCCACCGCATCCACGCCCAAATCACGCAGGGCCGCCACCAGCTCGCTGTTGACGACGCCGCGCAGGACGGCCGCGGCCACCTCCAACGCGGCCGGGTCGGTCACCCGCAGGCCGCCCTCGAAGCGGGTCGTCACGCCCAGGCGCTCCAGCCAGTCGGTCATGCGCCGGCCGCCGCCGTGGACGATGACCACCGGGCGGCGACGAGCCAGCACGGCCACGTCGGCCAGCATGTGCTGTTGCTCGGCAAGGGTCGTGCCGCCCAGCTTCAGGACGAGGACCTCGCTCACGGCCGGCGCCCGTTCATGTCGTGTACTCCGCGTTCTCGCGCACATACGCCTCCGTGAGGTCGCAGCCGAATGCTTCACCCGTGCCCGGCCCGAGGCCCAGGTCCAGCCGGATGAGCAGCTCCGACGCATCCATGGCCGCCCGCGCAGCCGATCGATCGAAGGGCAGGGGGCCGCCCTCCCGGCCATCGAAGACGGGGAAGCCGGCGATGGCGATCCGCAGCAGATCGGGGTCCAGGGCCACGGGCTGGCCGGCTCGCGCGGCCGCCTCGGTCGGCGCGAGGCCGCCGTTCTCCAGCAGGGGCGCCGCAGGCAGGGTCGCGTTGCCGGCCGCACCGGCGATGCGGCCCCAGTTGGGGTCGCCGCCGTGGGCGGCGGCCTTGACGAGGCTGCTCGCCACGACCGCCCGCGCCACCGCGCGCGCCTCCGGATCGTCGACGGCGCCGGAGACCTGGCAGGTGATGAGGGTCCCCGCGCCTTCGCCGTCGGCGGCCTGCTGGCGGGCCAGGTCGCGCGCCACCGCCGTCACCGCGTCGCCCAGGAGCGCTGCCGCGGGCGAGCCGGGCTGCACGGTTGCGGCCCCCGCGGCCCCGGACGCGAGCAGGAACACGGTGTCGTTGGTGCTCGTGTCGCCGTCGACCGTGAGCTGGTTCCAGGTCCGCGCCGCGGCCGGGCGGAGCAGGGCCTCCAGCATCGCCGGATCGGCGTTCGCATCGGTCATCAGGACGGCCAGCATCGTGGCCATGCCGGGGTGGATCATGCCCACCCCCTTGGCCACGCCCGAGACCCGCACGGTCACCAGCGACCCGTCGGCCGCGGGCAGTTCGACGGTGGTCGTGGCCACCTTGGCGGTCGAGTCGGTCGTGCGGAGCGCATTCGCGGCGGCCAGGAGCGCCTCCGGCCGGTCGCCGAGTGCGGGCACCAGGCGGGCGAGCCCGTCGGTCACGCGCGCCACGGGGAGGCGCGCGCCGATGACCCCGGTAGAGAGCGTGAGCGTCTGGTGCGGCTCGATCCCCAGGGCCGCGGCCAGGGCGGCCGCGATCCCCGCCTGGTCGGCCTCGCCGGCGGGACCGGTGGCGGCGTTGGCGCTGCCGCTCGTGCTGATCACGGCACGCGCCCAGCCGCGTCGGCCCCGGCCGGCGGGCTCGGTGGCCAGGAGGTGCTGCTGCGACAGGTGGACCGGCGCGGCCGCCATGCGGTTACGGGTGAACACGGCGGCGACGGCGGCCGGCCGGCCGGTGTCCACGGCGAAGATGGCCAGGTCCGGCCGCCCGCTGGCCTTGATGCCGGCGCTCAGCCCGCCGGCGACGAATCCGCCCGGCAGGACCGGCTCGCGCTCCACGGCCGGGAGGCCGGACGGCAGGGCGGCCGTCAGGTCCGGGGGCGCCGACGCGACCGGGGCGGCGGTCATGGGGCGACCGGCAGGGCCGACAGGCCGGTGCGCTCGTCCAGGCCGTACAGGACGTTGAAGGCCTGCACGGCCTGGCTGGCAGCGCCCTTGGCCAGGTTGTCCAGGGCCGCCAGCACGACGATGCGGCCGCTGCGGGGCTGCCATTTCACGTGGATGCGGGCCTCGTTGCTGGCCAGCACGTGCTTGGTCGCGGGCGGTTCATCGACCATGTGCACGAAGGGTTCGTCGGCGTAGGCCGCCCGGTACAGGTCGTCGAGTTCGGCCTGGTCCACCGATCGCCCCGGCCGGACGTGGCAGGTGGCCAGGATGCCGCGAGTCATCGGCACCAGATGGGGCACGAATGTGACCGGGTCGGGCGCGTCCCGGCCACCTTCCGCGGCGACCGCGCCCAGCTCCTGCTCCATCTCCGCCGTGTGGCGGTGCCCGTCGAGCCCGTAGGCCGTGACGTTCTCGTTGACTTCGCCATACGTGAGGTCGGGGCGTGGCTCCCGACCGGCGCCCGACACGCCGCTCTTGCCGTCGACCACGACGTCACCCAGCAGGCCCGCGCGAGCGAGTGGGGCGAGCGCCAGGATGGCCGCCGTGGCGTAGCAGCCGGGGGCGGCGATGATCGGCCCGGCGGTCGCCCCGGCCGCGGCCAGCTGGGCGCGGTGGAGCTCCGGGAGGCCGTACACCGCGCTCGCCAGGAGCTCCGGCGCGGGATGCTCGAAGTGGTACCAGCGCGGGTAGTCGGCCGGGTCGCGGAGGCGGAAGTCTGCCCCGAGGTCGATGACCGCCAGGCCCGCGGCCGCAAGGCCGGGCACGACGGCAGCCGCCTGGCCATGCGGCAGGGCGACGAAGACGGCGTCCGTCTCGGGCAGGGCCGCGTCGATGAGCAGCTCCGTCCGCGCGAGATGCGGTCGCGTCCGGGCGATCGGCTCGGCATCACGGTCGCGTCCCACGAGGCCTACGATGGCGACGGCCGGATGGCCGGCCAGCCAGCGCACCAGCTCGCCGCCGACGTAGCCGGTGGCCCCGATGATGGCCACCCGCACGCGGCCGTTCGCCGCGACGTGACGCGGCGGGACGGTCGTGGCCGCCAGCGGGGTGGCGTGCAGGGTAACGCTCATTGGATGCATGAATATACAAGCAGCCTGTATGCTCATGCAACCCATCACTTGTCGCGACCGCAGGAGACCGTGATGACCGCCACGACGACGCGCTCCGCGACCGGCACCCGCGCGCTGTCGCCGGTGCTGGGTCGCTACTTCGAACGCACCTGGGTCCGCGGTGAAGGCCACCACCTCTGGGACGACCAGGGCAAGCGGTACCTGGACTTCGCCTGCGGCATCGCCACGACGGGCCTGGGCCACGGCCACCCTGCGGTCAACGCGGCGATCCACGCGCAGGTGGACCGCCTGGTGCACGTCTCGAGCGGCCTGGGCTACGTCGAGTCGGTGAACCTGCTGGCGGAGCGGCTCGCGGCGACGTGCCCGGCACCCCTCGACACGGTCTTCCTGGGCAACTCCGGGGCGGAGGCCATCGAGGCGGCCATGAAGCTGAGCCGGCGGGTCACCGGACGGCCCGGCTACATCGCCTTCCGTAACGCGTTCCACGGCCGCACCTTCGGGGCGGCCAGCCTGACGAGCAGCAACCTCAACTACCGGACGGGCTACGAGCCACTCCTGCCCGGCGTGGTGCTGGCGCCCTTCCCCGATGTCCATCGAGGCCCGGCGGAGGCGACGGACGAGGCGCTCGGGGCGCTGGACTCCATCTTCGAGGGCGTCATGCCGCCCGCGGAGGTCGCGGCCATCGTCGTCGAGCCCGTCCAGGGGGAAGGCGGCATCAATCCGGCGCCGGCAGCCTTCCTGCGCGGCCTGCGCGAGCGGTGCGACCGCCACGGCATCCTGCTCGTCATCGACGAGATCCAGACCGGCCTGGCGCGGACCGGACGCATGTGGGCGTTCGAGGCGGCCGACATCGTGCCCGACGTCGTGTGCTTCGGGAAGGCCATCGCCAACGGCCTGCCGCTGGGCGGCATCGTCTCCGCCCGGTCGCTCCAGGAGCGCTGGGGGGTGGGGGCGCATGGCACGACCTTCGGCGGCAACCCGGTGGCGTGCGCCGCCGCTGTGGCCGTGCTGGAGACCATCCAGGGGCAGGGCCTCGTGGCCAACGCCGCGGCCCAGGGGGCGACGCTGAGGCAGGGCCTGCTGGCCCTGGCGGCTCGGGACCCGCGGCTGATCCAGGTCCGCGGCGAGGGCCTGATGATCGGCGTGGAGGCCGGGGCCGAGCTGGCGCCACGGCTCATGGATGCCTGCGCCGACGCCGGCCTGGTCGTGCTGCTCGCCGGCGGCGCGCATGACGTCGTGCGCTGGCTGCCGCCGCTGGATGTGACGGCGGATGAGATCCACGAGGCGCTGGCGATCTTCGCGGGGGCCCTGACCGCCGTTTAGGCGTCGCGGGCCCCGCTAGCGGACGGGCAGCGTGAACCAGAACCGCGTCCAGCCCGCGGCCGACTCCGCCCCGACCTGGCCACCGCTGGCCTCCACGAGACGCCGCACGATGGCCAGGCCGATGCCGGCCCCGCCACTGGCCCGGTCCCGCGACTTGTCGACACGGTAGAAACGCTCGAAGACATGCGGCAGGTCGACGGCCGGGATCCCCGCGCCGGTGTTGCTGACGGTGACGCGGGCGAAGGCCGGGCCCGACTCGGCCTGCACGGCCACCGCACCGCCGGACGGCGTGTAGCGGGTCGCGTTCTGCAGGAGGTTGCCCATCACCTGGGCCACCGCGTCCGGCTCGCTGCGGGCGCGCACGTCGGATGGGACCTCGACGGCGACCGTGATGCCGGCCCGCTCCAGGCCCGGTCGCGCCAGGTCGACCGCGGTACGGACCGCCGCCGCCAGGTCGAGCTCGGTCGACGCGCCGGCAGCCATGACACCCAGGTCACCGGTGGCCAGGGTGTCGAGCGAGCGAGAGAGGCGCATCAGGCGTTCGACCTCCTCCAGGAGTGACTCGAACGCCGCTCGATCCGGCTCGACGACGCCGTCCCGCATCGCCTCCAGGTAGCCCTGCAGGTTGGTGAGCGGCGTGCGCAGCTCGTGGCTCGCGTTGGCCACGAAGTCGCGGCGGACCTGCTCCTGGGCCTCGAGCTGCATCGCCATCTGGTTGAAGGAGCCGGCCAGGCTGGCCACCTCGGCCGGGCCGGTGACGTCCACACGCGCCGCGTAGTCACCCTCGGCGAGGCGGCTGGCGGCCGCGCTGACCGCCCGCAGGGGCGCGGTGAGCCGGCGCGCGATGGCCACGCTCAGGACGACCGCCGCGCCGCCGGCCAGCACGAGCGCGGCGACGATCACCAGGCTGACCGACCGGTCGAACATGTCGTTGGCGGCGGTGGTGCTCACGCCGTGCTCGGCCATCAGCGCCGCGAACGTGTCACGGCCGACGGCGATGACGCCGACCGCCACGATGGCCAGGCTGACGGCGGTGGTGGCCAGCACCAGGACGGCCACCTGCGCCCCGATG
Organism: Candidatus Sulfotelmatobacter sp.; assembly: GCA_035622975.1. Taxonomy (GTDB): domain Bacteria; phylum Chloroflexota; class Limnocylindria; order Limnocylindrales; family CSP1-4; genus DASPUH01. The sequence continues at coordinate 9,370 of DASPUH010000125.1, forward strand.
CCACGCCACGGTCCCTTCACGACGCCACCCCCGAGCCCGTCCCTGCGCGGTAGCCCACGCCGCGCACCGTGACGACGTACCGCGAGCTGACCGCCGGATCGCCCAGCTTCTCCCGCAGGCGGCCGATGTGGACGTCGATGGTGCGGTCCATCACTTCGTCCTCCAGGGCGCCGTAGACGAGGTCCAGCAGGCGCGCCCGGGTCAGGACGTGGCCGCCGGCTTCGATGATGGCAGCCAGCAGCCGGAATTCGGTGGCGGTGAGCTCGACCGGCCGGCCGGCGATCGTGACCCGGTGGCGAGCCGTATCCACTTCGAGGTCGCCCAGCCGCACCGGCTCCGACCCCCGCGCGCCTCCCCGCCGCGCCCGGTCGAGCACGCGGGTGACGCGCAGCACCAGCTCCGCGGGCGAGAACGGCTTGGCCACGTAGTCATCCGCACCGCCGGCCAGGCCGGCGATACGGTCGTCGGCCGTGCCGCGCGCCGACAGCATCACGACCGGCGTGTCGGCGGCGCGACGGATCGCCTCGAGCACGGTCAGGCCGTCGAGCCCGGGCAGCATCACATCCAGGACGACCAGCACCGGGCGGTGCCGTGCGACGGCTTCCAGGGCGCTGCGTCCGTCGCCGGCGCCGATCACCCGGAAGCCGGCCCGCTCCAGGTACAAGGTCACCAGCCGCACGATCTTGGGATCGTCGTCCACGACCAGGATCGGCCCGTCGGAGCGGGCCCTCACGACGAGGTCGGCGCTCAGCTGACGGTGACCGAGATGCGCATGTGGCCACGCGCGCCGTCTGGGGCGGGTGGCGTCTCGTCGGCCGTCTGGACGGTGCCGGTCCCGTCGGTCGCCCGAACCTCGATGACGTGCTGGCCGGCGGCGGCCTGCCAGGTCAGCATCCACTGCACCCAGGTAGTCTTGGAGATGGCGCGGGCGAGCTGGGCCGGTTGCCAGGCGCCGCCGTCGACGCTGATCTCCACCCCCTGGATGCCGCGATCCGGTGCCCACGCGACGCCATCGATGACCACCGGTCCGGCCGCCAGGTCGGCACCGTCCTGCGGGTGGTCGATGCGCGACTGGGTGAGGATGGGTCCGTCCTTGGCCCAGCCGAGCGGCACCCAGTAGCCGTCGAAGGCCTCGCGCGTCGTGAGGTTGATCTCCGCCAGCCACTTGGTGGCCGAGACATAGCCATAGAGGCCGGGCACGATGAGGCGGGCCGGGTAGCCGTGGACGGGGGGCAGCGGCGCGCCGTTCATGCCGACGGCGATCATGGGCTCGCGCGAGGGATCCATGGCCCACGACGTGGGGAAGCCGACGGTGAAGCCGTCGGTGGATTTGCCCACGATCTGCGTCGCCCCGGTCTGGACGCCGGCCTGGGCCAGGACGCTCTTGAGGTGCACGCCGGTCCACAGCGCGTTACCCACGAGATCTCCGCCGACCTCGTTGCTGACGCACGCGATCGTGACGTACTGGTCGAAGAGGGGCATCGTCAGCAGCTGGGCGTAGGTGAAGGTCAGGGGGTGGTCGACCATGCCGGTCACGCTCAGCTGCCACGTGGAGGCGTCGACCTGGGGGATCAGCAACTCCGTGTCGGTCCGGTAGAACGTGGCTGCCGGCGTCACGAGCGGGCTGATGTCGGGCGCGTCCAGGCTCTGGTCGGCCGCGAGGGCGGCGACCGTCTGGTGCGTGGGGATCGCCGGGACCGAGCCCGGCGCCTGGGCCGGATGCTGCCGATCCAGCAAGAGGCGGCCGATCCCGCCGCCGATGGCCGCGGCCCCCAGGAGGCCGCCGCTGCCGATCAGGAAGCGCCGCCGCGTCCACGGGATCGGGCCCGGGGCGGACCGGGCGGCCGTGCGACCGAGGGCCGGCGGCTGCTCGTCCAGCCGCGCCAGGGTGATCAGCGCACTCAGGGCACCGTACGCCACGCCCGCGGCCAGCAGGGCGCTCGCCAGGGCCACGGAGACCGTCACGTCCGACTCCTCGGCCGCGGCAGCGAAGCCCACGATCCCGAAGCCGACGATCACCATTGTCGCCGCGCCGCCATGCCGGCGAGCCAGCAAGCCCACGCCGGCCGCCACGATCAGGGCGACGGCCACGATGAAGACGTTGAGCGCCAGCTTGTCGTTCGTGCCGAACAGGGTGACCATGAAGTCCTTGGCGCCCGGCGGCTGGAGGGCGATGACCTGCGTGCCGACGGCGATGACCAGCGAGGGGAAGCCGGGCAGGAGCCCGGCCGCGAGCTCGCTGGCCGCGATGCCGGCCGCGCCCGCGGCCACGCCGGCCAACGCCCACGCGATCCACATCGGGCGATCACCCCGGCTCGAGGGCGGCTGGACCTTCGTCATCGGGTCAATCTAGCGCGCCTTCGTGACGCTCCCGTGACAGCGGGCCTTCGCGGGGAGTGGCCCCCCAAGGGCAGTGGCCCCTCGCGGCCTGCGCCGCCGCGCCCCACCGCATCACGAAGGCCACCCATCGTGAACGTGGAAGGTTGCCAACGACCGACGAACCGCGGTTCCTTCGCCGGAGCGAGCATCTGACGTTCGAGCCGGCGGCGGAGCGAGCGCTTTCGCAGCCTGCATCGACCTACGGACGTCGTTACGAACCTACGGCGCACATGCGGGGCGGAGATATCCGCAAGCCACGTTCCGCGGGCCGAAGCCCGGTGCCGCCGCGAGCCGTCAGCCCGGGTCGCCCAGTCGCTCGCGTGCCCGCGCCAGTTCGGCCGCCACCCGGGCCGGCGCGGTGCCCCCGATCACGTCGGCGCGGGCGAGCGCTGCTTCCACGGTCGCCGCACGCCGCAAGCGCTCGGGCGCGGCGGCATCGGCGGCCAGGGCGGTCGCGACCGGGTCGTCGGCCGCCGCAAGCGCCGCTCGCCAGACCTCGTCGGGCGTCGCCTCCAGGCTGGTCGCGTCGGCCGACTCCTGCTCGCGCACGACCGCGCCGACGACGCGGTGGGCCACGCGGAACGGCACGTCGAGTTCGACCAGCACGTCGGCGACGGCCGTCGCGGTGGCGAAGCCGCTCGCCGCCGCGGCCGCCATGCGCTCGACGTCGAAACGCAGGGAGGCGACGAACCCGGCCATGACCGCCAGGCACGCGGCGAGCTGATCGGCTCCGTCGAGCAACGGCTCCACGGTCTCCTGCAGGTCCCGCTGGTAGGCCATCGGCAGCCCCTTGAGGATGCCCAGCACCGTCCCCAGGTCGGCCGCGACACGAGCGGCCTTGGCCCGCACCAGCTCGGCCGGATCGGGGTTCCGCTTGTGGGGCATCATCGATGAGCCGGTGGAGAAGGCGTCCGCCAGGCGGACGAACCCGAACGCCGGGTTGGCCCACCAGGTCAGCTCCTCCGCCAGGCGGGAGGCATGGACGCAGGCGAGGGCTGCCGCGCTCAGGAACTCCACCGCGAAGTCGCGATCGGCGACCGCGTCCAGCGAGTTGTGCGTCACGCCGCCGAAGCCCATGGCGCGGGCCGTCGCCTCGCGGTCCAGCCGGAACCCGGCGCCGGCCAGGGCCCCCGAGCCGAGCGGTGACACATCGGCCCGCCGGGCCGCGTCGGTGAACCGCCCGCGGTCGCGTTCCAGCATCTCCACGTAGGCCAGCAGGTGGTGGGCCAGCAGGACCGGCTGCGCGGGTTGCAGGTGGGTCGTGCCCGGCAGGACGGCTGTCGAGTGCGTCGTCGCCTGGCCGACGAGCGCGCGCTGCAGGTCCGCCAGCCGGACATCCAGGCCGGCGCAGGTCCGCCGCAGCCACAGGCGCAGGTCGGTGGCGACCTGGTCGTTGCGTGAGCGGCCGGTATGGAGCTTGCCCGCCACCGGCCCCACGCGCACCGCCAGCGCCGCCTCCAGGTTGAGGTGCACGTCCTCCAGCGTCGGATCCCAGGCGAACGTGCCGGCGGCGATCTGCTCGCGCAGCCCGACCAGGCCCTCGGTCAGCGTGGCGGCCTCGGCGTCGCTCAGCAACCCGGCCCGCTGCAGGCCCGCGACGTGGGCGATCGAGCCGTCCAGGTCGTCCGCCGCGAGGGCCTGATCCAGGTCGACCGAGCGCGTGAAGTCGGCCGCCAGGGGGTCGGTATCGCCGTCGAACCGGCCGCCCCACAGTCGCATGAGCGCTCCTCCATCCGTCTTCGGCCCGCCTCTGGAGCGTACCATCGGCCGCATGACCCCGAGACGTGCCGCCTCCGTCGCCCTGCGCCTGGACCACCTGGACCAGCTCGACGCCGCGGCCCGCATCGTCGAAGGCATCGGCGCCGCCGGCGGCCGCCTGCGGACGTGGTCGACCGTCCGGCGCGTGGACGGCGACGAGCCCCTGGTGGAGGTCGAGCTCGAGACCGAGGGCGTCCCGGAGGCGGACCTCGTGGCCGCCCTGTCGGCCCTCCCGACGGTCCGGGCGGTGCGGGTGACGCGGGCCCTGGACCGCGTCTTCGGCAAGCGCATCATCGTCATCGGGGGTGGCGCGCAGGTGGCCCAGGTCGCGCTCGGCGCGGTGAGCGAGGCGGACCGTCACAACCTCCGCGGGGAGCGCATCAGCGTCGACACCATCCCGCTCGTGGGCGAGCAGCAGATCGCCGAGGCGGTGCGCGCCGTGGCCGACCTGCCGCGGGCGCGGCTCCTGGTCCTGGCGGGGTCCCTGATGGGCGGCCAGATCTCGAAGGCGGCCGACGAGCTGCGGGCGCTGGGCATCCCGGTCATCGCCCTGCACATGGCGGGCTCCATCGGCAAGCACGTCGACCTGGTCGTGTCCGACCCGGTCCAGGCGGGCACGATGGCTGTCATGGCCATCGCCGACACGGCCTCGTTCGACTTGCAGCGCCAGCGCGGCCGGCGGTACTAGGCCGCTCCGATCGGGCGCCACCGCAGGCGCATCGTCGCGCGCAGCGTCCGGCCCGGCTCCAGGACCCTGGCGCCGTATCGGGCGTCCATCGTCCCCAGGGCATCCGGCCACGCGGTCTGCGGTTCGACGCACAGGCCCCCGGGCGGCGTGAACACGACGAGCGCGCGGGTCGTCCGGCTGAACTCGACGCGCAACTCCAGGTCGGGCCAGGTGGCCACGACCGGCGGCCGGGGCTCGACGTACGTGTGGTCAAGGCGGCGGGCGCCTAGCCAGGGTCCGGCCCGCAGGTCGGTCACCCCGGCGACGGCGATGGTGCGGCCGGTGGGGATCATCCGCCGCGTCTGGAGGACCCGCGTCGCCGCCACCAGGAGGCGCGGTTCACCGCCGGTCCGCCGGAACCAGGGGTGCCAGCCGAGGGCGGCCGGCATGGCGCGCCGCCCCGCGGTGATCACGGCGTGGAGCTCCAGCTTGTCGGCCGCCAGGCGAAGTCGCTGCCGGACCCGGCCGCCCAACGGCCACGCCGCCGGGTCGAAGGCGCAACTCAGGACCGCCTGGTCCGCCTCCGCCCGGTCGACGGTCCAGCGGCGGTCGTACACGACGCCGTGGAGCGCGTCCGGACCTCTGGCGGTGCGCAGGTGGATCAAGCCATCTCGCCAAGCCACGCGTCCGCCCGCCAGCCGCCCAGGCCAGGGGGCCATCAGGAAGCAGCCCCATTCGAGCGAGCGATCCTCCCGGTCGGGCGCCGGCACCAGCAGTTCGCGCTCTCCCACGATCAGGGAAGCCAGGCGGCCGCCGCGCGCCACGTCCACCGTCGCACGGCAGCCGCTCGCACGGAGCTGGATCAGGTCGTCCACGGGGCCGGCGGCGCCTAGAGGGAGCGCAGGCGGTAGGCCGCTTCCTCGGGGCTCAGGTCACGCTGGACCTCCGCCAGGAGCTCGTAGCCGACCATGAACTTGCGCATCGACGAGCTCAGGAGGGGCGGGTAGAAGTGGGCGTGCAGCTGCCAGTGATCTTCCACGTCGTTTCCGTTCGGCGCCTGGTGCCAGCCCATGGAGTACGGGAACGGCACGCGGAACAGCTCGTCGTAGCGGCGCAGGAGGTCGATGAGCGTGCGGGCCAGGGCGTCCCGCGACGCGCCATCGAGGCCGGGCAGGCTCGTCACCGCCTGGCGCGGCAGGATGAGGGTCTCGAACGGCCACGCCGCCCAGAACGGCACGACCACCAGCCAGTGCTCATCCTCCAGCACCACGCGGGGGCCGTCGTGCTCCTGCGCCGCGTAAGCCGACAGCAGCCGCTGGCCCGTGCGGTCGCACCACCGCCGCTGCGCCGCGTCCTCCCGCGCCGCTTGGACCGGGAGGGCCGTCCCGGCCCAGATCTGGCCGTGGGGATGGGGGCTCGATGCGCCCATCGCCTGGCCCCGGTTCTCGAACACCTGGACCCAGCGGTACGACTTGCCGAGCTCGGCCGAGTGCTCGGCCCACAGATCGATGATGTGGCGCACCGCTTCAGGCGCCATGCGGCCCAGCACCAGGTCGTGCTGCGGCGAGAAGCACAGCACGCGGCAGGTCCCTCGCTCGCCCTCCGCCCGCAGGAGATCGCCCTCCTCGAAGTGCACCTCGGGGCTCTCCGGCCGGAGCGCTGCGAAGTCGTTGGTGAAGACGAAGGTCTCGTCGTAGCGCGGGTTGGTCTCGCCGTTGGCGCGCGTGTTGCCGGGGCACAGGTAGCAGCTGGCGTCGTAGCTCGGCAGCGGCGCCGGGGCGTGGTGGTCGCGTCGACCCTGCCACGGCCGGCGCGTGCGCTCGGCCGAGACCAGGACCCACTCGTCCGTCAACACGTTGTAGCGCCGATGCGGCTCCGCGAGTACCACCGGCACGTCCGTGCTGTCGTCCCGGTCGAGCGCGCCGCTCACGGCACGCCGGCGTTCGCGCGGCCTGGCCCAGCATGGACTTCCTGGCCCGAGGCGACGATGAGCTCGCCGACCAGCGAGCTCAGCATCTCGTGCACCTCAGGGCTCAGCCCGGGGTCGGTGATGAGCACGTCGGCCTGGTTGAGGGCCACGATCGTGCTCAGGCCGACCACGCCCCACTTGGTATGGTCGGCCACGACGACGAGGCGGCGGGCCGCCTCGACGAGCACCCGATCCGTCTCGGCCTCGAGCAGGTTGGGCGTGGTGAACCCCGACCGGGCATCCATCCCGTGGACGCCCATGAAGGCCAGGTCAAGGTGGACGCTCTGCAGCGCGGCGACCGCGAACGGCCCGACCAGGGCGTCCGAGGGGGTGCGCACGCCGCCCGTGAGGATGATCGTCTGGTCACCGCGTGCGGCCTGATGGAGGACGTCGGCGACCGGTGGCGAGTTGGTGACCACGGTCAGGCCGGGCATGGCCACCAGGCGCTGGGCGATGGCGTATGTCGTCGTGCCGGCCGAGATGCCGATGGCCATGCCCGGCTCGACCAGCGCCACGGCGGCGTCGGCGATGGCGCCCTTCTCGCCGAGCTGGAGGGTCGACTTGGCGACGAACCCCGGCTCGAACATGGCCGAGCCGACGAGCGACGTCGCTCCACCGTGCACCTTCTCCAGCAGCCCTCGTTCGTGCAGGTACTCCAGGTCGCGCCGGATGGTCATGTCCGAGACGCCCAGGTCGCGCACGAGATCGGCCACGCGCACGCCGCCGTCTTCTCGCACCCGCTCGATGATGTAGGCCTGACGCTGCCGGGCTAGCATCTCGCCTCCGTGTCCCCGGTCCGCCGCCAGTCGGTCGCCGGATCCCTCAAGAGTGCCCACGTCGACGTCCGAAGTCAACGTCGCCGCCCTGCGAAATCGGGGCTTCATGTGTGAACGTATTGACAGCGACGACGGAAAGTCTACCATCCGTGGTGGGTCTATGTCTGGTATTGTTTAGAACCGATACTCGAGACTACCCAAGCCGCTCGACAGGAGGAGGACATGGCGAACCCCATGGCGCCCCAGCGATCCTCGCCCGCGGAGACCGGCCCAGCCGGTCTGTCGCGGCGCGATGTGCTCAAGGGCATGGCAGCGGTAGCCGGCACGGCTGGCATCGCCAGCTTCCTGGCTGCCTGTGGCTCGTCGGCCACCGCGACACCCACGGCCCCGGCGGCGACGTCGACGCCCGGCGCGGCCACCCCGACCCCGCCCGCCTCCGTGGCGGCCGGTTACGTGACCCTGGGCAGCAACCACTCCGATGCCAGCGAGGCCAAGGGCATGGCGGCCATCGATGCCGCCTTCACCCAGGCGAGCGGCATCGCCACCAAGCTCAACACGGTCGACCACGACACGTTCCAGAACCAGCTGACGCCGTACCTCAAGGGCACGCCGCAGGACGTCTTCACCTGGTTCTCCGGGTTCCGCATGCGGTTCTTCGCCGCCCAGGGCCTGGTCACCGCGATCGACGACGTGTGGGCCTCGGTCAAGAGCAACTTCACGAGCGCCTTCGCGACCGCCGTGACCGGCGACGATGGCAAGGTCTACGGCATCCCCGTCGACTACTACCCGTGGGCGGTCTTCTACCGCAAGAGCGTCTTCTCAGCCGGCGGGTATACGGTCCCCACGACCTGGGACGACTACAAGACCCTGTGCGCGAAGATGCAGTCGGACGGCCTGATCCCCATCACCTTCGGTGACAAGGACGGCTGGCCGGCGATGGGCACCTTCGACATCATCAACCTGCGCCTCAACGGCTACGACTTCCACACCGGGCTGCTGACCGGCAAGCAGAAGTGGACCGACCCCAAGGTCACGGCCGTCTTCCAGAAATGGGCGGAGATCATGCCGTACCACGACAAGGCCTATGCCGGCCTGACGTGGGAGAAGGCGACCGACACCCTGATCCAGAAGAAGTCGGGCATGTTCACGTTCGGCCTCTTCCTGACCGGCGAGTTCTCGACCTCCGGTACACCGGCCGACCTGGACGACCTGGACATGTTCCCGTACCCGACGATGGGCACGGCCTATGACGCCGAGATGGCGCTTGACGCGCCGATCGACATCTGGATGATGAGCGCCAACTCGCCGACCCTCCAGCAGGACATGGCCAACGCCAAGGCCTACCTGGAGTTCTTCGCCAAGGGTGCGACCCAGGGGCTCATGTTCCAGAACCAGCCGGGCTTCATCCCGACCGCGAACGATGCCGACACGAGCAGCTACTCCGCCCTCCAGAAGAAGGCGGTCCAGCTGGTCAGTTCGGCCCAGAAGATCACGCAGTTCCTCGATCGCGACTCGCGGCCCGACTTCGCGGGAGCCCAGGGCATGCAGGCCTTCCTGCAGACCTTCCTCAAGAACCCGACCGCGGACACGACCTCCCTGCAGACACAGATGCAGGCGTACTGGGATCAGCTGCCGCCCTATGCCGGTTCCTGACATGGTCCGGCGCGGTCCTGCATGACCGACCTCGCCCCCGCCTCGCCGGCCAGCCCCGGTGGCGCGGGGGCGAACCATATCCGCCCCCGGCGGGGGCGCCTGAGTCTGCTGTCTCGCCGGGACAAGGTCGTCCTGGGCCTGATGATCGGGGTCCCCACGTTCCTGGACCTCGTGTTCATCTGGCTGCCCACGCTGGCCTCGATCGGCCTGTCACTGACGAACTGGAACGGCGCCACCGCCCTGACGGCCAAGAACTTCGTGGGCCTCAAGAACTACCAGTTCCTGTTCACGTCCTACATCCCGTTCTGGCCGGCCGTCGCGCACAACCTCATCTGGCTGCTCTTCTTCGTCTGCGTCGCGACGCCGCTGGGCATCTTCTTCGCCGTGCTGCTTGATCGCGAGCTGCGCGGCAGCGTCATCTACCAGAACGTCTTCTACCTGCCCGTGGTGCTCTCGCTGGTCATCGTCGGCTTCATCTGGGAGCTGCAGTACGCGCCGACCGACGGCTTCATCAACGGCGTCCTGGGGCGCACGGGACAGGACAACCTGATCGACTGGCTGGGCAACCCCGCCATCAACATCTGGGCCGTCGTGGTGGCCGCCAGCTGGCGCCACGTGGGCTACATCATGGTGCTGTACCTGGCCGGCCTGAAGAGCGTGGACCCGGGCCTGCGGGAGGCCGCCGCCATCGACGGCGCCGGCGAGCGCCAGATCTTCTTCCGGGTCGTCTTCCCGGTGATGGCGCCCATCAACGTGATCATCGTCGTGGTGACGGTCATCGAGTCACTGCGAGCGTTCGACCTGGCGTTCATCATCAATCAGGGCACCAACGGCCTGGAGCTGCTGTCCACGCTCATCACCAACAACAGCCTCAGCGAGGCCAGCCTCATCGGCTTCGGCTCGGCCATCGCCGTGGTGCTGCTCACGATCTCCCTCGTCCCGATCGTCATCTTCCTCACGCGCGTGATGCGGGACCAGACGGCATGAGCGCGTCGATGGTCGCGACCGCCGCTCCGGCGCCGCCCCGCCGTCGCGTGAAGCGCAGCCGGATGGCCCTCCACGCCTTCCTGATCGTGGTCTGCTCGATCTGGATCTTCCCCCTGTTGTGGGCCGTCTACATCTCCCTGCGGCCCCTGGGCGACACGGCCCTCCACGGCGACTTCTCGCTGCCGTCGACGCTGAACTTCCAGAACTTCATCGACGCGTGGAACCAGGCGAACCTGCCCTACTACTACCTCAACACCCTGATCGTGGCCGTGCCCGCGGTGGCCATCACGCTGTTCCTCTCCTCGATGCTGGCCTTCGCCCTGACCCGCGCCGCATCACGGTTCAACCTGTTCATGCTGCTGCTGTTCACGGCCGGCAACCTGCTCCCGCCGCAGGTCATCATCGTGCCGCTCTACACGCTCTACCTGCACATCCCGATCCCCCATCCGCTCAGCGACAACGGCATCCTGTACGACCAGTACCTCGGCATCATCCTCATCCACGTCGTCTTCCAGACCGGCTTCTGCGTCTTCGTTTTGAGCAACTACATGCGCACCCTGCCGCACGAGCTCACCGAGGCGGCCATCGTGGACGGGGCGGGCATCGCCACGATCTACCGGCACGTCATCCTGCCGCTCTGCCGGCCGGCCCTGGCGGCGCTCGCGACCCTGGAGTTCACCTTCATCTACAACGATTTCTTCTGGGCCCTGCTGCTGATCGAGACCGGCTCGAAGCGGCCCATCACGAGTGCGCTCAACAACCTGCAGGGGCAGTTCTTCACCAACAACAACCTGCTGGCCGCAGCCTCGCTGCTGGTGGCCATCCCCACGGTCATCGTCTACCTGATCTTCCGGCGCCAGTTCGTGCGCGGGCTGACGCTCGGCGCGACCAAGGGGTGACTCGGCGGGCGCGGTCCGCCGCATCCGGCTGGCGCGCGTCAGGCCGTCAGCCAGCCCGCGCCCGCGACCGGTTCGAGGGGGATCAGGCGAGCCTGGCGCCCTGTGAGGGGCCCGTAGGCGCGGTCGACGCCGGCCCGGAGGCGTCCCACCGCGCCGCGCTCCACGAGGTTGATGGTGGAGCCTCCGAAGCCGCCGCCGGTCATGCGTGCGGCGGCCACGCCGGGGGTCGCGCCGGCGATGCCGACGAGGGCGTCCAGTTCGGGCGTACTGATCTCGAAGTCGTCGCGCATGCTGGCGTGGCTGGCCGCCCACAACTCACCCACGGCCGCCAGGTCGTCCGCCGCGAAGGCGTCCGCGGTGGCCAGGACGCGGGCGTTCTCCGTCACCACGTGACGCGCCCGGCGGAAGGCGACGTCGTCCAGCCGCCCCCGTCCGCGGGCCAGGAGGGCGAGGTCGACGTCGCGCAGGGTGCGGACGCCCTGGTCCAGCCCGGCGAGGGCCGCGACCGCGCGCTCACACTCGTCCCGGCGGTCGTTGTAGGCCGACCCGGCGGCCAGTTCGTGCGGCAGGCCCGAGTGGATGACGACCAGCTGGTGTGTCGCAAGGGGCAGCGGGATCTCGCGCCACGTCAGGTCGCGGCAGTCGAAGAGGAGCGCCGCCCGGGCCACCCCGTGGGCCACGGCGAACTGGTCCATCAGGCCGGATCGCACGCCGACGTAGCCGTTCTCCGCCCGCTGGCAGATGCGGGCCAGCGTCAGCGGGTCCACGCGCGGGCCCGACGGCCCGCAGAGGGCCCACGCGGCCGCCAGCTCCAGCGCCGCGGACGACGACAGGCCGGCACCCTGCGGCAGGTCGGACGCGAGAACGCCGGTGAAGGCGGTCAGCGGCTGCCCGGCCCGCCCGAGCTCGAGCGCGGTGCCTGCCAGGTAGTCGATCCAGTCATGTTCCGGGGGCCCGATGCGGCCCAGCGTGAAACGTCCGGTCCGGCCGTCAGCGGCGAGCGTGACTCGCACCTCGGCACCGGCCGTGGCGATGAACGCGAGGCGGATCTCCAGGTCGATGGCGACGGGCATGACCAGGCCGGCGTTGTAGTCCGTGTGCTCGCCGATCAGGTTCACCCGGCCCGGCGCGCGGACCACCACGGCGTCCGACAGGTCGCGGCCAGGTCCGGCGGCCTCGGCGAGGCGGGCGAGCAGCAAGGTCCGGTCCATCGTCGCAAGCGTACGGTGCGGGCCGCCGGTCCGTGGCGGGTTCGAGCGTGAGCCCGCCACCGTGGATCGTCCCCGAGCTGACCGGCGCAGGCCGCGTGCCCATGCACAGCGTGCCCCACCTTGACCGGGTGGAGCTGGACGGCCTCTGGCGCTTCCAGCTGCTGCATCGGCCCGAGGCACCCCTGGCCGAGACGTGGGCGGAGGCGGAGGTCCCGGGTTGCTGGACGATGCAGGGTACGTTCGACAAGCCGCACTACACGAACATCCAGATGCCGTTTCCCGGGCTCCCCCCGTCGATACCGGCGGAGAACCCGACCGGGGTCTACGAACGGACCGCCGACGTGCCGGCCGCGTGGTCCGGCCGGCGGATCGTCCTCCACGTCGGCGCCGCGGAGAGCGTCCTCCTCACCGAGGTCAACGGCCGCGAGGTCGGCTTCAGCAAGGACTCACACCTGGCCGCCGAGTTCGACGTCACGGCCTTCGTGACGCCCGGCCCCAACCGGATACGCCTGACCGTCGTCAAGTGGTCGGACGCCACGTACATCGAGGACCAGGACCAGTGGTGGCACGGCGGGATCACGCGCTCGGTGTACCTGTACGCCACCGGGATGGCCTACCTGGCGGACATCCGCGCCGTGCCGGGCCTGGACGTCGACCTCGCCACGGGTACGCTCGACGTCGCGGTGCAGGTGGAGTGGGCCGGCACGACCTCGGCCGAGGGCTGGCAGGTGGCCGTCAGCGTGCAGGACGGGCCGGTCACCGTCGCCCGCCTGGAGGGCGGCGTACCGGGCGGCGAAGCGCACGAGGAGGGCCGCACGAGCCCGGCGGAGCGCGACCTGGTCGAGCACCGAGCTGCAGGCGGGGCGCTCGACGCGCGCGTGCGCGACATCGTGCTCCCGCCGATCATGGCTCGGCTCGTGCCGCCGACGCCAGGGCAGCTGGCAGGCCACCTCACGATCCCCGGCGTCGAGCCGTGGTCAGCAGAGGTGCCGCGGCTCTACGACCTTTTCGTCGTGCTCCGATCGCCCGACGGCGCGGTCGCCGAAGAGGCTCACCTGCGCGTCGGCTTCCGCCGCACGGAGGTCGTCGGGCGCGATCTGCTGCTCAACGGCCGGCGGGTCCTGCTGCACGGCGTCAACCGGCACGACTTCGATCCGCACACGGGCCGCGTGGTCAGCGCCGCGTCGATGCGCGCGGACGTGGTCCTGATGAAGCGCTTCGGGTTCAACGCCGTGCGCACGTCGCACTACCCCAACGACCCTGCCTTCCTCGACCTTTGCGACGAGCTCGGCCTCTACGTCATCGGTGAGGCCGACATCGAGTCGCACGCGTTCTGGGGCTCGCTGTGCGACGACCCCCGCTACCTGGAGGCCTGGGTCAGCCGCGTCAGCCGCATGGCCCGACGCGACAAGAACCATCCCTCGCTGATCGTCTGGTCGCTGGGCAACGAGTCCGGCCATGGCGCCAATCACGAGGCGGCCGCCGCCTGGCTCCGCCGCTACGACGGGTCGCGGCCGCTGCACTACGAGGGTGCCATCCGCTTCGATTGGGCGAGCCCGCAGGACGTGAGCGACATCACCGCGCCGATGTATCCGCCGATCGATTCGTTGGCCACGCACGCCACGAGCGGCCTGCAGCGGCACCCGCTGATCATGTGCGAGTACTCCCACGCGATGGGCAACAGCAACGGGACGCTGGCCGAATACTGGGACCTCATCGAGCGCACGCCAGGACTGCAGGGCGGCTTCATCTGGGAGTGGTTCGACCACGGCCTGGAGCAGCGGCTGCCGGATGGTTCGACTCGATGGGCCTACGGCGGCGACTTCGGTGACCGGCCCAACGACGACGACTTCTGCCTCGATGGCCTGCTCTTCCCCGATCGCACGCCGAAGCCCGCCATGTGGGAGCACCGTCACCTCGCGGCGCCCGTGCGGGCGCGGGCGACGCCGCAGATGCTGGCCGACCGCCTCGTGGAGCTGGAGAACCGCGCCGAGGTGCGGTCGCTGGACTGGCTCACCGCCACCTGGGACCTGGCCATCGACGGGCGGTCCGTGGCCACCGGGGATCTGCGCCTCCCGCCCGTGGAGCCTGGCGGGCGGGCGCTCGTGGGCGTGCCCTGGCCGGACTCAGCGCCGGTCGAAGACGGCGAGTGCTGGCTCACCATCCGCTTCCACACGGCCGAAGCCTCCGCCTGGGCGCCGGCCGGGTTTGAAGTCGCGTGGACCCAGTTCCGGCTGGACCAGCCCGCCGCGCCGGGCCGAGGTCCGGCTGGCCGGGTCGTGCCGCATCCCGAGCCGACCGTGGACACGGCGGGGCTCCTCGTGCATCCGGACCTCGCCGTCCCGCCGACCCTCTGCCTGTGGCGCGCGCCGACCGACAACGACCGCATCGGCGGGGTAGCGGCACGCTGGGAGGCATGGGGGTTGGACCGGCTGACGCGGGAGCTGGTCGACATCGAGCGGGCGGGTGGCTCGCTCGTGGTCCGCTGCGTCTACCGCACCGGGGCGGGCCACCGGGTCCGGCATCGCCAGACGCTGCGCGCCCGGCCAGGCGGCGTGATCGAGGTGGGCGAGGAGGCGACGCTGCCGGCCGCCCTGCAGGACGTCGCCCGCGTGGGGACGGTCGGCGAGATCGTCGCAGGGCTGGAGGACCTGACGTGGTTCGGCACGGGCCCGCACGAGACGTATCCCGACCGCGCGCGCGGCGGGCTCGTCGGCCGTTGGCACGGCACGGTGGGCGCGCAGGCCGTGCCGTACATCCGGCCGCAGGAGAACGGCGGCCATGCCGGCGTGCGCTGGCTGGAGTTGCGTGCGGCCGACGGGCGTGGGCTGCGGCTCGCCCTTGACCAGCCGCGCCAGGCGTCGGTGTCCCACTACCGCGACGTCGACCTGGCGCACGCCCGGCATTTCGGCGAGCTGCGCCCGCGGGCGACGACCGTGTTCCACCTGGACGCGGCCCATCGCGGCCTGGGCACGGCGAGCTGCGGTCCCGACACGCTCCCGACCTACCTGGTGGGCCCCGGCCGCTATCGCTGGTCGTGGCGCCTCGAGCCGATCGAGCCGGCCTGAGATGCCGATCGAGTGGCGCGCGGCGACGCGTGAGTTCAGCCTGGGCAACGGTCGCCTCACCTATGCCATGCGCGTCCTCGATGACGACTCGCTCGGCCACCTGTACCTGGGCCCAGCGCTCACCGCCGGTCGCTCGTACGCCCATCTCGGCACGCCTGACTTCGCCGGCTTCGCCAACCGGCTCGGCACGCCGGTCGCCCTCGAGTGCCCGGTCGGCGGATCCGGCGACTACCGCCTCCCGGCCGTCGCCGTCGTCAACCCGTCCGACGGCTCGGCCATCCTGCACCTGCGGTACGTCGAGCATCGGGTCATGGACGGCAAGCCGGCGCTGGCCGGGCTGCCGTCGACCTACGTAGAGGCGGAGGACGAGGCCGAGACGGTCGTCGTGACGCTGCGGGACGAGCCGAGCGGGCTGGTGGTGGACGTGGCCACGACGATCTTCCGAGACCATCGCGCTCTGGCCCGCAGCCTGCGCTTGCGCAACGAGGGTGCCGCGCCGATCGACCTCGTCGCGGCCGCGAGCTGGAGCCTGGACCTGCCGGACGCTGCATGGCAGCTGACCACCCTGAGCGGCACCTGGGCCCGCGAACGCCACGTCGTGGACCGCCCGCTGGTCCCGGGGCGGCAGGGCGTGGGCAGCACCCGTGGCGCCTCCGGCCACGAGCACAACCCGTTCCTGCTGCTGCATCGTGCCAGGACCGACGAGGCCCATGGCGAGGCGATCGGCCTGAGCCTGGTCTACTCGGGCAACTTCCGGGCGGAGGTGGAGGTGGAGCCGTTCGGCACCGCCCGGGTGCGGATCGGCCTCGACGCGGAGGGCTTCGGCTGGTGGCTCCCGCCGGGTGCCGAGTTCGTCACTCCGGAAGCCGTCCTGGTCCACTCGGACGACGGTCTCGGCGGCTTGAGCGACACCTTTCACGCGCTGTACCGCGAGCGCCTGGCCCGCGGGACCTGGCGCGACCGGGAACGGCCGATCCTGGTCAACAGCTGGGAGGGTGCGCACTTCGACTTCGACGAGGCCCGGCTGGTGGCGATGGCCGCCGCAGCCGCGGAGCTGGGGATCGAGCTGTTCGTGCTCGACGACGGCTGGTTCGGCGCGCGCGACGATGACACCTCGTCGCTGGGTGACTGGACCGTGGACCGCCGCAAGCTGCCGCACGGCCTGGCCCATCTGGCGCGTGCGGTCGAGGCCCTGGGCATGTCGTTCGGGCTGTGGATCGAGCCGGAGATGGTCAGCCGCCGCAGTCGCCTGTACGAGGCGCATCCCGATTGGGTCATCGGGGTCCCGGGCCACCCGCGCACGGAGTCGCGCCAGCAGCTCGTCCTGGACATGGGCAACCCGGCGGTCGTCGATCACCTCGCCGCGGCCCTCATCGACCTGCTGGGCAGTGCGCCGATCACCTACGTCAAGTGGGACATGAACCGCAACATCACCGAGATGCGCGGCGGGAGCCTGCCGCCCGACCGCCAGGGCGAGGCGTTCCACCGTTACATGCTTGGCGTCTACGAGCTGTATGCGCGGCTCACCGCCCGCTTCCCGGACATCCTCTTCGAGTCGTGCGCCGGTGGCGGCGGGCGCTTCGACCCCGGCATGCTGGCCTTCGCGCCGCAGGCCTGGACGAGCGACGACACGGATGCGTTCGAGCGCCTGCGCATCCAGTGGGGCACCTCGCTGGCCTATCCCCTCAGCTCGATGGCAGCGCACGTGACGGGCGTGCCCAACCAGCAGGTGGGTCGAAGCGTGCCCCTCGCGACCCGCGCGGCGGTGGCCTTCTTCGGCGTGTTCGGCTACGAGCTGGACCCCGTCGCCCTCACGGGCGACGAGCGGACCCAGGTCGCCGCCCAGATCGCGCTCTACAAGCGGCACCGCACCCTGTTCCAGCGCGGCCGCTTCGTGCGCTTGCACGGCCCGTTCGAAGGGGACGGCAACGAGACCGCGTGGATGGTCGTGTCGCCGGCGGCCGACGAGGCGGTCGTCGGCGTCTACCGGGGGCTCAACCACCCCGAGCCCGGGCCGCGGCACCTGCGGCTCAGGTCGCTGGATCCGGCCGCCACATACCGGGTGAGCCTCTGGCCGGCACGCGACGACGAGCTCCAGCGGCGGAACGCCGGATCGCGCGGCGGAGACGAGCTGATGGGCGCCGGGCTGAGCCTTGCCGCGGGTCGCGAGGAGGTCGAGGCGCGCGGCGACCACTGGGCGCAGCTGTTCGTCCTGGAGCGGGTCACCGGCTGAGGGACGCAACCGGATCGCAACGTTGATGGATCCCGCCGGCGACCGTGCCGGCCGCTGGTGGGCGGTACCTTCGGCGCACGAGCCGCCGCACGGGCGTGCTCGCCTGCCCGAGGAGCAAGCCATGATCCATCCGTCCGGTTCCGATCCCGCCCATGCCCGTGGCGTCCGTGACGGGCAGAAGGTCCCCGTGACCTGTGGGGCCTGTGGCTGCCGGCTCCAGGGCTCGACCCTCGCGGGCGAGACGACCTGGCACCACTTCAGCCCCATGGCCGGCCGCGATGCGCGCGGCTGCCGCATCGCCTGCGCCGACGCCCCGCACGACCGGCGTGGGCAGCCGATCGCCTACGTGGCGGCCTGACCGACCAGGCGGTAACCGACTCCGCGAACCGCGTCGATCCCCGGCCCGCCCGCCTGCGCCAGCTTGGCCCGGAGGCGGGCCAGGTGGGGCTTGAGCCACAGCACGTCGGGGTCGCGCTCCATGGGCCAGCCGGCCCGCGCCAGCCGCTGGTGCGCGACCGGGTCGCCCGCGCCCCGGGCCAGGGCCTCGAGGAGGCGGAACTCGGTGGGCGTGAGGTCGAGCGCGACGGGCCCGACGCTCGCCCGGTGGCGCGTCGGGTTTATCTCCAGGCCGGCCACGCGCAGCGGCCCGCCGGCCGGGCCCGTGGAGGCGGGTCCAGCGCGTCGCATGAGCGCCGCGATGCGCGCCAGCAGCTCGCCCTTGCCGAACGGCTTGGTCAGGTAGTCGTCGGCGCCCAGGCCGAGCGCCCGGACCTTGGCCGCCTCGCTGCTCTCGCCGCTCACGACGAGGATCGGGGTCGTGCCGGCGGCGCGGATCTGGCCGGCCACGGCGAACCCGTCCGGGCCAGGCATGGCGAGGTCAAGGAGCACGATGTCGGGCGCGTCCTCGCGCATCCGCCGGACCGCTGTCAGCCCGTCATAGGCGGTGATGACCTGGTGGCCCTCGGTGCCCACCAGGGCCGTGATGGCGCCGACCATCGCCGGGTCGTCGTCCACGACGAGGATGCGCAGCGAACGCGTCACCGCTGGCACCTACAGGGACGCGGCCGCCGGCAGCGCCAGCACGAAGCTCGCGCCACCTGGCTCGGCCGGCTCGCACCACAGCCGCGCGCCCATCGACTCGGCCAGGCGCTTCGCCGCGTAGAGACCGATCCCCGAGCCGCGCGCCGTGTGGGTGTCGCGCCGTGCGTACGGCTCGAAGATGCGCTCCCGCCACGCCTCGGGGATGCCCGGCCCTTCGTCGCTCACGACCACGCGGGCGACGCCTTCCACCAGGCCCCAGGTGACCCGCACGGTCGTCTCGGGCGGCGCGTACTTCGTGGCGTTCTCCACGAGGTGCTCCACGATCTGGCGCAGTCGCGGCGCGTCGGCCAGCGCGTGCAACTGCGGCGGCCCATCCAGTCGCAGGTGGTGGCGGTGCAGGAGCGGGGCCAGGACGTCCACCGTCTCGCCGACCTCGCGGGCCACGTCGACGGGCGTCACCTGGGCCGGCTGGTCGGGCACGACCCGCACCGAGGCCAGGATGGAGTCGACGAGCCGGTCGAGCCGCTCCACCTGTTCCAGGGCGGCGGTGTGCCACGCCGCCCGCTGCTCGCGACGCGCCACGTCGCGCGACGAGCGGCCGTCGAGGGCCGGTTCCTCGGCCAGCAGGTCGGTGTAGGCCCGCACGACCGCGAGCGGGGTGCGCAGCTCGTGGGTCACCAGGGCCACCAGCTCGCTGCGCGCCTCGTCGATGGCCTGGAGGGCGACCACGCGGGCCTCGGTCTCGGCCTGCTGGCGGCCCTTCTCGACGATCCCGGCCAGCAGGTCGGCCACCGCTCCCAGCTGGGCCACGTCGCCGGCGGTGAAGGCGCGTGGCTGCTCCGTCTGCACGTTGAGGACCCCCACGACCTGGTCGTGCCACGAGAGCGGCACCGAGAGCATGGAGGCGATGAAGCGCCGCTGGTCCAGGCCGCGCACCCACAGGAAGCGTGTATCGGATCGGACGTCCGGGATGACCAGCGGCTCGCGCGTGGCCGCGACGCGGCCGGTGACACCCTCGCCGAATGGCACGCGGGCGCGGCCGATCTGGAAGCGGTCCAGCCCGTTGGTGGCGGCCAGGGTCAGGTTCGCTCCGTCGCGGTCCAGCAGGTAGAGCGACGAGACGTCGGCGCGGAGGGCGTCGCGCGTCTCATCCACGACCGTCTCCAGCAGCTCGTCCCAGGTCCGCGCGGTCGTCGCCAGGCGCGCCACGCGATGCAGGAAGCGCAGCTGGTCCAGCTGCTCGACGCGCGGAGCCGGGGGGCTGACAGGATCGACCATCATGTCCACGATACAAACGGTACGAAAGTGAGGTCGCGCGTGCGGTTGCGGCCCGGTCGCGCGCGGAGGACGCCACGGTGACCAAGGACCCCCTGGCGAGCGAGGTCCGCCTGCTGGGGGACGTGCTGGGCGACACGATCGCCGAACAGGCCGGCGCCGACCGTCGCCGCCTGGTGGAGGCGACCCGCCGGGCGATGGTCGCCCGCCGGTCCGCTCCTGCGGGCAGGCTGGCGAGCCTTCGCTCGCCCGGTTCGGTCGATCTGGCCGATGCGGAGGCCGTGGCGCGTGCCTTCGCCATGTTCTTCCAGCTGGTCAACCTCGCCGAGGAGCGCCAGCGGATCCGCACCCTGCGGGCGCGCGAACGCGAGGCACCAGGGGGGATCGTCCGTGACTCGGTGGTGCAGGCCGTCGAGGCGCTCCGGGCCCGGGGCCTGGACGAGGCGGCGCTGGACGCGCGCTTCGGCCGTCTGCGCCTGACCCCCGTCCTGACCGCGCACCCCACCGAGGCCCGCCGGCGGACGACGCTCCTGGCGCTGCGGCGGTGCGCCCGCCTCCTGGAGCGAACCGAGGATCGCAACCTGGGGCCGGCCGAGCATGCCGAGGCGATGCGGTCCCTGCGCGAGGAGCTGGCGCTCCTGTGGCACACCGCGCCCGTCCGGCCGCACACGCTGGAGCCGCTCGATGAGGTCCGCACCGCGATGGCCTTCTTCGACGAGACGCTCTTCGGGGTGGTGCCCCAGCTGTACCGCGCGGCCGACATGGCCCTGGCGCCCGACAGCGGCGCCCGACCGCCGCGCGTGCCGGCGTTCCTGCGCCTGGGCTCGTGGATCGGCGCGGATCGCGACGGCAACCCGGCCGTCACGGCTGAGCACACCACCCGCACGATGCGCATCCAGGTGGACCACGTGCTGCGCGGGTACGAGGCGGTCGCCACACGGCTGATGCAGGTCCTGGCCGTGGCCGGCACGCCCGGCGCCGACGCCGCACTGGCGGCACGCCTGGCCGCTGACATGACCGCCTTCCCCGCCCTCGCCGGCCAGCTCCTGCGTCGCTTCCCGGACGAGCCGTACCGACAGCGCTTCGGCTTCATCGCCGAGCGGCTGCGCCGGACGCGGGCCCGCCTCGTGGAGGGCGACCGCGCCGCCGACGGGTACGCGTCGCCGGCTGCGCTCGACGACGAGCTCGTCGAGCTCCAGGGTGCGCTGGTCGCCGACGGCCTGGTGCGCGTCGCCTACGGCGAGGTCCAGGACCTGCGCTGGCGCCTCGCCACCTTTGGCTTCCATCTCGCCAGCCTCGAGGTCCGCCAGCACGCCGCGGTGCACCACGCGGCCCTGGAGGCCGTCCGCGCAGGGGCCGCCGGGACGGTGGAGGTCGCGCCGGGCGTGACGCTCGAGGCCGTCCTGGCCACGTTCGGCGCGATGGGCGCCATCCAGGCCGACCTGGGGCCCGAGGCGTGCCGGCGGTACATCGTCAGCTTCACCGCCACACCCCAGGACGTGGTGGACGTGCTGGATCTGGCGGCCGAGGCCGCCAGGCGCGAGCCGCGCCCCCCGGCGCCGCTCGAGCTGGACCTCGTGCCCCTCCTGGAGTCGCCGGCGGCGTTGAATGGGGCGGCCGCGCTCCTGGAAGGCCTGCTGGCCGATCCGCGCTACCGGGCCCACCTGGCCGACCGCGGCGATCGCCAGGAGGTGATGCTGGGCTACTCGGACTCCAACAAGGCGGGCGGCTTCCTCGCCGCGAACTGGCAGCTGTACCAGGCCCAGGCCGCGCTGGTCGCCACGGCTCGCCGTCACGGCGTGGAGCTGACGCTCTTCCATGGGCGGGGCGGCGCCATCGGGCGCGGCGGCGGGCCGGCCAACCGCGCCATCCGCGGCCAGGCGCCCGGCTCCGTCGATGAGCGCCTCAAGCTGACCGAGCAGGGCGAGGTCATCGCCGCGCGCTACGCCGACGCGCGGATCGCCCGGCGGCACCTGGAGCAGCTGACCAACGCCGCGCTCCTTGCCCCGATCGGCCCGAGCGAGGCCGACGGGGCGACCGACCCAGGCGGCCCGGCGGGGCGCCTGATGGACGAGCTGGCCGCGGATGCCCTGGCGAGCTATCGCGACCTGATCGACGATCCGGGCTTCCCGGCCTGGTTCCGCCGGGTGACGCCCATCGACGAGGTGATGACGATGCGCCTGGGGTCGCGTCCGCCGTCGCGAGCTTGGGCGGACCCGCACGCGGCGGCCTGGCTGGAGCAGCTGCGCGCCATCCCGTGGGTCTTCGCCTGGGCCCAGGCGCGCATCGAGCTGCCCGCCTGGTACGGCCTGGGCAGCGCCCTCGAGCGTCTGGAAGCCCGCCGCGGCGCTGATGCGCTCCAGGAAGTGGCGGCGCTGTACCGCCGATGGCCCTTCCTGGCCAGCGTCATCGACAACGCCGAGGCGGGTCTGGCCCGCGTCGACCTCGCCGTCGCCCGGCGTCATGCCCTGGCGGCGCCCGCCGGCCTGGAGGACCCGCGCTGGCGAGCCGTGGAGGCCGAATTCGAGCGCACGGTGCGGCTGGTCCTGCGCCTCAAGGGCGAGGCACGGTTGCTGGAGCACGCGCCCGTCCTGCGGCGCGCCATCGAGATGCGCAACCCCTACGTGGCCGCCCTGTCGGAGCTGCAGCTGGACCTCCTGGCACGGCTTCGCACCGGCGACGACGGGGCGGACGTCGGGCGGCTCCGACGGCTGGTCCAGCTGACCATCAACGGCATCGCAGCCGGCCTGCAGGGCACCGGCTGACGGTCGCGCCGGACGCTCCGTCAGCGCGAGGCGAACCAGGCCTCGAAGGCGGTCATCGATGGCGCCAGCGGGCAGGCCAGGCCGGGCTCGCCGGGACGGGCCGCAAGGGGTACGGAGCGGCCATCGGGTGAGGTACCCGGCTGCCCGAAGGTGCGGGCGTCGGGCGTCTTGAGGCCGTTGCCGGTGAGCAGGACCACGACCTCGTCGGTGGGTCGCACCACGCCGCGGGCGATGGCCTGCTGGAGGGCCGCGACGGTCACGCCACCGGCCGTCTCGGTGTAGATGCCCTCGGTCTCCGCCAAGAGGCGGATGGCCGCGGCGGTCGCGCCGTCCGGCACGCTCTCGAGCGTGCCGCCGCTCTCGCGTGCCAGTTCCAGGGCGTACTGGCCGTCCGCGGGATCGCCGATGGCCAGGGACTTGACGATGGTGTCGGGCTGACGCAC
>DASPUH010000126.1:0-3647 GCA_035622975.1 Candidatus Sulfotelmatobacter sp.
TGGGCCGTGGTCGCCGGGTGGCCGGAGAGATGGGCGAGCGTCGTCACGCCGGCGCCCCGGCCACGACGCGGTCCGCCGCCGCGGCCACCTCAGGATCGGCGGCCGCCACGAGCTCAAGGTACGTGTCCTCCAGGGAGGGCCTGCCGATCGCCAGGACGGGCAGCTCGAGGTGCCGCCCGACGGCCCAGCTGGTCAGCTCCTGGAGGGACCGCGTGGGTTCCGCCGTCTCGAGCTCCAGATCCGCGCCGTCGGTCGAGAGGGTGCCGTCAAGGTGGGGCAACTCTGCCGCGTCCACGCCGGTCGGCAGCCGGAAGGTGACGACGGAGGCGGTCCGCCGGCCGGCCGCGATCTCTTCCGGCGTGCCGAGCGCGACGAGCCGGCCGTGGACGACGACCGCGACCCGATCGGCGAGGTGCTCCGCCTCGTCCATGTAGTGGGTCGTCAGCAGGACCGTCTTGCCCAGGCCGCGGAGGTTCTCCACCAGCTCCCACGCCTTGCGCCGGGCGCCCGGATCGAAGCCCGTCGTCGGTTCGTCCAGGAACAGCAGCTCGGGGTCCCCGATCAGGCCCAGGGCCAGGTCAAGGCGGCGGCGCTGCCCGCCCGACAGCGTCCGCACCCGGTCGTGCTGCTTGTCCTCGAGCCCGACGAGCGCGAGCACGTCGTCGACGGCCAGGCGGCGTGGGTACATGCGGCGCTGGAGCTCGATCAGCTCGCGCGGCGTGAACTCCTCGTCGAAGCCCGCCTCCTGGAGGACGATGCCGATCCGCTCGCGGTACGCGCGTCCGCCCGTGGCTGGGTCGTACCCGAGGACATCGACGGTGCCCGAGGTCCGCTGGCGGTGGCCCTCCAGGATCTCGACCGTGGTGGTCTTGCCGGCCCCGTTGGGTCCCAGGAGCGCCAGGATCTCGCCCCTGGCGACCGTGAAGGACAGCTCGTCCACCGCCCGCAAGGTGCCGTAGTCCTTGCACAGGCCAACCACCGAGATCGCCGTCGCAGCCATGCCGTCTCCCTTCCAGGAGGATCCTGGCGGCCTGCTTGGCGCACCCGCTAGAGCCGGAAGTCACCAAGGCTGCCGCGGCGGGCCCCCACGGGGTCGGGGTGGCCGAAGCGATCGGCGCGCAAGGCGCGCGGCATGGCCACGTCGTCGCCCAGGATGAGGCGCGCCACGAGGCGGGCAGACGCGGGTCCCGTCGAGATGCCCCACGGTCCGTGGCCGGCACACATCCAGAGGCCACGGATGCCTGGCACGCGCCCGATCAGCGGTCGTCCGTCGCGGGACTGGGGGCGAGGGCAGGCGCGCATCCCGGTGATCGGTGCGTCGGCGATCCCCGGGACGTAGGTGGCGGCCCGGAGGAGGATCGGCTCGAGCCAGTCGGCCGGTCGCGGCTCCGCTTCAAGGAATGTCGAGCCTACGGATGGGGCGATCGCGCCGGGCACGAGGCTGAAGAGAAGGTCATCGCGCCGAGCGGCCCCGGGTGGCGGTGAGGCCTCGGGATCGAGCGCGGCCGTGATCTCGGCCTGCTCGAGGACGTGGCGCGGGCCGGTCGGCAATGCCACTTCGGCGACGACCCCCCACACGGGCCGGATCGGCCTCCAGGTGCCCATCGGGTCGATGAGGTCGCACGTCCACGGCCCAGCTGCCACGAGGACGTCACTAGCCGCCAGCAGCCGACCGCCGACGCGGACGCCCACGACGCGGTCCCCGCTCACTTCGAGCGATGCCTCCGCCCCCGACCGGATGGTCACGCCCGCTCGCTCGGCGAGCGTCGCGTAGCCGTACGTTGCCGCCGCCGGCGGCACCGGATAGCCGGTCCTGACCCCGCAGGCGGACAGGCCGGGGGCCAGCGCCGGCTCGAGGCGTGTCAGCTCGGGGCCGGAGAGGACCACGGGCTCGAGCTCCGGCGCCTCGGCCGCGACGTGGGCGGCCATCGCCGCCACGACGGTCGGCTCGTGGCCGACGTACAGCAACCCCGCCGGCTCGCTTGCCATGTGGAAGCCGACCTCTGCCGCGACCAGCTCGCGGTAGCCGGCCAGCGTGTCCGCATGGAGCGCGGCGAGCACCGGGTCGACGGGGTGCTGGATGGCCCCCGAATTCGCACCGGAGGCGGCGGCCGCCAGACCGATGCGGTCGAGGAGCGTGACCCGGGCACCACGGCGCCCCAGCTCGGCCGCCGCCGCGGTGCCCACGATGCCGCCCCCGACGACGATGACGTCCGGGCTCGGGCTCTCAGCCCGGCCTCGAACCGGCTGCACGGTCGTCCCCCCGGCCGAGCCGCGGCCGCCTCGTGGGGGACGGACCCTCACGCGTGTGCCGCGCCGGCCTCGAGCGCGGCCAGCTTGTCGAGCAAGCTGTTCAGTGCCTCGTCCTGGGCCTTCAGGTGGGCCTGGATCTGCTCGGCCTCGTGGAACGTCGCCTCGGCGTCCTTGTAGGTGTCCTCCGCCCGCTTGTCGGCTGACTTGGCCTGGATGTTCTGCCCCACGATGATGATCGGCAGCAGGACTAGCTGGATGAACGTCTGGGCGACCCACGCGACGATGACGATGGCGTCCCCGCTCGTAAAGGCGGAAGGGGCGCTGATCAAGGCGAGCAGCGTGAACAGGTAGGCACACCACATCGTCCCCACGACGCCCGTGATGAACAGGGCGACACGGCCATTGAAGCCGGTGTGCTGGTCGGCCGTCTTGACCGGGCCGGTCTTCTTGTGCTCGGCGATGCGCGGGTGCGGCTGATGCGTGAAGGTCACGGCCATGCCCGATCTCCCTAGAGCACCTGGCGGCCGGTCTCGTGCGCCGGCGCAAGTGGCCCCCATCATCCACGACCAGTGACCGGGCGTGGAACCGCTGGCCGCTCGCCGGCGTCTGCGTGCCATCGTCCATCGCAGCCGACCAGGAGCCAACCCGATGAACCGTCTCGCCACCGTCCTCCTCGCTGTGCCGATCGCCGCCCTCGTGACCGCCTGCTCGGGCGGCGCGGCCTCCCCTGCCTCGAGCACCCCCGGCAGCGCAGCGGGTGGTGCCGACGTCCTCCAGGGTGCGCCCGAAATCGCCCCGGGGTCGGTCGGGGCGTCCGGCGCCAGTGGCGCCGGCGTCGCCACGAGTAGCAGCTCGATCGCCTATCCGTATCCGGTCATCGGCGGGAGTTCCGGCCTGGCGCCCGACCATGAGCTCGTCGTGACCGGCACCGGCACCGCCACGATGAAGGCCGACGGCAGCGACAAGGGTGCCGCCGAGAAGAAGGCCATCGAGGCGGCCATGGCCGATGCACGGGCCCAGGCGGAGACGGCCGCCTCGGCCGCGTCGGTGACACTCGGCGGCGTCGTGTCGGTGAGCGTCTCGCTCAACGATTACGGCTACGCCGTGCCGATGGCGGCGGGCTCCGGGTCCGCCTCCGGTTCGACGGGCAGCGCCGGGAGCAGCGCGCCGGGCACCGCTGTCCCGGTGCCACCGACGGTCGTCAACGGCGGCACGCAGACATCGCCGGCCGAGCCACCCGTGCCCAGCCAGACGGAGATCGAGGTGTCGGTGACGGTCGCGTTCTCCATCAGCTAGGAGCTGCCGTCGCGCGGCTCTGCTGGCGCGGCCTCGAGATTGCGACCTTCGGCCCAAGCGGAGCCACGCGGGGCCGGGCAGTGTGAGGCGCAGCCGCC